>NZ_JBIURV010000007.1:70275-274013 GCF_044741025.1 Streptomyces sp. NPDC088246
ACCCGAATCCGTACCACCGGACGCAACCGCCCCACCCGAATCCGTACCACCGGACGCAACCGCCCCACCCGAATCCGTACCACCGGACGCAACCGCCCCACCCGAATCCGTACCACCGGACGCAACCGCGCCACCGGAGTCCGAGCCGCCCGAGCCCGAGCCGGGCCCGCCGGATTCCGTACCCCCGGAATGCTCCCCGTCCCCCGCCACCACATCGCCCCCGGGCGCAGGGCACGCGCTTCCGGTCAGCCGGCAGATCGCGTTCTGCATCTGGCCGGTCAGCTGGGCGCCGATCCCCGTGGCGATGAGTCCGCCGATGAGAGCCACGACCACCAGGACCATGCCCAGGTATTCCATCGCGGTCTGACCGCCGTCGTCGCGGCGCCATTTGATCATCCGCGCGATGCTGAACGGCCGGTGCGGCAAGCGCTGTTCGAGGGGAAGCTCGAACCAGTCGCGCGAGCTCGGCCGGAACAGCATGATGACAACGGCGACGGGCATCACCAGTTGCGTCACGCCTCGCCCGCCGCCGTCCCCGCCGAGGGTCGCCAGCGCGCCGAGGGTGAGCCAGACGTGTACGGCCAGGAGTCCGCGCCAGATCCAGATGCCACCGGTCCGCAGATACAGCGAGAGCACGAACGCGGTCACGCTCGGCAGCGCCGCGTACAGCAGCAGACCGAGCAGCTGGCCGTCGACCTCATTGACCGCCGACGCCACCGTCAGCACACCGGCGCCGCCCAGGACCGCGGCCGCGAAGAGGACCCGGACGAGGATCAGCACCGCCTGCAGCGGGCGCGGCAACGACTGCCTGCCCTGCTGAGCCACGGCAGCACCTCCACCGGCGCCGCCCGAAACCGCAAATCCGCCTATGCCAGACACGACGAGTCCCCCAGCTTGCCGGTGTGCAGCCACAGTTCAGCCACTCCACGCATCCGACCACATCGGCACCCTTCGGGCATGGGCCTCAGGACCCAATGCGAGGCTCAAAGTTGCTGATTCCACCCGGAGTTGCAGATACCCGGAAGGTCAGGGAACCGCCTCCGCTACCGGCTGGGGACCTCACTCCCGAACAGCATCCAAGGAGACTGGTCGAATGAAGCCACCCCGGACAACTGCGGTTGCATCGCGGCGATTTCATGCCGCACGGCAAGCGTGTCGGGCCAACTGTCGAAGAATGTCGTGCCGTTGATGACGACACCGCTCCAGTCGGTTGCCGCGGAAGCGCCCTCCCGGTCGACCACGAAGCCGATACAGAGCACGGAAGCCCTCCCTATCGCCTCCCTGATCGCCCGCGCGGCCACCTCCTGCTCGTCCCGCGTCAGCCGTCCGAATCCGAATTCGAGTGCGACGACTCCGTCCCCCATCCGCCGGATGCGCGCCGGAACTTCGGCTCCGCTGTTCACCCACAGCAGGAAGTCGACCCTGTCGAGCCGCTGCAGGCCGGCCAGGAGTACGAGCTGCTCCCTGGTCACCCACGACGGAGTGCCCCACGGGTCCGGTCCCGGGCCGAGGAGCGTGACCCGCCTCGTGACGGGATGTCTGAGCCGCAGTCCTGCCGCGTCGAGATCACCGAAGAGCGACTCGGCATCCGGGCGGCTCCAGCCGAGGTGGTACGAGTAGAAGAAACCGTCACTCATCGACACATCACCCCAAGAAGTGGTGGAACGTGAAGATCCAGGTGCGCATGGGCACGCCGGACAGGCGCTCATGCCGGGCGCCTGGTCAGGTGGGCTCATGGATGGTCGGGTACGAGCGTAATGAGCTCCGCCCGCCCGGGCTTGGGCCCACGGGCCCAGGGGCGGGCCCCAATGGAACAATGCGATGGACAGGGGGCAGGAGATCGCAGATCGTGTACGCCGATGACACGCACCGATACGCCTCCCGCCTGGGACGAGCGCACCCAGCTGGCCACCTTCCTCGACTACGCCCGCGACACCGCACGCGCAAAGTGCGAGGGCATCTCACCGGAAGATGCCCGCCGCGCCCCGCTCCCCGGCTCGCCCCTGATGACGGTCTCCGGGCTGATCAACCACCTCAGCTGGGTCGAGTACTACTGGTTCGAAGTGGCCTTCCTCGGCGGCGAGGACGAAGGGCCGTGGACGGACGAGGACCCCGACCGCGAGATGCGCATCGCGGTGGACATCCCGCTCGCCGATCTGCTGTCGGAGTACGAGGCGCGGACCGCCCGCTACCGCGAACTGGTCGCCTCCCACGACCTGGACACGCCGGCCAAGCGCCCGCAGAGAGATGACTGGCATCCCGATCTGCGCTGGATCGTGCTGCACCTGATCGAGGAGACCGCGCGGCACAACGGCCACCTCGACCTGATCCGGGAGATCGTCGACGGCACCACCGGCGCCTAGCCGGACAAGCCGCTCAGTCACAACGGCACGGTGTGCCGAGGCACCCTGGTTGTCATGCTGAATTGTGGTGGCCCGGTCAGCGGGTCCCGGAGAACAGCGCGTTGATTTCCGGGAAGGCGATGCCGCCGGTGAGGGAGCCGTAGTCACCGGTTGCGTTGGCGAGCGCGAGGGGTCCGGCGAGGGTGTGCAGGGAGCGGAAGAGGCGGGCTTTGTCCGGCTGCGTGGTGATCACGCGAGCAGTCAAACACTGGCCGTTGGCCGTCCGCTGGCGAGAATCCGACATCGGCGTCGACCTGGATCTACGTGCCGGCTCCGCCGGGGTGGTGCCGGTGGTGACCGTCGGTGGGACGGGGCGTGAGACGCGGCCGGTGAGAAGGCGTGCGTTCGATGACCAGGAGGGCGGCGTCGTCGGCCGGCTGGCCGCCGGTGTGGGCGAGCAGATCGCGGTGGATGTGGTGCAGCAGAGTATCGGGACTGGTGGCGGGGAAGGAGGCGACTCGTTCGGCGAGCGGGTAGAACGCTCCGGACGGCGAGCGGGCTTCGATGACACCGTCGGTGTAGAGGACGAGCATGTCACCGCCTGTGAAGGCGAACGGGTCGACGCGGTCGTCCTCGATCGATCGTTCGCACACGCCCAGCGGAGGCAGGGGCTGTCGGGCATACAGGACCGTGACCTGCTGATCGTGCACCAGCAGAGGCGGGGGATGTCCGCAATTGATCATCTCGGCGGCCGCCAGGCCGTCGTCGGGGATCTCCAGGACGAGGCAGGTGATGAAGTGCTCGCCGGCGTCGTGCTCGGTGTCCGCCACGTCCTCCAGGTTCCGGGAGACGCTGTCTTCGAGGGCGGTCACCAGCCCGGGGAGGGTGTCATACCGGTGAGCGCCCTCACGGAATGCCCCCAGCACCACCGAGGCCTCACCGATGGCGGCCAGCCCGTGGCCCCGGACATCGCCGATGACCACCCGGGTCGCGGCGTGCGTGGCGCGGGCGAACGCAAACAGATCGCCCCCGATCTCGGCCTCGTCCTCCGCGGACATATACAGCCATGCCACCTGCAACGGCCCGATCCGGCGTGGCGGAGGCCGAAGCAGAACCCGCTGAGCCGTCTCCGCCACAGAGCGTGCCCGGCTCAGCGCCCGGTCGCGCCGCTCCCGCACGAACCGCATGAAAACCGCCAAGGCGGAGAGCCCGGCCAGCGCGATGATCTGCGCTATGCGGTTGGTCGTGGTCAGTTCGCCGAGGAAGGCAGCGATGAGCACCTGGGCCGCCACTGCCAGGACCCCGGCGACAGCGGTGAGCCGTGGCCCGGCGAGGGAGGCGGTCAGAGCGGGCGCGATGACCAGCAGTGGACCCAGCTGGATATCGCGCCCGGTGAAGATATCCAGCGAGGTGATCGTCACAATCAGCACGAACGGGACCGCCACCAGCCCACCGCCGACTGGATGTTCCTGGAGGTGATCCCACAGACGTCGCGCACCCATATGACCCTCAGCACCTCCTGGGCGCCCACCACCGTGACCTCACCGGGCTCCGTACGGCGCTCGCCGTACTCCTGGCCGGCCGGCGAGGCAGACCGCATCCCGGGCAGGCCGGGCGGGGCAGGCCCTCAGTCCTCCAGTTCGGCGAGCCGGCGCAGGGCGCGCGCAGACCCGGCCGGAAGCAGTACTCACCGCCTCGGGTGACCACGAAGCCGGGCAGGTTCGCCCTCGTCTCCCATGATGACCGCGCCGCGCCGCACGCGCCTCACCAGCCCAAGGCATAAGGCATAAGGCAACCCACCCATCGCCCGCGTCAACAACACTGTGGTCAATACACCTGGTCGGGCGGTGCGGTGCCAGGGGCGCCGGGGTGGCGAACAACCCCGGCCACCCGGAGACCTTCCCTGTCCGGCTACCCCATCGCGGCAATGCCAGGTGCGATGTGCTCGGCGATCTGGTGGGTGAAGCTGACCGGGTGCCGGTCGGGCAGCACCTGGATCTCGCTGATGCCCAGGCTCGCGTACGCCTCCGCGTCCGCGAGAAACGCGTCCGGCCTGGCCAGCACCGGGCCGTTGTACATCACGGTCTTCGCGATGGCGTCGTAGTCACGGTCCTCCGCGGCGCAGTGGGCGCGCAGTACATCGAGCTTGTGGGCCACTTCATCCTGGTCGGTGGCGAACAGATTGCAGGCATCCGCGTAGCGGGCGGCCAGGAGCAGGGTCTTCTTCTCACCCCCGCCGCCGATCATGATCGGCGGGCGCTCGCCGATCGGCTCGGGCACGCACAGCGTCTCGGCGAGCTGGTAGTGACGGCCCCGGAACGGGCCGTTGTCGTCGCTCCACATCTGCAGGCAGATCAGGATCGTCTCCTCCAGCCGTTCGAACCGCTCGGCAACCGGAACCACCGGCACTCCGAGCCCGTACTGCTCCCGCTCGTACCAGGAGGCGCCGATGCCCAGCCTGGCCCTGCCGCGCGACAGCACATCGAGACTGGTGACGATCTTCGCCAGCAGCCCGGGGTGCCGGTACATCACACCCGTGACCATCAGGCCGAGTGTCATGCGCTCGCTCACCGCCGCCACGTAGCCGAGCGTGGTGTACCCCTCCAGCATCGGGTCGTCGGCGACGGTCTGCCCGGTCTCCATCTGGAAGTAGTGATCCATCACGGTGAACGACGAGATCCCCGCCTGTTCGGCGATCCTCACCGACTCCGCGAGCGTCGGCGCGATGAGCGCGGGGTCGGCCGGTGTCGAGTAGTTCCAGTAGTGCAAGCCGAGATTCACGTCCGACCTCCGCAGGTCAAGGGAGAGCGGGCCGGGACGGCGTCGCCGCCCCGGCCGAAGTGTTCAGGACGCGTGCTTGGCGTACTCGCTCTGCACCGCGTCGACGCTCACGTACTCGCGGTCGGGCAGGTTCCTCGCGACGGTGGCACGTTCCGTGAGCCCGTTCGCATCCATTCAATTACCCTGTGCAGTCACTCGTCACGTTACGCGAGGTCGGAGTCATCGGCATTTCGGTACGCCCGGCCGAGAGGACCCTGCGCTCGGCACGGGTGCGCCACGGACACCGTCGGGGTCGCCGGGGTGTGCGGCTCACGCGATACAGCACCGTTCCTGCCGCCCGACCGACGCATACGGGTCAAAGATGGGCCCTTCTCGGACACGGCTTCGCCTCGCTGCCGACGTCGACGTCGCAAAGGACATCTTCGAACCCGACCATTCATACGCCTCCGGGGAGGAAACACGTGCGCGCACGCGGATCACGTATGAGCGCCCTCGCCGCGGCACTGACTGCGGCAGCAATCGCGGGTGGCGTCACAGCATCGGCGAACTTCGCTCCCCGGACACCCGCAGCGGCAGACCGGGCGCGGCTGTCCCAGCTCGCTCAGAGCTACCTGCAACAACGCGCCGACCTGGTGACCCGGGCCGCCGCTCAGTCCCCCACCCCCGAACCACCGGCCGCGGCCACACCGTCGATGCGGACCGAGTTGCGGACGGAATTCGCCGCGCTGGTCCGTCAAGGGCGCGCCTACCGGCAGGCCGACGGCGGGTACATCCGCGCCACGGTCGATGTGACGGTGAACGACGCGGCCGAGGAGGGTGACACCGTGACACTGCACATCACGGAGGACACCCGTCTCTACCCCCCGTTCACTTCCGCTCAAGCAGCGGAAGGAGCCCCGGAGTGCGAGGAGTACTCACTCCCCCACACATTGGCCTTCACCCGTGGCCCTTCGGGGTCCTGGCTGCTCGCCTCGGACAGGGCCGAGCTGAACGACGGGCTCGCGCCGAGCACGCAAGTCGCCGCGTCCAGCCCGGCGTGAGCGTCTCCGCACTCAACATCGGAACGATCGCCGCAGAACAACATCGCACGCCGACTCCGAGGGGATGACCGATGCCGGACGCGACCTCAACGCCCGACGGCCCGATGTCCGGCCCGCACGCCGGCCATCCTTGCCGCGCGCCTGGGCTTCGAGGGCGCCTGATGGGGCCGGTCGCGGAAGCCGGCACGGAGGGTACGCGGAGGGCTCCCCTCCGCGTACGGCCGCGCATACCCTGGCACGTATGACCACGGGGGATGAACTGCTCCTGCTCGCGATAGTCCCGGGCAGGCGGCGAATCCGGATACGGGCCGAGGACCGGCTCCGGTTCGCCTTGCGGGCCTCGGAGTTGGCGGACCTGGGCCTGGCCGGACGGATCGTCCTCGGCCCCCGACGGATCGAGGTGATGGACCCCCGGCGCGTCGAGGACCGCCGCCTGAACAACGTCCTGCACAGTCTGGGCGCGACTGCGCCCCCGCCCAGCCTCAAGGACTGGCTGCGCCGGACACCGCGCTTCCTCGCCACCGAGTACCTCTCCCGACTGGAGGACCAGAGGGCGGTCCGGGTACGCCGGTGGCGCGACCCCAGCGGCCGTAAGCGCCACGACATTCTCTCCGTCGACCTGCCGCGCCGCCAGGCACTGCTGGCCCGCCTCGACAGCGTGGTCCGCTCCGGCTCCGCGACGTCCACCGCCGACCGCGACCTGACCCTCGCCGCCCTCGTCCAGGCCGCGGGCCTGGCCCCTGCCGTCTACCCCGGCCTGCGGGGCATCACCGACCGCCGCCGTTTGGCCGCCCTCACCGCGACCGGCCGCCTCGCACCCGCAACCGCCGGAGCGGCTCCGGCCGCCGACGAGGAACTCGCTGCGGCACTGACCACCGGCGCCGACGCCCTCACCCGACAACTCACCGACGAACTCAGCGACCTCTACGCCGACTTCACCACCGGCGGCCACGGCCTCGGTCACGACCTGGACCCGGGCAGCTGGTCCGAGGGTGGCGCAGGCGGCACCGGCCACCACGGCGGCGGTCACGGGGACAGCGGCCACAGCGGCTGGTGACACCGACAGCCGGGAGTCGCACACCCCTTGTTCCCCTGCGTCGTTCCGGCCCCGCAGCCGACGCCGGCACGTGATGCCCGACCCGAAGCCGAGTTCTCCGGGCAGGAACTCCCACTGGATGCCGGTGCGGAGCATGCGATCGGGTGCTGCTCGCCGTCACCACGGATCTCGAAGGTCACGGCCTGCCCTACCTCCTTGACCAGCACCGACTGCATGGCGTTGGCGCACCGCATCGATGATTCACCGTGATTCGACACCGGGGTCCGGGGCGCTCAACTACCTTGTTGCCGTGGACCAATTGATCACCGAGGATCCGATGTGCATCGGCCCGTATCGCCTGATAGCCCGTCTGGGCGCGGGCGGTATGGGCCTGGTGTACCTGGGCCGCTCGGAAGCCGGACGAACAGTTGCTGTGAAGGTGGTGCAGGCCGAGCACGCCCAGCACCCGGAATTCCGCAGGCGGTTCGCACGCGAGGTGGCGGCTGCCCGGCGGGTGGGCGGGACCTGGACGGCAGCCGTGCTCGACGCCGACACGGAGGCCCCGGTGCCCTGGGTGGCGACCCAGTACATCCCCGGGCCCGATCTGACCACCGTGGTCGCCAAGGATTTCGGGCCGTTGCCCGAGCACTCGGTCCGCACCCTCGCCAACCGCCTGGCAGTGGCTCTGCAGTCGGTCCACGGGGCGGGCCTGATCCACCGCGACCTGAAACCGTCCAATGTGCTGGTGACGGTGGACGGCCCGCGCGTGATCGACTTCGGTATCGCGCGGGCCATGGACAGCCTCGCCGGGGACAGTCTGCACACCCGCACCGGGATGCTCATCGGATCCCCCGGCTTCATGTCGCCCGAGCAGGTACGCGGCCTCGACCTCACCCCGGCCAGTGATGTGTTCTGCCTGGGTGCCGTCCTCGTCTACGCCGTCACCGGCCGCCTCCTCTTCGGCGCCACGGAAACCGGCTTGAACGCGCACCTCTTCCGGATCACTACGCGGCGATCGCCGGCGTCGGGACGGCTGTCGGCCTGTTCGCGGGCGCATGGCTGATCGATGCCCTGAGCTGGCGCTGGTGCCTGTACGCCGGCATCCCGATCGCCGTGACAGCCCTGATCGGTGCGGCCGCCCTGGTGCACGACACCCCGGTCCGCACCCCTGCCCGCCTCGACGCACTGGGCCTGCTGCTCGGCTCCGTCGGGCTTGCCGCCCTCGTCTACGGCTTCCGCCAGGCCGAGCCTCGCGGCTGGACCGATCTCCTGGTCGTGGTCCTCCTCGTGGGCGGACTCGCCCTGCTCCTGGTCTTCGCCTGGTGGCAGACCAGTACGACCAGCCCGCTCCTGCCGCCGTACGTCTTCCAGGACCGCAACCGCGTCGGCTCCTGCCTCGCCCTGACCTTCATCGGCATGGGCATGTTCGTCCAGCACCTGGTCCTGACCAGGTACCTGCAGTTTGCCCTCAGCTATACCCCGTTCCAGATCGGCGTGGCCCTGCTGCCCATGGCCGGTGCGGTCGTCATCGCCTCCACCCAGGTCTCCGCCCGCCTGTACCGCCGACTGGCGCCCCGCGGCATCATCGTGCCGGGCCTGGTGCTGGTGGCGATCGGCCTGGCGCTCCTGACCGGCCTCGACGCCCACAGTGCGTACGCCACCCAGGTGCTGCCCGGCACTCTCCTCATCGGCTTCGGTCTCGGCCTGGCCTTCATGCCGCTCTTCGCCACCGCGACCGGCGGGATCTCCCCGCAGGACTCCGGCGGGACCGCGGCGATGGTCAGCATGGCCCAGCAGTCGGGCGGCTGGGCCGCCTCGCCCCTGTTCGGCGGCATCCTCGCCTCGGCGGTCGCCGCCAGGCTGGACCACACATCAGGCGCTCCTGAGGGCTTCACCAAAGCAGCCGAACAAGGCGTCCTGTTCGGCCAACAGAAACTTCCGGCGGCACTGTCCGGGGTCGTGAGGGAGACGGACAGGGCGGTTCTAGGCGGCTACTCCGTCATCCTCTGGTGGGCGGTCGGCCTCACGCTGCTCGCGGGCCTGCTCGCCGGCCTGCTGGTCACGGTCAAGGCTCCGAGTGGTGACCCCGGCTCCCGGTAATCCTGCGGACCGGCCGATCCACCGGCCCGCGGGGTACGGCGATGATCCGCGACATCAAGGCCGGCAAAGCCGACCACCTGCTGCAGCAGGCCGCCGGTCGCCCACCGCCCTCAGAGCGCTCCCCCCGCGCGCGCGGGGCAGCAGACGCCCGGCGAGAGATTTACCACATCAATTGCTACCATCGGCTCATGGATACTCCTGCGGAATACGGACCCGACGAGGGCCCCGCCCAGAAGGTCAGCGTTTCCATGCCTGCCGGCCGGATCGCCGCTGTGAAGGCACGGGTCGGAGCCCGCGGCTTCTCGGCCTACATCAGTGCGGCCGTGGAGCGGCAGATACAGCGTGATCTGCTGGAGGAGCTGCTCCAGGCCAAGGAAGCAGAGATCGGCCCACCGAACCAGGAGATCCAGGATTGGGCTGCGGGAATCTTCCGGGAAGCCGAAGGCCTGTCGCTGCAGGAAAGCGTCGAGCCGACAGCGGAGGGAGAATCCAGGTGGGACGCCCACAAGGCCAGCTGAGCCACGGCGTCCTTCTCCTCGACTCCGAAGGGCTGAACCGGTTCGTCGACAATGATCCCCGGATCGTCGGGCTGGTCCGGGCTGCGCAGTCCAAGGACGCCTTGGTCGCTGTCAGCAACCTGACGCTGATCGAGACCTGGCATTCAAAGGTCCGAATGGACCGCTTTCGGTGGCACGTGTCCCGTCTCGAAGTGCTACCTGTGACCGAGACGATCACCTGGCAGGCCATCGACCTGCTTCGCAATGCGAACCTCCATGGACACAAGTACGCCATCGATTCCGTCGTGGCCGCAACGGCATTGAGTTACGCGGGTCCACGGGTCGTCGTCACATCGGACGTGGACGACATCAACAAACTCTGCGGAGACCGGGTGCGAACCGTGGGCGTCTGAGAAAGCGCATGCGAAAGGGTCGGGACCGCAGGAGTCAGGGTCCCGGCCCGTGGTCGGCCGGCCAGGAAAAGCTTCCGCGCGGGCCTGATCCACCGGAGCTGTACCTGCCCGACTCCTGGGCCGACGACCGCGAACGCTGCCGCGTGGCCGGGATCGGTGACGCCGTTCGGCCACTTGCCGATGAAGTCCGAGCAGACGAGTGTGACGCTGCTGGTCATCCCCTTTGAGGCAGGAGCTTTCCCCGGCGCCGGGGAGACCGTCCTGTATGCGGAAGGACCGGTGCCTCAGCTCGACACCGTGCAGATCGACAAGTCGCACGGACCCCTCTTCGTCCACACGCACGCGCAACTGGCCAAGTACCGAGCCCACTTGGACTGGATGGTGGGAATCGCGCTGTCGCCGGACAAGTCGCGCGACTTCATCCACAACATCGCACGCCAACTCTGAGGAGATGACCGATGTCGGACGTCAACTGGGAAGACTCATTCTGCAGAGAAGGTAACTCCTGCTTCCGGATCGGAACCGACGAACAGGGCAACAGCTACATCGCTGTCGCGGGTTCGGAGGAAAACTTCCTCACCGACAGCCGCGAAGCGCTTCAGCAGATGATCCGCGACATCAAGGCCGGCAAGGCCGACCACCTGCTGTAACAGCAAGGGCCCGGCCACCGCGACGCGCTCGCGGTGGCCGGGCCCGTATGACCTCGTGACCTCACCAGGCGTCTCGGCGCCTCGGGACCGCATGCGACGAGATCCGCAGACTGCGCGGCACCTGCCACACCTCTGAGGAACAGGCTTCTGACGGCCGTTGACCGGCGGCAAAGAAGGTAGGGCTCAACAGCTGGCCCACCACTCCGGTTTGACAGTCGGTCCGCCTCAGTCGAGCACCATCAACGCCATCAGGACTCCTGCCAACTCCACCAGCAACACGAGTGATCCGTATCCGAGGATCTGGCCAACAGACCGAACCGGGTGACCGGCGTCCTCACGCAAAACCGTTCTGTGCGCGGCCAGCACGGCCGGTATGGAGATGCAGTAGAGGGCTGACGCGTACAGCAACCAGTCGAGGATGTCCTGCCATGAACTGAACACAGGTCCTCGTCCGTAGAAGGCCACGACCAGCGGCAGGCCCACTACGGGCACCAGTACCAACACGGCAGCGGTCACCACCCACCACCAACGCCTTCCGCTGCCCCAACGCTCCCCCATCCAATGGCCGAGGGCAACGGAAGGCAGTACGTACGCGGCAGATACCAACGAGCCGATAAAGAGAAGAGCCAGCAGAACCAGGGGCAGCACAAAGACTGACCTCGCCTCTGGCACTACTCCGAAGAGCGGCATCGCCAGAAGCAGACCAAAGCCCTCCACCCAGAGCACAGCCATCGAGACCGACGACGGCGCGGCCCCCTGTTTCTGCCGAATGCCCCCACGCAACAGTTGCGTCATCTCGCCCCCTGTCCGGCACTCATCGTCGAGGTGGTTCGGAAGTTCCCGCGACGGCGGGCCCAAGACCAGCGGGGAGGTGAGCAACCGCGAGGGCGATTGCCTCCTCCACGGTGACGGCTTCGGCGATGACACCGCCGTGAGGGAACTTCTGGACTCGATAGGGGAGGCCCTCGCACGACGGAGCGATGGCGACCTCGGGTGGGCAGGGTATACCGGTGCGGGCATTGAAGCCGAGCGTCCAGTGGCTGGAGAACGGGTACAGCTGTCGCAACCGCGGTTCCACATGAGCCGCCTCCACGAGCAGGCCGAACTCAGGAAAGTCCGGCGCGTCAGCCGCCTCTTCCCGAATCAGACGCCACCGCACCTCGACCGCCGCGGCCGGCCCGCGTTCGTGGGCCTCGGCGAGCTCACTGAAATGCACGAACGGCAGCAACTCATGCAGTGCCCGCAGGCTCCTTCCTTCTCCCCACGCCACGCCTGCCCGCACGACATCTTCGAGGGCTGATGTCGCTCCGGTAATGAGCTCGACCCCTCGGCTCCAGCCGGAGAAGCCGAACCAGCGGTACTCGGCCCCGATGTGCACGGACAGCGGCTCTCGCTCAGGAACCGAGGCAGCGATGCCCGCCGAAACCGCTGATCCCCAGCCGCCGGGCACCGTCACGAGATCCACACCGAGATCGGCCGCCGCCCGCTCCAGCGCGGAGGCCAGGCTGCCCACAGCAGCAAGATCGGGATAGAGGTTGGAGTCCACTTCCGCAGTGTGCCGAACAACGCCACGAATGGAAACAGCAGACGATGCACCAGTCCAGTAAGGCGGCGCTACAGGGATGGATGAAGATGCGGCAGGGGCGGCCCTTCGTGTTCGCCGCTTACTGCCCAGGCAGCACAACTGAGCGCCGGTGGGCACCGTGAGCGGGGAAACTCTGGCAGCTTGGGCGGGGCACAGTGTCCCGATCGGACGGTCAACAGGGCAACAGAACCCATGACTTGATGCCCAGCTGCGGCGGTGAAGCTTCGCAGGCACCCCACTCACCGCCCCAGTCGTCGACCACAGCCGCGAGCAGCCAGAGCGCCCGCCGACGCCGCGTCTCGCAGAGTGTGGCCACGTCCGGTTCGGAGTGCTGGGGGTGCTGGTCCCAGACGAGGAGGCGGAGCGCGTCGTCCCGGTGGCGCAGGGATACGTAGAGCTCCTTGCCCGGGCTCATCCTGGCGGTGACAGTGATGAGTTCGGTCGCTGCGAGTGTGGTCGGCCAGACGTACGGGGCGAGCGCGTGCGCTTTCAGCGCGGCGGCGATCGCCGTACGGCCGATGAGCGCGCTGCGGACGTCGCCGGGCAGCGTGAAGCTCATCGCGAGCCCACGGCCGGAGCGGCCCTTGGAGCGCAGATATGGCTGTGGGTACTGCTGGGTGTTGGGATGCGGGCTGCCGGGATACGGATACGGGACCGGCGTACGCGTCTCGGCGACGGCCGGACAGAGTGCGGTGAGTGGAGATGAGTGCATGGCTGACTCCCCTGATACGGGTGGTGAGTTGACGCTGTCTCTCTTTCGCGTGGGTGCGCACGAGGGGCTCACGCGGTTGCGTTGTGGACGAGCAGTGGCTTGTCTCCCTGGCGCGGGACCGCCCCTCCCAGGGAAGGAGGTTGCGGGCAGGACCGCGCGATGCACTTCCGGCTCGTCGTCGCTGTGTGAGCGGTGCGTGACCCAACGTAGCGCAGCTATGGCACTCATGTCGTTGGATTGGAGGCAATTGCCTCCTGCTTGTTGGACTGGGCACCCCCGCGGCGGCAGACTGTGCCCACAGTCCGTGGAAGAGAGGGCACATGCCGAGCAGTTCCACTCCGACAGAGCGCCAGAAGCGGCTCGGTGCCGAACTGCGCAAGATGCGCGTCGCAGCCGAGGCAACCACCGCTTACGCGGCCGGCTTGCTGGGCATCGACCGGACGAAGATCTCCAACATGGAGGTCGGCGTCCGCCCGATCGCGCCTGCCCGCGTCCGCACGTTGGCCTGCAACTATGCCTGTGCCGATGCTCTTTACGTCGACTCACTCGTGGAGATGGCCGAGCAGCGCGAACGTGGATGGTGGGAGCAGTACAGGGGCACGCTCCCGTCAGGCCTGCTGGATATCGCCGAACTTGAATGGCACGCAGCTCGCATCCGTACAGCGCAGACCGTCCATCTTCCTGGCCTGCTCCATACCGACGGATACGCCCGCGCGGTGTTCGGCGCTGTCCTGCCCGAGCTGTCTCGTCTGGAGATCGAGTTGCGGGTGGCGCACCGGATGGAAAGACAACAGGTACTCGACCGCGAATCCGCCATCGACTACGTGGGCTACGTCCACGAGGCCGCCCTGCGCATGCAGTTCGGCGGCCGAAGCGTCACACAGGAACAGCTGCTCCATCTGTGCGAGATGTCGGAACGCGACCACATCGAAGTACGGGTGATTCCGGTCGACCGAGGCGCGTTCCCCGGCGCCGGGCACGCACTCCTCTATGCACACGGCGCCGTACCTCAACTCGACACCGTGCAGCTCGATTCAGCTCACGGACCCGAGTTCATGCACGCGGAAGCGCAGCTGACCAAGTACCGAGCGCACCTGGACTGGATGGAGGGCGCCTCGCTTCCTTCCGCCGAGTCCCGGGACTTCATTCACGCTGTCTCACGCCAACTTTAAGGAAGTTCAGGATGCCCGAGATCAACTGGGAAGAGCCCTACTGCGGTGAGGGAAACAACTGCTTCAGGCTCGGCACAGACACAGAAGGCAACAGCTTCATCGCCGTCCGGGGCGAGGAGGATCGTTACCTCACCGACAGCCGCGAGGCGCTTCAGCAGATGATCCGTGACATCAAGGCCGGCAAGGCCGACCACCTGCTGTAACAGCAAGGGCCCGGCACCACGAGCGCGTCGCGGTGCCGGTCCCGTAGGATCTCGCCGCCTGTGGCATAGCCCGATGCTTCTACCTGCGGATTTTCGCGGTGTCTCACGACCGTTGGCATGCCTTCTGTCTCACGGGCATGTCATTTCCTCGGGCACTGACCACGGTTCCGCAACTAGCGCCCCGGGGTGGCTTGACGATTCGGCGTCGGGTGATGCTTGACGTCTGACCTGGGCGATCCCGTCCCGCAGGGCGGCTTCGTCTCGCCGTTCGAAAGTCCCTGCCCCGTTCGGCGGTCCTCGAAGTGACAGTAGGGTTCCCGCATGGCAGAGGCGGAGATGGCCCGACGGGCGCCCAGACAGCTCACCGAGATGCGCGACGTGTACGACCTCCTGGAGGAGGTGCGACTACGCCCGGGGATGTGGGTGCGAGGTAGTTCGCTGCAGCATCTGGATTCCATGCTGTTCGGCTATCACGTGGCTTTGAGGGTTCACGGCGCCAAGGAAGAGCTTGACTTCCGGCAGGGCGGCCCGTTCGCCAACTGGCTGTGGCCGCGGCTGGGGTATGAGTACGGAAGCTCGCTGGGCTGGGCGGTGGAGATCGAGCGGGCGGCCGAGGCCACGGACCGACCCGCGATCGAGCTGTTTTTTGAGCTGCTCGATGAGTTCCGTGCCGAACCTGGCCAGCCGGGGGCCTAGTCGGTGGCCGGCCAGTCTCAGAATCGTGTCCTATAGGACTTCACTTGGGCAGGGGTGACTGGCAGGAGCTTTTCATGTGGAACAACATCGGCTTGCAGTTCGAAGCCGGAGAGGCTCCGCAGCTCGGCTGATCAGGTCACCCTTCCGGGAGCCGCTCCTCGCGTGGAGCGGTCGCTCCTTACGCCACTCGGAAGAGTGAACACTCCGAGCTGCGAGTCTCACGATGGCTGCATAAATGCCATCCATGTGCAGCTGGCCCTGAGATTATGAAGCTGGATTTGAGACCCTGCAAGCCGTGTGGGGTCTCGCCGCTCGTGACATGTCGATCTTGCGTGACCTGGGCGTTCTTGGCTGTCTCACGGCCTTGTCACCCATGATCAGTCTCAAATCCGTGGCATTTCCTCGCGAGGGCGAGGTCAGGCGGCTTGCCCGTGTCGGCCGAGTACACCACGCTGAGCCCCGAGCACGAGGACTACCGGCGAGCCCAGATCGCGCACCGATGAGTTTCCCGCGCCGCGCTGGTCTATCGCCGGACACCCACGGACGGAAGGCTGGGCCATGCGGAAACTGATCTACGGCATGAACCTGACTCTGGACGGCTACATCGCCGCGGCCGGCGACGACATCGGCTGGAGCGGACCGCCGAGCCACGAGCTGTTCCAGTGGTGGCTCGACCACGAGCAGGCGAGTGGCCTGTCGCTGTATGGGCGCAAGCTATGGGAGACGATGAGCTCCTACTGGCCGACCGGCGACCAGCAGCCCAACGCCACCCCGGCGGAGATCGAGTTCGCGCGGAACTGGCGGGACACGCCGAAGGTGGTGTTCTCCTCGACGATCGACAAGGTCGACTGGAACACCCGCCTGGTCACCGGCGACGCGATCGCCGAGATTACCCGGCTCAAGGCCGAGGACGGCGGCCCAATGAACATCGGCGGCGCAACGCTCGCCGGGGCGGCCATGCGCGCCGGGCTGATCGACGAGTACGTGATCGCCGCCCATCCGGTCCTGGTGGGCGGCGGAACGCCGTTCTTCACCGCGCTGGACAGCTGGGTGAACCTGAACCTGGTGGAGACGCGGACGTTTCCCGGCGGCGTGGTCCTGACCAGGTACGAGACGAGGCGCTGAGCAGCTTCCCGCTGTCTCACGGCTTGGATGGGTGTTTCCTCTCACCGTCGCGGCGATCTCCCCCACCGCACACCCCCAAGCCCACGAGCGATGCCCCGTGAGCCCACGGTGTCAGCGGGCTTCTACCAGGGCACCAGCATCAGAGCCCAATCACCCATACGAGTGGGCGGCTTGACCTGCCAGTCTCAGATTCGTGTCAGATATGCCATCGCTTGGCCATCGCTCGTGAGATTTGACCACGAAATCTGAGACCCTGCAGGCCCCCTGTATGGGCGCAGTGCCTCAGGAAGAGGTACCTCGCGGGAAGGAGACCTCCACGCGGCGGTTCTTCTTGCGGCCCTCTTCCGTGCTGTTGTCGGCGATCGGGTACTGCTCGCCGTAACCACGGATATCGAAGGTGATGTTCGAGCCCAACTGCTTGACCAGCACCGACTGCACGGCGTTGGCGCGCTGCTTGGACAGCACGTCGCCGTGGGCCGAGGAACCGAGATTGTCGGTGAAGCCGAAGACGCGCACCTTGGTGGCGTTCTGCTTCTTGATCTCGGTGGCGATAGCCGCGATACGCGCGTTGGCGGCGGAGCTCAGCTTGGCGCTGTCCTTACCGAAGAGCACCTCGGCCTGGAGCGCGAACTTGATGTTCGCGTTGCTGTCCTCGCGACGCTCTTCGCCGCCCTCGTCCTCGATCACCTGGACGATGTCGAGAACCTTGGCAGGGGCGAGCGTGCCGCCTTCGGGCATCTTCAGGTCGGGGTCGTTGGGGTCGAGCTTCACCGGAGGCACTGACGTCGCCTCGGTGCCGGGGGGCACGCTCGGGCCGTCGTCAGCCACGGCGCTCGACGCACCGAGAACGGTGACACTTGCCATCAGCAGTGCGGCCACGATGGCGTGGCCCGCGAGGTGCGGTGGCCTACGGCGTGTACGGGTGTGGGTCATGTCGGCCGTCACCCAGAGATCTTCAGCGAAGTGGTGGCGAAGGTCGGCAGCATGAAGTCGACCTCGGTCGTGGAGACGGGGGGTGCTGGGAACTGCATGAAGACAGCAGTCGACTTGCCAGGCTGGAGCGGAAGGATTCCGGTGGTGCACAGGCAACGACTGTCAGTGTCCCTCAGAATGTAATAACGCTTCTTCCCGGTCTTGTCGATCAAGGCCGCTCCTGCGACCGAGTTGGGGTTCTTTGCCACAAGAGCGATGTCGGTGCCGGCCCAGCCTGCGGTGGGCTGGGTCGCGTCACCCTCGTTCTTCACTTCCCCCTGCACTGTGATAAATCCGCCAGAGTCACGCTTGACTTGATTGATCGTCAGCTTCAGACCGCCGGACCCTTGGGTCTCGGCAAGCTTCACATTCGGGTCCACGTTGTCCCCGGCAGCAGTGTCCTCCTGCTTCGCCCCTTTGTCCCCGTCGGAAGGCTGGGAAGGCTCGGAGGACGGCGACGAACCAGCGTCGTTCGTCTTCTTGCCACCACCGTCAGTGCCGCAACCTGTGATGGCCAGGGCCAGCGCCGCCGTCAGCGAGACGGCTGCCACTGCCCTTCGGGACTTGGTGGAGCGCCGAATGCTCATGGGTTCGGATTCCTTTACTCGTCGTTCGCTGTCAATTGTCGACCAAGTGCACGTCGTAGAGAATCTTGCTCACCTCGGACCAGGGCGGGGGACTGCTCGGCGCGATTTTGAGCACCTCGCCGTCCCCGCACGGGAAGATGTACAAGTCCTGGACACCGTCATCGTCGAAGTCCAAGGCCCTCCACCCGACGCAACGGAACTCGACAATGGCAGTGGCCTTGGCCTTCGCGAGCTTTCTCTCCGTGCCGGGAATCACCGACGAGTCCACCGGTTTACGGCCCTTGACCTTGACCGTGATCCGGTCTCGATAGCCTGCAGCACGTACCGACTGACAGCCGCGGCGGACGACGTCAGCCTGATTCGCTGCGGCAAGTCCCTGAGCCGCAGGACACCCGGTAACCTCGCGGCCCTGAAGGAACTGCTCCAGCATGTTCCCGGGGAGCGACGCGAGGAACGGGGCCCCAAAGTCCTCACGAGTCTGTTGAGCGGCAGCCAGTGCAGCAGCATCCGCCGCGCCCTGGGCCCCATTCCGCAGGGCCGAGGCCTTGCCGACGGCAAAGAATGCGAACACGAGGAAGAGCAGGCCCGCCACCATCACTACGTAGATGGGGAAGGCCTGCCCTGCATCGCGGCGTTGGGGCGCAAACATCAGGCCGCGGTGATGGTGCCCACGAGGTTGGAGATCCGGTTCGAGATCGAGCTGCCGATACCCGTAGCCACGATCGCACCGATGATCGCCACGACCACCAGGATGATGCCCAGGTACTCGAACGCCGTCTGGCCGCGGTCCTTGGCCTCGTAACGCTTCTGGATCGCGCTGACGGCGGTGTTGGCCCAGCCATTGACGCGGACGGCGGTCTTCAGGGTGATGTTCGACATGGTGTTCCCCTCCGGATTCGGCCGACCGGTAGCCGGCCGACTCACACGTCTCTTGGGTGCCGCCAGCGGTTCCGGCTTCCTCCTGGCCGGAACCGTCGGCGACATGAGAAACATACGGCGGTACACCCTGCCCGCCGGAGGGTCCCAGGGCCCATTCACGGGCCCAAAGGGTCGGTTGGGCCTGTCCCGCCGGTACGGGCTGAGCCCCACGCCCCGCACGTACCACCGCAGCGCCGCTCTCCCGCTCAGCCACGATGCCCACCGGCCCCGCGCACCCCTGGTCCCGCCGCGGGGGCCGTACCGAGCCAGCGGGCGATGGCCTCGCTGCGGCTAGTGCTGTGCAGCTTGGTGAAGATGCGGTTGATGTGGTTCTTGACCGTCTTCTCGCTGATGAAGCAGGTGGCGGCGATCTGCTGATTACTCATGCCGGACGCGATCAGCTCCATGACCTCCACCTCTCGTGAACTCAGCCCGTACTGCCGCCTGTTGAGAGCCACGCCCGGGCCCCCGGTCTTGGAAGACTGTGCCACAACTGGTTGCAGATGCGAAAGACCCTGTGATGGTTGGATCGGTCGCGCCGCAGGTGGAGCCGGTTCGGGCTTGGGGGCATGTGCAGGCGCACTGTATTGCTGGGCCGGACTCGGGTCGTGGCTGTCGTAGCCGGACCCCTGGTACGGAACGCCCGTGGTCAGGGCCGCGCCGAGGCCCTCCGGGAGCGGTCGCCCCTGTGGTCCGGGGCCCTGGCGCATGTGGGCGAGAAGGGCGTTGGCCGCAGTGGCCGTGAAGTGGGCCCGGCCGTCCTTCGTGTCGCGTACCGCCTGCACCAGCTGGTCGGCCGTGAACTCGCCATGGACCAGATAGCCGCCCGCACCCAGGCGCAGGGCCTCGTGGACGATCTCGCTCTCGCGGCTGTAGGTCAGCATCATGACCGGTGCGACCTGAACGAGGTGGGGCAGGGCGGAGATGCCGTCGACGCCGGGCATGCGGACGTCGAGCAGGACGACGTCCGGGCGGTGCAGTACGGCCATGTCGTAGGCCTGGCGGCCGTCTGCGGCCTCCGCGACGACTTCGATGTCAGCGCGGCCGGAGAGCAGTACTCCCAGGCCGGCCCGGACCACTGGGTTGTCGTCGGCGACGACGACCCGCAGGACACCGGGGACGGGCGCGGGCGGCCCGGCGGGGAAGGGAGGCATGGACTCGGATGCCGCGGACTGCTGGGGGACGGAGGCGGGGACAGGGAACGCCTTGGAGCTGGGCTCCGAGTTGAGCGGGGTGACGTGCGAGGACGTGTTCTGGGAGGCATGGTTCTGTGTTGCCCAGTTATGGCCCGACGCGCGGGAGACGTCGTCCGGCATCTGCGACCTCCTCTCAAGGTCTTATGGGGGGTGAGGGTGGAGTTGGAGCTGTTCACTTCGTTTGCTGTTCAGTTGAGTTGTTGTTCAGTTGAGTTGCTTTACATCTGGAGCGGTGGTGAGAGCGGCGATCGGGAGTTCCAGGCGTACTTCGGTTCCCTTGGTCGCCTGGCCTTTTCCGATGCGGATGCGGGCGCCGATGGATGCGGCGCGTTCGACCATGCCGACGAGGCCGAAGTGCCCGGCATGCCGGAGGTCGTCGAGCGTCGTGCCTGCGGGCAGGCCGCGCCCGTCGTCGTACACGCTGACGCGCAGGACATCGCCCGTCACGCCTGCCAGCACGACGAGGTAGGTGGGTTCGGCATGACGGTGGGCATTCTCCATCGCTTCGGAGGCAACGGTGAGCAACTGACGTGCGACGGCGTGGGGGACGTTCGGGACCGGGTTCTCGTTGAGCAGGCGGAAGGTGGCTGCGAGGCCGTGACGCCGCGTGAAGTCGTCCGCTCGGGCGCGGAGTTCGCGTACGACGTCCACGCCGCCGTCCAGTCCGGACTCGCGGCGCAGGTCCGAGAGGAGCTCCCGGGATTCGGCCGCGGCACGGCGGGCGGCGCGGGCGACCAGTTCGGCCTGGTGCTTGACGGTGAGCGGGTCCATGCGGTCGGACGAGCCGGCCAGGCCGTCGGCGGCCAGGGCCAGGCCGTGCAGGGTCTTGGCGACCGAGTCGTGCATTTCTCGGGCGAGGCGGGTGCGCTCACCCTCCACGGCCTCATTGACGGCGAGGCGCGCCCTGGTCTCGGTGAGGGCCTGGCTGGCCGTCCCGAAGCGGAGCAGCAGATTACGCAGGGTGACTCCGACCGCGCCCGCGATGATGCAGAAGCCAGGGAGGAGGACCGCCGTGGCGTCGGCGGGTTGCAGCTTCGGGTCGGTGTTGTACACGCCGAGGACGATGACGGTCTGAAGTGCGGCGAAGACCGCCGCGCCGCGCCAGCCGTAGACGAGGCCGGCCAGCAGGGGGGTGCACACGGTGACGTAGGCGAGGGTGGACTCGGGGGAGGCGGTGATCAGCAGCAGGGCACCGAAGAAGGCGTCTATGCCGAGCAGCCAGGGGTGGCGCAGGAGGACGGGGCCGAAGCTTTCCCAGTCGCGGAAAAGGACGTACGAGCCCATGAAGGTGACGAGGATGGCCGAGCCGATCAGCCAGGTGGCCGGTCCCTTCGCGGTGTGACCGATCGCGAACGGTGTGGCTATGGCGATCATCGCGAGCCGGAAGCCGAAAACCTGCCGGCACATCGCCTGGAGGGCGTTGAGCTGGATCGCGAACGCCGGGCGCGATCCGGGGTCGGTGATCGCCCGACGTACCTCCGCATTCAGTCCGGTCTGGATGCCGCCGAGTTGGAAAGACATGAGCCTGTCACCTCCCTCTGATCGTCCTGCCCGCCGTCCGCGTCGTTCACGTCATCCGCCCGTGAGGAAGCCGAGGTCGACGTTGGCTCCGTAGACGAAGCCGACCGTCAGCAGCACAAGGGTTCCGGGGAGGAGGAAGGTGGTGACCGCGAAGGTCGCCTTGGGGACGGCCCTGGCCGCCTTTCGGCGGGCGTTCTGGGCGTCGGTGCGGCGCATGTCGTTGGCGATCTGGATCAGCGTCTCGACGATCGGCGCACCGAGCTCCTCGCCCTGCTGAAGCGTGGTCACGAACATCGCGACCTGCTCCGAGTCATTGCGCTTGCGCAGCTGCTCGAAGGCCTCGCGGCGGCTGACGCCCATGTCCATCTGGCGCAGGGTGATGCGGAGTTCGTCGGCCCAGGGTCCCTCGTACTTCTCGGCGACGCGTCCCAGCGCCTGACGGAAGCCGAGGCCCGCCGATACGACGACGGCCAGGACGTCCAGGAAGTCGGGGAGGGTCCGGTCGATGTGGTCGCGGCGGACGCGGACCGCCGACCAGATGCCGACTTCGACCCAGAAGATGCCGAACGCGATCAGCAACAGGGCCAGGAAGATCTGGCCGCGCATGAGCATCGTGAAGGCGCCGAGCGCGCCGAGCCCGCCGTAGACGGCGCGGCGGGCGGCGTAGCGGTCGAGGGTGAGACCGCCCGGGTTTCCCGCCAGGTCGATCTGGCGGCGCTTCTTGTTGACGGCCTTGGGCCCCATCATCCGCAGGACCGCAGGGGCCCAGCGCATGCCGAGCCGGTCGATACCGGAACCGACCGCGCTGGTGCGGGTGGAGCCGACCTCCAGGGCGATCGCGAGATCGCTGGGGAGCTTTGCGTCGCGCCGGTACATGCGGATACCGGCGATGACTCCGTACACCGCGAGACCCATGACGCCGGCGAGCAGCAGGCCCATGTGCGCCCCGCCCATCAGACGTCGATCCGGGACATGCGGCGGATCACGATAAATCCGATCGCGTACAGAACGATGGAGACGATCACCGCGACCTGGCCGATGAAGGCGCCGGTCATGCGGTCCAGTGCGCCGGGCATCACCGCGTTCATCAAGAGCATGGCGCCCAAGCCGAAGATGGGGACGGCATAGGCGGTGACGGTGACCTGGGAGAGCTGGGTCTTGACCTCACGCCGGGTCTCCTTTCGTTCCTCAAGCGTCTCGGTGAGGTTGCGCAGGGAGCTGACGACCGTACCGCCGGCCCGGTTGGACAGAACGAGGGTCGTGACGAGGACGACGAGTTCGCGGGAGGGCAGTCGGTCGGTCAGCTCGCTCATCGCGTCTTCGAGGGATTCGCCGACCGCGAGGCGTCGGGAGACCCGGGCCAGTTCCTCACCGGCCGGGTCCTCCAGCTCGTCGGCCGCCATGCCGATGGACGTACGCAGCGCGAGTCCGGCCTGCGTGGCGTTGGCGAGGATGCGGGCGAGTTCGGGAAGCTGGTTGATGAAGCGTTCGGTGCGTTTGGTCCGCTGCCAGTTCAGGAAGGCGTTGGTGCCCCAGAGGCCGATGAGGGCGGCGACCGGGCCGAAGAAGCTGGCGAGCATGGACGAGGCAATCAACCAGAGGCCGGCCATGGCGGCGAGCGCGTAGACGAAGAACTCGCCCGGTGTGATGTCGAGGCCGGTGGTGGCCAGCTTCTGTTCGAGTTTCCGGCCCAGGCCGGTCTTGCGCAGCCTGCTGTCGAGTCCTCGGAAGCGGCGATGGCGCCCGGTCTCCGGGATGTGGCCGGTGTGCGAGAGACGGTCCACCAGGGCGTCCCGGTCGGCCTTGCCGCCGGAGTAGGCGTGCAGGCCCGCGACGCCCGTGACTCCGGCGAGCAGGGTCACGCCGATCGTGAGAAGAGGGAGATTCGTCATGGCACGGTACCTAGTTGGCCTCTCGGGTGGCGAGCTGTTCGGCGGATGCGGCGACCCCGAAGGCCTGCGGGACGGGCTGGCTGGCCATGTAGAGACGCTCGGCGATCTTGCGCGGGATCGGGAGGTACCTGAACTCGCCGTTGATCCGCCCCTCGGCGTCCATCGGCTGGGCGTCGAACCGGGCGACGGTCACGATGCGGTAGGGATCGCGGCCGTGCGAGTCGAGGACGGCGATCTCGGTGATCTTGCGGGAGCCGTCGGCGTGCCGGGTGAGCTGGACGATGACGTCGACGGCGCTGTTGATCTGGTCGTGCAGCGCCTCGAACGGGATCTTGATCTCGGACATCGAGGCCAGGGTCTGCAGACGCATGAGCGCGTCCTCGGCGTTGTTGGCGTGGACGGTGGCGAGCGAGCCGTCGTGACCGGTCGACATCGCCTGGAGCATGTCGAGCGATTCGCCGCCACGGACCTCACCGACGACGATGCGGTCGGGTCGCATACGCAGGGAGTTTCGGACCAGGTCACGAATGGTGATCTGGCCCTTCCCCTCGACGTTCGCCGGACGGGACTCCAACCGGATCACATGGCTCTGCTGGAGCTGGAGCTCGGCGGAGTCCTCGATGGTGACGATGCGCTCGCTGTCGGGGATGAGGCCGGAGAGCGCGTTGAGGAGCGTCGTCTTTCCGGTACCGGTGGCGCCGGAGACGATAACGTTGAGCTTGGCCTGGACGAGTCCGGAGAGCAGGATCAGCATCTGCTCGTCGAGTGAGCCGACGTTGATCATTTCCTGGAGCGTGAAGGCCCTCGGGAAACGTCGGATGGTGAGCGTCGCACCGGTCAGCGACAGCGGCGGGATGATCACGTTGACACGCTCACCACTGGGTAGACGCGCGTCAACCATGGGGTTCTGCTCGTCGACGCGGCGGTTGACGGTCGACACGATGCGCTCGATGGTCTGCATCAGCTGCTCGTGCGAGCTGAAGCGCATCGGGAGCTGTTCGACCTTGCCGCTGCGCTCGACGAAGATCTGGTCCGGTCCGTTCACCATGATTTCGGTGATGGACGCGTCTTCGAGGAGCGGTTCCAGAATGCCGAGACCGAGGGCCTCGTCGACGACCCGGCGGATCAGCTGGGTGCGTTCGACGGTCGAGAGGACCGGGCCTTCGCGGCTGATGATGTGGCTGAGTACGCGCTCCAGCCGGGCCCGCCGGTCTGCGGCGGCGAGCGAGGACATCTCCGCCAGGTCGATCTCTTCGAGCAGCTTGGCGCGGTAGGTGGCCACCATGTGGCTGTCCTCCCGCGCCCCGCCGTTCTTCTCGGGGGCGGTCATGCGTGCCCGCAGACTCATTCCGTAACTCCTCGTTCCCACTTGCTTGTTGAGCCGCTGGTGAGGCAGCAGTGTGGTGCGCCGCGGGGGTCAGGTGCGGGGCATCGTGGCACTGCGTTCGGCCGGACCCCAGATATGGACGCCCGGGATGATGTCGGGCACGTCGACACTGACGGTGCAGGTGACCTCGTCGAAGGAGGGGGAGGAGGGCAAGATATCGGCCCGGTCGGCGGTCCAGCCGCTCATCGCGTCCTTGGCTGCCTGCCCGTCGCAGTCGCCCGTCGACATGCTGGCCATACGGGCTCCCGCCCGGGCCCCGGTCCCCGCCTGGTTGGCGGCGTACGCGGCGAGGCCCGCCTGGATCGCGAGGAGGCCGACCAGGAGCAGCAGGGGGATGAAGCCCAGATACTCGATGGCGACCTGGCCGCGCTCACGGCGAGCTGTGGTAGCGGCCGTCCGGCCGGGTGTGCGCGTGCGCTTGCTCATCGCTCAGCCCTCCAGCGGGAACGCGGCGTTGCCGGTGACCGGGAACTTCCAGTTGAGAACACCGGGCACCAGGACGGGCACCTGCAGCTTGACCTCGGCCTTGTACATGCCGGACTTGGAACGGCACGTCGTCTGCTTCATCGACTTCCGCCAGGCCTTCGGCAGGTGCTCCTTGGCCGCTTGCCGACATTCCTGCACCCGCAGGCCCTCCGTGATGGCCCCCTGGTGCGCCGCCTTGTCCGCCGCGTTCCCCGCCAGGGAGAAGGTGTAGCCGATCAGCGCGCACTGCCAGAGCGCGATCATCAGCAGGATGATCAGCGGTGTGACGCCGAGGAACTCGATCGCGGTCTGGCCGCGGTCGCGCCCCCGGCCGAAGAGGCGGACGCGGATTCCACCCCGCGCCGGGGCGGCGTCACCGTAACGCCTTCCCCGTATCTCCGTGTCTGTCGTCTCGGTAAGTGCCATTGGTCAACTTGCCCCCTTGGTCGTCGCCCGGTTCCGGGCGTCGCCGTCGCGTCGGCCGACGCGTGGGCGCCCGATCGAGCCCCGGTCGTTCTTGAACATTCCGCCGCTCTTCGCGCCGCTCTTCTCCGCCTTCTCAGGAACCTTCACGATGCCCAGCTCGCCCGCAAGGGCCCAGAGGGCCTGTTTGACGGTGCTCTTGGAATCGAGCTCGTGCAGCCGGCCCGCGTCGACGACGCTCTGGAGTTCCTTGAAGTTCGCGGGAACGGCCGTGTTGGCCGTCCGGGTCCCGGTGATCTTCTCGATCAGCTGCGGCTGGATCTCGGTGTTGCGGATGAACCGGTTGACGACGGTGACCGTCTCCTCCGCCTTGCGGATCTGGAGCCGTTCCCACATCCGTACGAGGCGCTTGGCACCGCGCACCGCGATCACATCCGGTGTGGTGACCAGCAGCGCCGTGTCGGCCATCTCGATGGCCGCGGCGCTGGCTCCCTGCAGTTGGCTGCCGCAGTCGATGACCACGACCTCATAGCGTGAACGCAGGGCGCTGACGATCTGCCGGGCCGAGCGGTCGCTGACCTCCTCGGCACTCTCGCCCTCACCGGGCGCCAGGAGCAGCGCGAGGCCGGAGCCGTGGCTGAACACGGCGTCGGACAAGACGCGCGGCGAGATGTCGGTGATGGTCGACAGGTCGACGATGGAGCGCCGGAACTGCACATCGAGGTACGAGCCGATATCGCCGGCCTGGAGGTCCATGTCGACGAGGGCCACGGTACGTCCGGACGCCTGGGCCGCCAGAGCGAGTTGTACGGCGGTGACGGTGGCGCCGACCCCGCCCTTCGCTCCGCTGACCGTGATGACCGTACCGCCGGGGCCGGTGAAGACATCGGCTCCGGTGCTCAGGTGGCGGCGGACGCCGACGGACCACTGGGCGGCGGACTGGATCCGGCTCGCCAGTTCCTCGTAACTCAGGGGCAGGGTGATGACACCTCGCGCACCCGACTCCATCGCGGAGGCGAACAGGCCGGGGGTGACATCGGCGGTGATCAGCACGACCCCGATGGCGGGGAAGCGCAGGGAGACCTCCCGGATCAGTTCCAGCGCAGGCACCGGACCGATCCGCTCGTGGACCAGCACCACCTCGGGCAGCTCGTCGAGCGATTCGCCCGCGAGCCGGGCGAGGGTGTCGATGAGCTGGGTCGAGTCGGTGACCGGAGTGGCCGGTTCCGCGTCCGGGAGCTGGCTGAGCAGGGTGGTGACGGATCTGGCCGCGTCGACGTCACCGACGGCCGGGAGGATCCTTGTGGTCATTCGATCCTCACTTGTCCTTGTCGAGCGTGTAGGAGCGGTCGCCCGGACGGATGGTGCTGTCGCTTCCGGAGGCCAGAAGAGCGAGGCGTACGTGCTCCGCGAAGGACTCGGCGTAGGCGATGCGCTGGGTGTCGAGCGTGTTGAGCGCGAAGGTGATCGGGACGGCCTCGGTGCCCATGTTGGACTTGCCGTCCCGGTTCGGCTCCAGGGCGGTCAGCTTGCCGACGTCCAGCACCTTGGCGTTGGAGACGATGACCTTCGACTGGGAGGGGTCGCCGTCGCGCTCACCGGCGAAGGTGGCGTAGATGTTGACCGTGGCACCGGGGGTGATCTTGCCCGCGACGCCGGTCGCGGCGTCGATCATGATGGCGATCTCCTGCTCCCCGGGCTGCAGTTCGGGGCGCTTCTGCATCATGTCGGACTGGAGCAGCGAGCCCTTGCGCAGCTGGGTGACGGCGATCTTGCCGTTCACCTCGGAGAGGTCGGTCACCGCGTTGGTGGAGAGCCAGCGCTTCGGCATCGAGATCTTCTCGAACTGGCCGGACGACAGGGCGGTATAGGGCGCCACATCGGACCTCAGCTGGTAGGCCGAGACCTCGGGGCCGACCTTGGTGTTGACATCGCTGATCACCGAGAGCACGCCGGCGAAGGCGCCGAAGGCGCACAGAACCGACAAAAGCAGGAGTATCACGCCGCGGCGCTGGCGGGAGTTCATGGGCCGGACAACCTCGTTCGAATCGGATGCGTGGGGCAGCGGACAGAAGGGCGTCTACGGAGGAAAGCGGAAGCGCTAGGACTGCGGTGGTGCGGGCGCTCCATGGCTGAGGACACCGGCAGGGTGCATTCGGCTCTCGGCTGCGGGTAGCGGGGAGGAGCAGAACCCGCAGCGGTCACCGATGAGGTCCATTCCGCACCAGTGACAGCTCTCGCGACGCACGGAGGAGACCAGTTGGTACAGGACGGAGATGTCTGGAAGATAGGCAGCGAATTCAACCAGCTTTCCGGTTCCCCACCATGCCGGGGATTCGGAAGGAAGCGCGGCCTCGTGAATGGACTGGACCTGCCACGCGGGTGCCAGGGTCTGCTTCACCCACTCGGACTGTGACTGCCCTTTGGCGATCACCAGATCCGTGGCGAATTCCGGGCCGGTCGGTGGGTCCGCCTTCGGGCCGACCTTGACGAGCTGCGGGTCCGGCCCCGCGACCACGGCGAACTGGGAGCCCGGCACCCAGGACTTGGCATGCGTCCTGAGGTCGACCGGGACCCGGTCGAACTTGGTGACGGAGTTCAGCAGGGCGCCCGCGTGGATGTAGTGGGACAGCAGCCGGGCGGCGGAGGCGACCACTCCCGGGCTGAAGTCACAGATGGACAACTGGCGGAGTTGCCTTACGAGTACGGCGACGCCCAAGGGGGGGAGGTCCACCTTGAGCAGGGCGATGCGGTCGCTCTCCAGAACGGACCGTACGGAGTAGAGCCGGCGTTCATGGGCGGGCGCGATGCCGGTCGGGTAGACGGCGACGACGTAGCCGTGCTGTTCGAGCAGCACGTGCATGTCACCGATGGCCATCTCCAACGCCTGGGCGTCGGGAGCCTGCAGCAGGGCTGCTGTCGGTGTCTGCTGGTCGGTCGGAGGTAGTACCAAATCAGCACTGGTCACTGCTATTGCGGTCGGCACGCTGTTCCCCGTTTCGGCTCCGGCCAAACGACGGTCATGACGTCGGCCGCAATCGCTCCTGCTCCGCGGTTCTGCCTCAGCACTTTATCCACGTCCTACCTGGCAGAGAACACTTTTCGGAGGTCAGTACGACAACCTGTGCGAGCCGCCTGCACAACATCTCCATGCTAAATCGGATCAAATCGAAAACCGTTAACTCCTGTACCACTGCGGAGTGTTACGAATCCACCTTCCGATTACCTGCGGCCCGAAATTCATCTCCGCACGTCAGGCCGGATGCGAAACCTGTCACACAGGGCTCCGGCGGTGGCGGATCGTCACCGTCCGGGCATCTGGGCCGCGTCACCCGCACGGGGGGCGAGCATGCTCAACAAATCGTCAATTCTTTGGCGGCCCACAGCCGTTGCGGAACCTCTGAACGGCCGTTCGCGGGTGGCCGGCGGGGCAGCCTCGGAGCGCTCCGGCGAGCACGGACCGAACAGTCGGCAGCGCCAGAGGTCTTGACAACTCGATTGGTCTGGACCAGCTTATCGGCCAGCGGTGACCACCGTCGTTCAACTGCACTCCCCCTTCATCTCCACGCCACCCCCCGGACGGCCCGGGTACCGCCGGTCGACCCCGCCGGCTCATCCCAGGTACCCGGCCCGGCATCCCCAACTCCCCCACGGAGGCAGCAAGTGGAACCTTCCCCCGTCAGCGGCCACAGAATCCGCAGGCGTCACACCCGGCCGCTCCTCGGCGCAGCCATGGCCGTCCTCGCAGCCGGCGCGCTGACCGCCACCGGTCTCGTCAGTAACGCCGAGGCCGCCGATGTCAACGTCGCCAAGAACGCGGGCTTCGAGTCGGGGCTCGCCAACTGGACCTGTTCCGGCGGCAGCGGCACCACCGTCTCCTCCCCCGTGCACGGTGGCACCGCCGCCCTCAAGGCCACCCCGGCCGGCCAGGACAACGCGAAGTGCACCCAGACCGTGGCCGTGAAGCCCGACTCGACGTACACGCTCAGCTCCTGGGTGCAGGGCGGGTACGCGTACCTCGGCGCGAGCGGTACCGGAACCACCGACGTATCGACCTGGTCCCCCGGCTCCAGCAGCTGGACCCAGCTCACGACCAGCTTCAGAACCGGCCCGAGCACCACCTCGGTCACGGTGTACACGCACGGCTGGTACGGGCGGGCCGCCTACCTGGCGGACGACATCTCGGTCAGCGGCCCCGACGGCGGTGGCGGCACCGACCCCACTCCGGAGATCCCCGCGGCGCCCGCCGGTCTCACCGTCGGCGCGACCACGCCCTCCTCCATCGCCCTGTCCTGGAACGCGGTGTCCGGTGCGACCGGCTACACCGTCTACAAGGACGGCGCGAAGGCCACCACGGCCACCGGGACCTCCGCCACGATCACGGGTCTGACCGCCGACACGGCGTACCGGTTCGCGGTGAGCGCCACCAACGCGGCCGGTGAGTCCGTCAAGTCCGCCACGGTCGGCGGCCGTACGGCCAAGGACGGCGGCGGCAACCCCAACCCCGGCACCTCGGTGCCCAAGCACGCGGTGACCGGGTACTGGCAGAACTTCAACAACGGCGCGACCGTGCAGAAGCTCAGCGACGTGCCCGCGAACTACGACATCATCGCGGTCTCCTTCGCCGACGCCACGACCACACCGGGTGCCGTCACCTTCAACCTGGACACGGCGGGCCTGAACGGCTACACCGTCGACCAGTTCAAGGCCGACATCAAGGCGAAGCAGGCGGCCGGGAAGAACGTCATCATCTCGGTCGGCGGTGAGAAGGGGTCCGTCTCGGTCAACAGCGACGCCTCCGCGACCAACTTCGCCAACTCGCTCTACTCGCTCATCCAGGAGTACGGCTTCAACGGCGTCGACATCGACCTGGAGAACGGCCTCAACTCCACTTACATGACGAAGGCGTTGCGCTCGCTGTCGCAGAAGGCGGGCTCCGGCCTCGTCATCACGATGGCGCCGCAGACCATCGACATGCAGTCCACCTCGGGTGAGTACTTCAAGACGGCCCTCGGCATCAAGGACATCCTGACCGTCGTCAACATGCAGTACTACAACAGCGGTTCGATGCTCGGCTGCGACGGCAAGGTCTACTCGCAGGGCTCGGTGGACTTCCTCACCGCGCTCGCCTGCATCCAGCTGGAGGGCGGCCTCGACCCGTCCCAGGTCGGCCTCGGCGTCCCCGCCTCCACCAGCGGCGCGGGCAGCGGCTACGTCTCTCCGTCGATCGTGAACGCGGCCCTGGACTGCCTGGCCGTCGGCACCAACTGCGGCACGTTCAAGCCCGCGAAGACCTATCCGGGTCTCCGCGGCGCGATGACCTGGTCGACCAACTGGGACGCCAAGTCGGGCAACGCCTGGTCGAACGCGGTGGCCCCGCACGTACACGGCCTGCCGTAACCACCGTCCGGCATCAGTGACCAGCAGCGCCGCCGCTCCCCCGGCGGCGCTGCTGCATGCGTCCCGGGCCTGTCCCGGATCCGGGCGCGTCGTCCGGGACAGGACCGGCCCATGGCCTCGTGGGCGCCCGCGTGCCACCGTGGTGGGGGCGCGATGGTGCGACAGGGGGAGTGAAGGGCCGGCCCTGGCTGTGACGATCGAGACGGCTGTCCATCCGCGATCCGAACCTGGCGTGGCAGTGCCGCCCGAGCTCGCCTCGGGTTTCGTGCAGAGGACCTCGCGGACCTGCTCCGCGGCGCGGAAGATGTTCTCGCTGCGACCACCCCGTCTCCGCTCAGCACGCTGAAGTCCACGTCGAGGCGGGCGTCGTAGTCGTCCGAGGACGGGGCGGGGCGGGGCTGGACGGGACGGGACGGGACGGGACGGAGGAGCGTCTCGCGCTTGTCGTCGACATGCCACGTGATTCAGATCACAGGTCGCAGGTGCATCGTGGGCCGCATGCCAGTGCCTTCTAAAGGGTGTAGGCGACCGGCGAGAACAGGGACAGTGTGGATGGAGCAGAGTCGAGCCCGTGCGTTCGACGAGTTCGTGGCTGCCCGCTGGTCGGTGCTGCTCCACCTGGCCCGTCTGCTCGTCGGAGGCGATCGGCATCGGGCCGAGGACTTGTTGCAGGAGTCCTTGGTCAAGCTCTGGTTCGTCTGGCCCAAGGTCGCGGATGACGCACCGGAGCCATACGTCCGCAAGGTGATGACGCGTGCGGCGGCACGCTCGGGACAGCGGCGTTGGTGGGGTGAACGCCCCGTCGAACAGCTGCCCGAGGCGGCGGTGGTCGGCGATGTGTCCGCGGACGTGGTGGAGCGTTCCCGGCTGGAGGCAGCGCTGGCCCAGCTGTCGCCGAAGCAGAGGGTGGCGGTGGTGCTGCGCTACTACCAGGACCTGCCCGAGGGGCAGGTGGCGGAGGTGCTCGGGTGCCCGGTGGGCACGGCTCGGTCCCATGCCGCACGCGGAGTGGCGCGACTGAGGCAGCTCCTGGGCAATGTGAACGAGCCGGTGCGGTGAAGGAGAACCCCATGGATCACTTCGAGCGGCAGCTGGCACAGATGATGCGCGACACCGAGGCGCCCGCACCGTTCGAGCCGAAGCACCGGGAACGTCTCCGGGCAGGGGTGCGTGTCCGCAGCCGGAGACGGGCCGCGCAGAGGGCAGTCGGCTCCGTCCTGGCCGTCGTCGGCCTCAGCGTCGGGCTGCTCCTGCTGCCCGGCCATGCGACCCGGGTCGAGCCCAGCCACCCCGGCCCACAGCCCGCGACGAGCCCCTCGCCCTCCGCCTCGCCCGCGACACCCGGCGCGTCCCCGAGCGCGCCCTCCTCCTCGGGCAACTCCACCGCCCCCGCGTCCCCGGACGGGACCGCCGCAATCACGCCGCCGGCCACGACCGGGAGTACGGCCACCGAGACCCTGCCGGGGAGCACAGAGGGCGCATCGCCTCCCTCGACCTCGGCCCCGCCTTCGGGTACGGCGACCGCGCGGAACCAGCCGTCGACCACCTCGTCCTCGCTCGTCACTCCGTAACGCCGGAGCACACCGTCGCCCCGAGTGTCTTCGGCCTGCCCCGTACCAGATCACAGAAAAGACAAAACATGAGAAACCAAGGGTCACTTGCCCTGAAGGACCTGAGCCGACTGCCGCAACGCGCACCGGTGGCGACGCACCACCCGGAGCCCGTCCTGGACGTGGTCGTCCCCGTGTTCAATGAGGAGAGAGATCTGGAGCCGAGCGTGCGGCGGCTCCACGCGCACCTGTGCGAGACCTTCCCCTATCCGTTCCGTATCACCATCGCCGACAACGCCAGCACGGACAGCACCCCGCGGATCGCCGCTCGGCTGGCGGACGAACTGCCCGAAACAGAGTGGCTTCGGCTGGCCGAGAAGGGGCGCGGCCGGGCGCTGCGTACCGCCTGGTCGCTCTCGTCGGCCCCCGTACTCGCGTACATGGACGTGGACCTGTCCACGGAACTGACGGCGTTGCTGCCGCTCGTGGCCCCGCTGCTCTCCGGCCACTCCGATATCGCCATCGGCACCCGCCTGGCCCCCGGTTCCCGGGTGGTGCGCGGCCCCAAGCGAGAGATCACCTCTCGTTGCTACAACGCCCTCCTGCGCTCCGTCCTCGCCGTGGGCTTCTCCGACGCGCAGTGCGGATTCAAGGCGGTGCGGCGTGATGTGGCCGAGCGACTGCTGCCCCTCATACAGGACTCGGAGTGGTTCTTCGACACCGAACTCCTGGTGATCGCCGAGCGTGCCGGGCTGCGCATCCATGAGGTGCCGGTCGACTGGGTGGACGATCCCGACACCCGGGTCGACATCCTCGCCACGGCACTGGCCGACCTGCGCGGCATCGTCAGGATCGGCGGGGCACTGGCGCGGGGCGCGCTGCCGCCGGGCGGGTCGCTCCGCGACGGTGGCGCCGACGCACCGGGCAGGCTCGCCACCCAACTCGTGTGCTTCGCCGCCGTTGGAGCCGTCAGCACCCTCGCATACCTGCTCCTCTACGCGGCGCTGCGCCCGGTGGCCGGATCCCAGGCCGCCAACGCACTCGCGCTGCTGGTCTGCGCCGTCGCCAACACGGCCGTGAACAGGCGGCTCACCTTCGGCCTCCGTGGCCGCGGCGGTGTGCTGCGCCACCAGGGCAGGGGCCTGGTCGTCCTCCTGGTCGGCCTGGCGTTCACCGGCGGATCGCTCGCCGCCCTGCACCACACGGTGCCCTCGGCCGGGCAGGCCACCGAACTCGCCGTACTTCTCGCCGCCAACCTGGGCGCGACGCTGCTGCGGTTCCTGTTCTTCCGAGCGTGGGTGTTCCGCGCATGATCAGGACCACCGCCCGTACGACCGCGACCACCACCCCGAGCTGGAACGCGAGGCTTTCGCAGCAGCCCGCCACCACGGGCCCCGACCGCCGGCGCCGGTTGCGCCGCACAGCCGAGCGCTACGGCCCCGTACTGGCCGTCTACGGCACGCTCAAGTTCATCGGCTTCGCCGCCTTCATGTGGCTGCTGCACTCCGCCGGGGACTACCGCACGAAGAACCCGCGCTTCGGCGGCGGCGCCCGCCCGTGGGACGTCCTGGCCAGCTGGGACGGCTGGTGGTACCAGCAGATCGCCGTGCACGGGTACGACCCTCGGCTGGTCCCGATCCCCGGCGCCACCGGCCCGATCACCCTCGAAGGGAACTCGGCGGCGTTCTTCCCGCTCTACCCGGCGCTGATGCGGCTGGTCTCCGAGCTCACCGGCCTCGGCGTGTACGGCGCCGGCCTGCTGGTCTCCATCGTCGCTTCCTTGGCCGCCGCCCTGGGCATCTACGCCATCACCGAACGCCTCGGCGGCAGGCGGGCCGGGCTGGCCGCGGCCGGACTCTGGGCCGTCTGGCCCGGTTCCGGCGTGGAGTGGGCGGTCTACTCCGACTCCCTCTACGTGGCCCTGGCCGTCTGGGCCTGCCATGCCGTCCTGAGCCGCCGCTGGCTCACCGCCGGCCTCCTCACCTGCATGGCAGGGCTCAACCGGCCCACCGCCGTGGCGCTGATCGCCGCCGTCGTCGTCGCGGCCCTGCTTGCGCTCCACCGTCGCCGGGACGGCATCCTGCGTCCGGTGGCCGCGATGGCCGTCGCCCCGCTCGGCCTCCTCACCTATCTCGGCTGGGTGGGTCACCAAATGGGGGACTACGGCGGCTACTTCAGGCTTCAGTCCGATGCCTGGGCCCACGAGTGGGACTACGGCCGGCACACCCTCGACGTCCTCACGTCCGTCCCGGTGGGCCACTTCGACTATCTCTCCGCCTGGCCCTTCGCGGACCTGATCGGCGTCGGTGTCGTCCTGCTCGCGCTCGCACTGCTCTCGCTGCTGATCCGGCTGCGTCCCCCGGCCGTCCTGATGGTCTACACCGTCCTCACCCTCGTCCTCGTCCTGGGCAGCCAGCAGATATTCGGCAACGTCTCCCGCTATCTGCTCCCCCTCTTCCCGCTCTTTCTCCCGCTCGCCCTCGCCCTGCGCCGACTCAGCCCGACCCACCAGCTCATGCTCCTCGGCGTCGCGGCCCTGGCTTCCGGCTCGTACGCGGGCTACGGCCTTTTCGAACTCGGCGTCCCGTAACGACCTCACCCAGGAATGGATGCCCGATGACCACGACCCTGCCCACCGCCGTGTGGGGTGGTGTCTCGGCCGGGGGTGGGGTGGCGGCGAGCAGCACGGGTAACTCCGTTGCCGGAGAGGGATTTTGGGTAGGGGGAGCGCGGCACGGCGCTCCCGTGGTGCGGGGCGCCGTGCCGTGCGCGGTGGTGCGGTGCCGTGCGCGGTGGTGCCGTGCCGTGCGCGGTGGTGCGGTGGAGCGGGTGCGGCAAGTGGATCAGCTGGTTCAGCCGAGGACCGCGAGCGCGTCGATCTCGATCAGCAGGCCCTTGGGGAGGCCGACGTAGACCGTCGTGCGGGCGGCCGGGGCCGCCTTGAGGTTCTGCTCGCCGAAGTAGGCGTTGTAGATCTCGTTCATCTCGGCGAAGTGGTCCACGTCCGTGAGGTAGACGCGCATCATCATCACGTCGTCCCAGCTCGCGCCGCCCTCCTCCAGGATCGCCTTGACGTTGGCGAAGGTCTGGAGGGTCTGCTCGCGCAGCGTCGGACCGGCGGGGGTCGGGGCCTGGCCCTCAACGGCGGGGAGGAAGCCGACCTGGCCGGCGACCTGGAGGATGTTCCCCTTCTTCACGCCGTGCGAGAACTTCGCGGGCGGCGTGGTGTGGGTGCTCGGGGTGAGGGCGATCTTCTCGGTCATGGCTGTTCAGGCTTTCTTGGGTTGGTTGGTGCCGGAGTACTCCCGGCTGATGGTGTCGGCGGTGCGGCGCACCAGGGGGAGCAGGGTGAGGAGTTCCTCGGCCGTGACGACGACATTGGGTGCGGAGACCGACATCGCGGCGACGACCCGCCCGTCCGCACCCCGGATGGGGGCGCCGATGCAGTTGATGGACTCCTCGTGGCCGCCGAGGTCGGTGGCCCAGCCCTGTTCGCGGACGACGGCGAGCTCCTTGAGGAAGGCACCGGCGTTCGGGATCGAACGGGACGTGTACATGGGGTAGTCGAGCTTCTCGGCGATGGCGCGCCGCTCGGGCTCGGTGAGATCGGCGAGGAGCAGCTTCGCGACGGCGGCGACGGTGATCGCGACGGGCTTGCCGATCCGCGAGTACATCCGGACCGGGTAGCGGCTCTCGACCTTGTCGATGTAGAGGACCTCGTGCTCCTCGTACACCGCGAGATGCACGGTGTGGCCGCAGCTCTCGTTGAGTTCGACGAGGTGGGGGTGGGCGATCTCCCGTACGTCGAGGTTCTCGACGGCCTCCTGCGCGAGCGCGAAGAGGCGGGCGCCGAGGCGGTAGCGCTGGTCCTGCTGGCGGTAGACGAGTCCGTGCTCGTGGAGCGTACGGAGCAGGCGCAGCGCGGTGGACTTGTGGACGCCGAGCCGCTCGGCGACCTGCCCGAGGTCGGCGGGCCCCTGCGCGAGCAGCGGCAGGATGCTCAGCGCCCGGTCGACGGTCTGACTCATACGCGTGCCTCGCTGCCCTCGGCCCGGTCTTCGCCCGGGACGCCCCTCTTGTCTGTTCGCTCGCTGCGCCCGCTCACGTCGTACGTACCTCCTGGTCGTCCCCCGTCCACCCGGGGCCGAGACGAAGTCTCCCCCAGGCCTCGGCGTCCAGTGCGGCAAGGGCGTCGGCGTGAGCGCGGGCCGGAGGGTCGGTGAGGTCGCCGGGGACGGTGAGGACTGCGGCGGCCATGAGGTGGCCGTGCCGGACGCGGTCGCGTAGGGGGAGGTCGCGGAGGGTGGCGGAGAGGAACCCGGCGGCGAAGGCGTCACCGGCGCCGACGGGGGCGACGATGTCGACCCGGAGGGCGGGGACGGTGGTGACGTCGTCGGCCTCGCCCGTGTCCGAGAAGACCGTCGCCCCGTCGGACCCGCGCTTCACGACCAGCACCCCCGGCTCCGGCAATGCCGCGCGAATCGCCTCCGCGCCCTTCACGCCCCACGCCTCCTCCGCCTCGTCCTCGCCGACGAAGACCAGGTCGGAGCGGCGGGCCAGGTCCAGGAGCACCTCGGGGGCCGCGTCGGCGTCGCGCCACAGGCCCGGCCGGTGGTTGACGTCGAAGGAGATCAGCGGGCGTCCGGGCCGGGGGGCGGTCAGGTCGTGGAGCAGGGCCAGGCAGTCGGCGGAGAGCGCCGCCGTGATGCCGGACAGATGCAGGACGCGGCCCGCGAACAGCGCCTCGTACGGGACGTTGTCCGGGGACATCGCGGAGGCGGCGGACCCGGCCCGGTAGTACGCCACCTCGTGCACATCGGCGGCCCGGTCCGTCGCCGTACGGAAGTAGATCCCGGTGGGCCGCGCCGGATCGCGCTGCACGGCGGAGGTGTCGACCCCGTAGCCGGCGACCGCCTCGACGAGATGGTCCCCGAACCCGTCCGCACCGACCCTGCTGACCCAGGCCGCCCGGTGCCCGGCGGCGGCGAGCGCGCAGGCGACATTGGACTCGGCGCCGCCGATACCGCGGCCGAAGGAGGGTACGTCGGCGAGGCGTCCGGGCCGCGACGGCAGGAACGTCACCATGGACTCGCCGAGGCACACGACTTCGGCGGCCGGGGCGGCATCGGCGGTCCTGGCCGGGGTTCCGGACACTCGGGGCTCCTCGCGGGGTCGGCTGGTTCGTGAATCGGCGGATACGGCGGGTGCGTCGGGGCAGTGGTTCGGGGTGGTGCGGCGCCGGCTGCCGGCTCTCGGCATTGACCCGGCGTCGGCTCGGATGTTAGACAGCGTTAAGCGATATGCGCAATGGGTGTTGCACATGCTGCAACGACACTTCGATTGAGGAGGCCCCCTTGGCCGCCGACCGTCCCGTGGCCGAACTTGCGGCCGGACTTGCCGACGAGCTGGTCGACCACCGCTTCAAGGCGCTCCCGCCCGACGCGGAGGGCCTGACCGTCGGCGCCCTCGCCGCCGAGCGGCGCAATCTCTTCACGGGCGGTTTCACCACCCCGGTGCTCGCCCTGTCCGCCGAGTCGGTCGAGCACAATCTCGCCCTTCTGGAGACCTACGCACAGCGCCACGGGCTCGCCTTCGCCCCGCACGGCAAGACCTCCATGTCCCCGCAGCTCTTCGCCCGCCAGCTGGAGCACGGCGCCTGGGGCATCACCGCGGCCGTGCCGCACCAGGCGCGGGTCTACCGGGCGTACGGAATCCGGCGGATCTTCCTCGCCAACGAGCTCGTCGACGACGTGGCCCTGCGCTGGCTCGCCGGCGAGCTGGACTCCGACCCGGACTTCCGCTTCATCTGTTACGTCGACTCGGTGCGCGGCGTGGAGCTGATGGACCAGGCGCTGCGGGCGGCGGGCGCCTCCCGCCCGGTCGACGTCGTCGTGGAGCTGGGCGCGGGCGAGGGTGCGCGTACAGGTGTCCGTACCGAGGCCGAGTGCGTGGCGGTCGCCGACGCGGTGGCCGCGACCTCGACGCTGCGTCTGGTGGGCGTGGCCGGTTACGAGGGCGAGGTGCCGGACGCGTCCGGCGAGCGGGTACGGGAGTGGCTGCGCCGGCTCGTCGCGCTGGCCGTCGGCTTCGACCGCGCGGGCCGGTTCGCGGCGTCGGCGGCCGACGAGGGGATCGTGATCAGCGCGGGTGGCAGTGCGTGGTTCGACGCGGTGGCGGACGTGTTCGCACAGATCCCGGAACTCTCCGGTCCGGTGCTCAAACTGCTGCGCTCGGGGGCGTACGTCTCGCACGACGACGGTCGCTACCGCCACGTCACCCCGTTCAACCGCATCCCGGAGGAGGGGGCCCTGCAGCCCGCCTTCCGGCTCTGGGCCCAGGTTGTCTCCCGGCCCTCCCCCGAACAGGCGTTCCTCAACGCGGGCAAGCGGGATGCGGCGTACGACCTCGACCTCCCGCAGGCGCAGGTCGTACGGTCCGGCCGCGACGGCTCGGTCCGGCCCGCGAAGGGGGTCGCGGTCAGCGGCCTGTCGGACCAGCACACGTGGGTGCGTACGGAGCCGGGCGCGGAGCTGGAGGTGGGTGACTGGGTGGGGATGGGTCTGTCGCACCCGTGCACGAGCTTCGACAAGTGGCAGCTGATTCCGCTGGTGGAGGCGGACGGCACGGTCACGGATTACATCCGCACGTTCTTCTGACCTGCCCGTCCCTCCCCGTGTCCGGGGGCTGAGCCCCCGGACACCCGCTCCTCGATCGCCGGAGGGGCTTGATCCCGGCGAAAGGCGGCCCACCCCATGGACCTGGTCATCCGTAACGCACACGTCATCGACGGCACCGGCACCCCCGCCCACCGAGCAGACGTGGCCATCGGCGACGGCCGGATCACCGAGATCCACCCCGAACACGCCCCCGGCCCGCGCCCCACCGGCCGCCGCACCCTCGACGCCGACGGACTCGCCCTCTCCCCCGGCTTCATCGACATGCACGCGCACAGCGATCTCGCGCTGCTCCGCGACCCCGACCACAGCGCCAAGGCCGCACAGGGCGTCACACTCGAAGTCCTCGGCCAGGACGGCCTGTCGTACGCCCCGGTCGACGACCGCACGCTCGCCGAGGTACGCAAGACGATCACCGGCTGGAACGGCGACGGTTCGGACCTCGACTTCGACTGGCGCACGGTCGGCGAGTACCTGGACCGCCTGGACCGCAACTTCGACGGCCGGGGCATCGCGGTCAACGCCGCCTACCTCATCCCGCAGGGCACGGTCCGGATGTACGCGATGGGCTGGGAGGACCGCCCGGCCACCGACGCCGAGCTGACCCGGATGAAGGAGCTCGTCGCCCAGGGCATGGCGGACGGCGCCGTCGGCATGTCCTCCGGCCTCACGTACACACCCGGCATGTACGCGAACGACGCCGAACTCACCGAACTGTGCCGGGTGGTGGCCGGGTACGGCGGCTACTACTGCCCGCACCACCGCTCCTACGGGGCGGGCGCGCTCGGCGCGTACGAGGAGATGGTGCAGCTCACCAGGAACGCGGGCTGCGCCCTCCACCTCGCCCACGCCACCATGAACTTCGGCGTGAACAAGGGCAGGGCACCGGACCTCCTCGCCCTGCTCGACCACGCCCTCGACGCGGGCGCGGACATCTCCCTCGACACCTACCCGTACACGCCGGGCTGCACGACCCTCGTCGCTATGCTGCCGAGCTGGGCGAGCGAGGGCGGGCCCGAGTCGGTCCTCACCCGTCTCGCGGACGACAGGGCGGCGGAGCGGATCCGGCACCACATGGAGGTGCTGGGCTCGGACGGCTGCCACGGCGTACCGATCGAGTGGGACACGATCGAGATCTCGGGCGTCAGCGCCCCCGGCCTCGCCGGCCATGTCGGCCGTACGGTGGCCGAGTCCGCCCGCCTGCGCGGCGAGGCCCCCTGGGTGACCGCACGCCGGCTGCTCATCGAGGACCGGCTCGGCTCCACGATCCTCCAGCATGTGGGCCACGAGGAGAACGTCCGGCAGATCATGCGCCACCGTGTGCACACCGGCGGCAGCGACGGCATTCTCCAGGGCGACAAGCCGCACCCGCGCGCGTACGGCACGTTCCCGCAGTATCTCGGCCGGTACGTACGGGAGTTGGGCATCCTGTCACTGGAGGAGTGCGTCGCCCACCTCACCTCCCGCCCGGCGCGACGACTGCGCCTGACCGACCGGGGGTACGTACGCGAGGGCTACCGCGCGGACCTGGTCCTCTTCGACCCGGCGACGGTGGCGGCCGGCTCCACGTTCGAGGAACCGCGTACGTTGCCGGTCGGCATCCCGCACGTCCTGATCGACGGCCGCTTCGTCATCGAGGACGGCCACCGGACCCAGGAACTGGCGGGCCGAGCGGTACGGGGAGCGGGCCGCACCCGCTGATCCGGGCCGAAGAACCCCTACGACCACAACCGCGACGGGGTCGTGGACGCGACCTGCACGGGTGGCGAGCGCGTGAACGGGTTCCATGGCTCGGCATCGTCAACGCCCTGCGAACAGTCAAGTGACCCCGTCGATCAACTTGTTGAGTCTCCACACGCGTCATACCACCCGTACCGCGAACCAACTGGAGACCTCTATGACAGCGCCGCGCACGTACTCCCGTCGCCTCGTCGCCCTTCCGCTGGGGATGGTCACGGCGACCGCCCTCGCAATCCTGCCCAACGTCACGGCGTCGGCGGCCGAGGCGGCCCCGACGGCCACGGCGGCCACGACGGCCGACGCGACCTCCCTCAGCTACATCGTCAACGTCGCCACCGGACAAGGCCCGTCCACGACGGTGAAGAAGGCCATCGCCGACGCGGGCGGCACCATCCTGATCTCGTACGACCGGATCGGCGTGATCGTCGTCCACTCCTCGAACCGCGACTTCGCCCGGACCGTCCGCAGGGTTCCGGGCGTGCAGTCGGCCGGCGTCACCCGCAACGCGCCCCTTGCCGCGCAGTCGACGACCGAGGTCGGCGCGACGCGGGTGCTCAGCGCCAAGGAGGTCGCGAGCGCTCAGTCGGCCGAAGGCCAGGACCCCCTGGAGTCGTCGCAGTGGGACTTGCCCGCCATCAAGGCGGACAAGGCGCACGAGAAGACGCTAGGCAGCCGCGACGTCACGGTCGCCGTCATCGACACCGGCGTGGACGACACCCATCCCGACCTCGCCCCGAACTTCAACCGCGAGGCGTCCGTCAACTGCGCCTCGGGCAAGCCGAACACCGCAGACGGGGCCTGGCGGCCGAGCGCGTCGGAGGACGCCGCCCACGGTACGCATGTCGCGGGTGTGATCGCGGCAGCCAAGAACGGCATCGGCATGACCGGCGTCGCGCCCGGCGTGCGGGTCGCCGGCATCAAGGTGTCCACCCCGGCGGGCTACATCTACACCGAGGCCGTGGTCTGCGGCTTCGTCTGGGCGGCCGAACACCACGTGGACGTCACCAACAACAGCTATTACACCGACCCCTGGAACTTCAACTGCCTCGACGACCCGGACCAGAGGGCACTCGTCGACGCCACCACGCGGGCCTCGCGGTACGCGGAGCGCAAGGGCACGGTCAACGTCGCGGCCGCGGGCAACGAGCGCCGCGACCTGGACGCGGACTCCCTCACCGACCCCGCCTCCCCGAACGACGACACGCCGGACGACCGCGTGATCGACCCGCACAAGTGCTTGGTCCTACCGCCCCAGCTGCCCGGTGTGGTGACCGTGGCCGCGACCGGCGCGAAGGGCATCAAGTCGTCGTTCTCCAACTACGGTCTGAACGTCATGGACATCGCCGCGCCCGGAGGCGACTCCATCCTCTATCAGCCCCCGGCCGCGCCGGCCGGCGATGCTGGGATCCTCGGCACGATGCCCGGCGGCAAGTGGGCCTTCAAGTCGGGCACGTCGATGGCGTCCCCGCACGTCGCGGGGGTGGCCGCCCTCATCAAGTCGACGCATGCGCACGCCACCGCCGGCCAGGTGAAGGCCCTGCTGTACTCCGAGGCCGACGCCACGCCGTGCACGAATCCGTACGACATCGACTCCGACGGCAAGATCGACGCCGTGTGCAAGGGGCCGAAGAACCACAACGGGTTCTACGGGCGGGGGATCGTGAACGCGTTGAACGCTGTGACGAAGTGAGGGCGCGTCTCCGGACACACACGGGTTTACGCCACGGTAGTGCAGACCTCGGCGCCTGCTCGGCGCAACGTCATCCCAGGTCAGCAGCTCCTAGCACACGTCGCAGGCGCAGAAACGGAATCGGCGTGTCATTGATCTACAGGCCGTAAGCGGCTTCCACGCGCAAGGGGCCGGGCCGTCGACTCCGCCGGTCGATGGCGGCCCCTTCGTGAGGCCCGTCGCCGTCGGCGGGCCTCAGTGTTTCGAAGCGGGAGCCGCGGGAGCACTAGGACGGGTCCCGGTCCTCCGCCGCCCGCTCCTTCGCCCAGGCCAGGTCCTCCTCGGTCGGGGCGTCGTCCTGGGTGAGGCTCGCCCGCCAGTATCCGCTGAACTCCACGGCGGCCCTGGGCAGTCCGCGCTCCTCGACCAGGTGGCGGCGCAGGGCCCGCACCGCCCCGGCCTCGCCGGCCAGCCACGCCGCACCGGACCCGGCGGGCAGTCCGGCGCCCCTCACCGCGTCCGTCAACGTCTCGCCCCGGTCCCGGTGCACCCAGTGGACGGTCACCTCGCCGGGCGAGTCGAACACCTGCTCCTCCGCCTCGTCGGCCACCTCGGCGTACACCACCGCCCGTGCCCCGGCCGGGAGGGATTCCAGGAGCGTCCCGATCGCCGGGAGCGCCGTCTCGTCCCCGGCCAGCAGCAGCCAGTCGGCGTCGGGCAGCGGCCGGGCGTACATCGACGACGGGCCGACCATGCCGAGGACGTCCCCGGGGCGCGCGTCCCGGCCCCATCGGGCGGCGGGTCCTTCGTCGCCATGGAGCACGAAGTCGACGGCCATCAGGCCGAGCCGTCGGTCGTACGCGCGAACCGTGAAGCTCCGCATCAGCGGACGTTCGGGCTCGGGGATCGCGAGGTACGCCTCGTACCACCGCATGCCGTACGTGTCGTCGGCGTCCGGCTCCGGCAGCCGGGGCACCTGCTGCCCCTCCCCCGGGAAGCAGAGCTTCATCTGCTGGTCGGGCCGGTCCTCCATGAGCTCTGCCAGCGCGTCCCCGGCGAAGGTGATGCGTGCCGTCCGCGGGGTGATCCGCTCCACGCCCACGACCCGTACGTACGACACGGGCAATGCCTGCCCCATCGCGGCACCCACTCTCTGCGACTGATAGTTTATGCCGTAAGGAATTACCTCGGCGAAGTTACTTTATGGCGTAAGGAGTCGCAAGTGGTGGTCTTTGCCGGACAGGGCGACGCCCGCCGTTCGATGTCCCTGCTGTGGCGCGCCGAGCAGCCGGCGCAGCCGCGCCCCGGCCCCGGGCCGGGCCCGAGGCCGGGGCTGAGCGTGGATGCGATCGTGACCGCCGCGATCGCCGTCGCCGACGAGGACGGCATGGCCGCGCTCTCGATGCGCGCGGTGGGCGAGCGGCTGGGCCGTACGGCGATGGCGCTCTACACCTACGTCCCCAGCAAGAGCGAGCTGCTGGACCTGATGTATGACGCCGTCCACGCCGAGTTGCCCACCCAGTACGCCGGCATCGACAACTGGCGTACGGGACTGACCGATTGGGCGCGGGACACGCTCGCGTTCCTCCTCCGCCATCCCTGGGTGCTCCAGGTCTCCCAGGCCCGCCCGGTCCTCGGCCCGCACGAGTACGCCGGCCTGGACACGCTCGTACGCCTGCTGAACGGAACCGGGCTCGACGCCCCGCTCCTGCGGCGGCTGGTCGGCACGCTGACCCACTTCGTCCGCGGCTGCGCCGGGACGGTCGCCGAGGCGCGGCAGGCCGCGGCGGTGACGGGCGAGTCGGACGAGGAGTGGTGGTTCGCCCGCTCGGCGCTGCTGGGCGAGGTGGCGCCCGACTTCACGGACCGTTATCCGAGCCTGAGCGCGATGGAGAGCGAGGGCACCCCGCAGCAGCCGCCCACCATCCCCGGCGAGGAGGCGATGCCGTACCTGGAACGCGAGGCGCGGGAGACGTTCACCGTCGGACTCGATGTGCTGCTCGACGGGATCGAGGCGTCGATCCGGCGTACGGGCGCGCCGTGAGCCCACGAGCGCGCGTCGCCGCCGCGGTGCCCGGTCGGCATCGCGGCGGCGGCGTGGCTCACCAGGACCGACCGGCACATGGGGGGTGGGAGAAGGAGCGGGGCTGGGCGCGTGCAGCTGCAAGGCGCAGGAGGGAGGCAACGCGAAGGGGGTCCCCCCATGCCTTCAGGGCTATGGGGGAGTTGTTGACCGACGACAACGCCGCAGGTGTGCGTGCCCAGCCCCGCGACGCCGCCCCCCATGTGCCGGTCGGTCTAACTCACGGCTTGGGCAGGGCACATCCCGGCCGGTTGAGGTCGAACTTGTTGCCGGCGCCGATGCACGGCACGATGCCGTAGGTCTCCTGGGCGTAGTTGATGCCCTGGCGCACCGTCACATTGCCGCTCTCGTCGACCTCGCACGGGTTGTTGTCCGTGCACTGCTGCCCGTCCTCGTTGCCGGTGTTGTTGACGGCGACGACCTTGCCGGTCGCGTTGTCGATCACCGGGGAGCCGGATGTACCGCCGATGGTCTGGCAGGCGGAGGTGTAGCGGACCGAGTCCTTCCAGGTCCACTCGCCCTCCTTGAGGCGGTAGACGAAACCGTCCACATTGCAGGCGTACGTGCGCTTCCAGTAGCCGGAGACCACCGTGATCGCGGTGCCCTGGACCGGGTGCGCGGTGTTGAGCTCCAGCGCCTTGATGCCGTAGCTGCTCTCGATCTGGGCATAGGTGCGGGTGAGTTGGTACACCGATATGTCGGTGTCGGTCATCGTCCCGTATGCGATCTTGCTCGCCCGCAGGGTGCCGACTCCGCTGCCCGAGGCGTTCAGCAGGGTGAAGCTACGGGTGGACGGCTGGTCGAACACGACCTCTCCCGGCCCCGGGAATCCCGACTCCATGCAGTGCCCGTTGGAGAGCACGAGCGCGGGGTCGGTGGGCTGGGAGCCGGGCGTACGGACGACGGAGCCGGAACAGTTGCTGAGCGCGACGGTCCCGGCGAAGTTGACCGCCTTGGGCGTGAGCTTCGTCTTGACGGTGCCGGCCGCTGCCACGTCGTGGCCGGCAACCGCGGTCGCGGGTGCGATTCCCGCCCCGAGCAGCAGAACGGTGAAGAGCGCGCCGACGAGAGGCTTCTTCATGTGGGGGTCCCCTCCAGTGACCTGTGCAGGGCCCAAGCGGCCCCTGCTACCGAAGTTCCTTCGGTTTGACATGCGCATGTTGGCGCACGGCAGGGGCCCCCACAAGGGGCGGTTTCAAGCCATCGGGTCTCAGGCCCCTCGGCCTCAAGGCGTCCGGGCCGAGCCCCCGGCCTCAGGCCGTGGTCCGCTCCACCGGGATCCAGAGCTCCGCTTCGGCCTGCGCGGCGCCCTGCGACACCCGGGTGCGCAGGATCTCGGGACCGGGCCTGCTCCGGTACGGATTGGACGGGAACCACCGGGTGAACACATCCCGCCACAGGTACTGAAGTGCCTGCGGAAAGGGCCCGGAGTTCTCGAAGACGGCCCAGGTGCCCGCCGGGACCACCAGTGCGTCCAGGTCCTCGGGCACGGCCCCGCCGGTCACCACGGCGTGGTAGTAGTCGAGTTCGGTCCCCTCCGCCCGGCTGTCGGCGAGGTTGTCGCTCACCGAGACGATCCCCTCCGGTTCCTGGTCGGACAGTTCCGCGATGCGCCGCACCGTCTCCTGTCCGATGCCCCGGATGAACTCGGCGATGGCCGGGTTCACCCCCTCGTGCACAAGCGGAACCCGCGCCTTCTTCCCGACCACACGGAACTCCTCCTTCTCCACGATCCGGTACCGCATGCTGCTGCTCCCTTCGACCACGAGGTGGAAGGACATCCGGGGCTGGGACCGCAGAGCCGCACCGGTCCGTCTGGCCTCGCCGGGGCCGACGCCGTGCATGGCCCGAAACGCCCGCGCGAACGCCTCCCCCGAGGTGTAGCCGTAGCGCACCGCGATCTCCAGCAGCGTCCGCTCCCCTGCCAGCACCTCGGCACCCGCGAGCGTCAGCCGCCGGCGCCGGATGTATTCCGACAGGGGCATCCCGGCCAACGCCGAGAACATCCGCCGGAAGTGGTACTCCGACGTCAGCGCGATCCGCGCCGGCCCGGCCGCGTCGATCCGCTGGTCGAGGCGGCACTCGATGTGCTCCATGGCCTGGTTCAGCCGTTCCAGCACCCCGGACTCCTTCCCTTACGAGCACTCACGTTAGGAAGCACGCACCCCGGCGGACCCGACATTCTGTGCCCGGATCGGTCGGGTCGGATGCGGCGGTGCGCCGAAGCGGGCCAGGCAGTGCCAGACCATCTTGAGCGACTGCAGTTCGTACCGGCCGGTGCGGGCGGCATCTCCGACGATGCGGGGGTCGAGCATGCCGTCCTGTGCGATCTCGGCGCCGAGATCGACGGACTCCGCACCCCGGTAGCCGGGGTGGCGCCGCAACTGCTCGACGGTCAGCCGGAATCCGGCGTGCCACTCCGTACGGCAGGGGAGCCGGCGAGCCGCCGCCTCGACGGGTGTGAACCGGTAGCTGGGGTCCAGCACCAGGGCTTCGACATGGCGGTCGAGGACGACCGGGCCATGGATCTGCGCCTCGATGTAGTCGTCGATCGCGTCCCGGTCGTCGGCCTCGGCCAGCTCGATGAGGTGCATACCGGACGCGACGCCGAAGTCCGTCGGCTCGGCAGCGCTGTCCGGGTAGCAGAACGTGGCACGCGGGAGTGTCTCCGCGGTCAGCCGGAAGTGCGAGGACCCGAACCTCGGTGCCGCGCCGACGGCTCTGCGTCGGAAGTTCAACGCCCCGTACACCGGCCGCTGTTCGGCGGGAGCGCCGTCATACGCGCCGTCGAAGATCCGGCTCTCCCAGCGCCACCGGTCACCGCCCGGATGCGCGGTCAGCCCGCCGTTGCTGGTGCCTGTGACGAACTGCGAGCGGTAGACACCGTCCTCGGCCAGCCGGACCAGGATCGGCCGGCCGCCCGCCATTCGGTCGGGATGGAAGTTCAGCGTCAGGGGCAGGGTGGGGTCGAGCGGCCTGCCCGCGGACCGGGACCCGACATGGCTCAGGGCCCGCACCTGCGGCGACGGGTATGGGGCTGCGTTCACCAGCGCAGTGTGCCGGAGCGCGGTTCGCCGCCGCACCCGGATTGCGTCCGGCCGCCGGTATCAGGCCTTGTCCGCCCGGGTCGACGTTCGAGTCCGCCGCTCACCGAAGTCCCCCGCCACCGCTTGCAGCACCATGACCGAGAGGTCGTCCTCGACCGGCCCCACCCCGAAGTCGTGCGCCGCGCGCCGTACGTGCTCCGCAAGTGCCTTCGCGCCCAGCCCCATACCTTGCCGGAGCACGTCGGCCAGGCCATCGTTGTCGTCCAACTGCCAGTTGCCGCAGCGGCGTTCGGTGACGCCGTCGGTCACACACAACAATGTCTCGCCGGGCGCGAGGCGGAAGGTGCCGGCCCGGAATTCGGCGCCCTCATCGATGCCGAGCAGCATCTGGGGTTCGGAGGCCGGTTCCACCCTGCCGTCGGCGAACATGTGCAGCGGCGGGGGATGACCTGCGCTGGCGACCGTGCAGCGGGCTCCGGCCACGCCCGGGTCGACCATCAACTCCCCGTACAGCAGGCTCAGGAAGCGGGAGCCCGTCTGCTCGGCGCCGAGGGCGAATGCCTCGGCGCTGTCTTCCGCCATGGCGACGTTCAGCCGGCCGAGCACCGACTCAACGCCATGGCCCTCGCGCGCCAGCAGCCTCACCAGGTGCCGGGCCAGGCCGGTGACGGACATCGCCTCCGGGTCCTTTCCCTGCACGTCCCCGAGCAGGAAGCACCAGCGGTCCTCACCCATCGGGAAGATGTCGTAGAAGTCGCCGCCGACGGTCTGGCCCTCGCCGTGCGGCTCGTAGACGATCGCCGTGTCGACGCCGGCGATCCTGGCCAGCGTCGCCGGCAGCTGCCTGCGCTGGAGCGCGGTGCTGATCCTGCGCTGCCGGGTGTACTGGCGGGCGGTGAACACGGCCTGCGCGACCCGGCGGGCCACGTCCTGCACCATCCGCACCACGGTGTCGGTCATCTGCGGCTGCCCGGCCCGGCCGAGCAGCAGTACGCCCTGGTCGGTGTCGCGGACGACAAGCGGGAAGGCGAACGCCGACCCGCCCGCACGGTCGGCGCCGGCACTCTCCGGCCACGGCCAGGGGGTACCCCCGCTACGGAGCGCGGCGGGCGGCGGAATCCGTTCCAGTTCCTCGCGGAGCGGAGCGATGCGCTGCTCGTCGGCGTGCCAGACCCGGGACAGTTGCAGGCCCCTCCCCGGCGTGCTGAGCCAGATGCCGCACCAGTCCGCGAGACGGGGTACGAGCATCTGGGCCGCGAGCGCGGTGACCATGGCCTCGTCGAGCTGGCCCGCCAGGAGTTCGCTGGTCTCGGCGAGGAACGACGGGCCGCCGCGGTCGGCCCACTCGGGGGCGTACCCGTGGGCATGCGCCGGATGTGCGGGGGTCCCTGCGTCATGGGACCGTGCGTCGCTGCCGGGCTCGGTGGTACCGGGCCCGGAGGAGGCCGGATCTGTCGCAGGTGTCTGTCTCTCCGCGACCTCCAGCCGGAACCAGACCCTCTTCTCCGCCCGCCGGTAGGTCACCCCCCAGGACTCCGAGAGCGCGTTCACCAGCTGGAGGCCGTAGCCGGGCTCGCCGTGCCGGGTGTCCACTCCGCCGCGTACCCCTCTGGAGGGGTGACGGTCCACGACCTCCACGACGACACCCACCCGGGTGGCCGGGTTCCGCTCCAGGCGGCAGACCACGTCGATATCGGTGCCGGCGTACATGACGGCATTGGTGACCAGTTCGCTGACGAGCAGGACGGCGTCGTCGACGAGCCCCTCGATCTCCTCGGGGACCGGCACCGGAGCAGGGACCGCGCCCGCGTCGGGAGCCGCATCGGTGGGCGACGCCTCTCCCCCGTGCCCGTCCGCGAGGTCCGTCGTCCACCCATGGAGCGCCGCACACACGAATTCCCGCGCCCGGGCGGCCGCCAGCTGGTTCGCCGGCAGCCCCTTCCTGGACACGGACTGGCTCGCGTGTACGGACAACGGGATCACTATTCCTCCCGTATGCACCAAATACGCACGAGAAAGAGTACTTTCGTGCGCTTTATACTATGACATGCGTGACCACATGAACCTCTGGTGAGCACCGATGGATCTTGGGCGGAGGGTGTTTCCATGGCACTGACCCCGGCCCGGCCCGGCACGGAAGAAGACGGACAGTGGGTTCGTACGAGTGATCTGCGCCCGTTGCTCGCCGCGATGAAGGCCCTGTGCGACGGTGACTTCACGGCGCGAGTGGAGGACTCGGAGGGACGGGGCGGAGCCACCCTGCCGGACGGGGTGCCGGCCGAAATGGCCGGGGTGTTCCAGCAGATCGTCGCGCGGAACGCGCATCTCGCCTCGGAGCTCCAGCGGGTACGCCACGAGATCATCCGGCAGGGACGGCTGGACGAGCGGATCTCGGCGAGTCCCGGCTCGGGGACCTGGACGACGAACATCGAGGCCGCCAATACGGTGCTCGAAGCGCTGGTGGTGCCCGTCGCGAAGGCCACCCGGGTGCTCGACGCCGTCGCGGACGGCGATCTGACCCAGCACGTCGATCTGCACGACGGAAGCCGCCAGCTCCGCGGCGACCTGCGGCGCCTGGGCATCGGTGTGAACCGCATGGTGGACCAGCTCTCCCTCTTCACCGGTGAGGTGACCCGGGTCGCCCGCGAGGTCGGCACCGAGGGCCGTCTCGGCGGCCGGGCGAAGGCGCAGGGACTGTCGGGCGACTGGCTCCATGTGACCGAGGCGGTCAATACGATGGCGTCCCGGCTTACGGCGCAGGTGCGGGACATCGCGGTCGTGACGACGGCGGTGGCGCGCGGCGACCTGACACAGCAGGTGACGGTCGAAGCCACCGGCGAGCTGCTGGAGCTGAAGCTCACGGTCAACACCATGGTCGACCAGCTGCGGGCGTTCGCCGACGAGGTGACCAGGGTCGCCCGCGAGGTCGGCACCGAGGGCCAGCTCGGCGGCCGTGCCCAGGTCAGGGGCGTGTCCGGGGTCTGGAAGGACCTCACCGACAACGTCAACTTCATGGCGTCCAACCTGACGTCCCAGGTCCGCAACATCGCCCAGGTGACCACCGCGGTCGCCAACGGCGACCTCAGTCAGAAGATCACCGTGGACGCGCGGGGCGAGATCCTGCAGCTGAAGTCGACGATCAACACCATGGTCGACCAGCTCTCCGCCTTCGCCGACGAGGTCACCCGGGTCGCCCGCGAGGTCGGCACCGAGGGCCAGCTCGGCGGCCGCGCCCACGTCAGGGGCGTGTCCGGGGTCTGGAAGGACCTCACCGACAACGTCAACTTCATGGCCGACAACCTCACCTCCCAGGTCCGCAACATCGCCCAGGTCGCCACCGCCGTCGCCGAGGGCGACCTCGGCAAGACGATCACCGTGGAGGCCAAGGGGGAGATCCTGGAGCTGAAGTCGACGATCAACACCATGGTCGACCAGCTCTCCGCCTTCGCCGACGAGGTCACCCGGGTCGCCCGCGAGGTCGGCACCGAGGGCAACCTGGGCGGTCAGGCGCAGGTCAGGGGCGCTTCCGGGGTCTGGAAGGACCTCACGGACAACGTCAACCGCATGGCGCTCAATCTGACCTCTCAGGTCCGCAACATCGCCCAGGTGACCACCGCCGTCGCCAACGGCGACCTGTCGAAGAAGATCGACGTCGACGCGCGCGGCGAGATCCTGGAGCTGAAGGACACCGTCAACACGATGGTCCAGCAGCTGCGGGCGTTCGCGGACGAGGTGACCAGGGTGGCCCGCGAGGTCGGCACCGAGGGGCGACTCGGCGGCCAGGCCCAGGTCCACGGCGTCTCGGGGGTCTGGAAGAACCTCACCGACAACGTCAACTTCATGGCCGACAACCTCACCTCCCAGGTCCGCAACATCGCCCAGGTCGCCACCGCCGTCGCGGAGGGTGACCTGTCGAAGAAGATCGACGTCGACGCGCGCGGCGAGATCCTGGAACTCAAGTCCACGATCAACACGATGGTCGACACGCTCTCCGCGTTCGCCTCCGAGGTGACACGAGTGGCCCGCGAGGTGGGCAGCGAGGGGCAGCTGGGCGGCCAGGCCCGGGTGGAGGGCGTCTACGGGACATGGAAGGGCCTGACCACCAGCGTCAATGAGCTGGCACTGAACCTGACCACCCAGGTGCGCGCGATCGCCGAGGTCGCCAGCGCCGTCACGCAGGGTGACATGTCCGGCTCCATCTCGGTGGAGGCCCAGGGCGAGGTCGCCGCCCTGAAGAACAACATCAACCTCATGGTGGCGAACCTCCGTGAGACCACCCGCGCCAAGGACTGGCTGGAGTCCAACCTGACCCGTATCGCCGGACTCATGCAGGGCCACCGCGACCTGGTCGAGGTCGCCGACCTGATCCTGCGCGAGCTGACCCCTCTGGTGAACGCCCAGTACGGCGCGTTCTTCCTGGCCCAGGCTGGTGCGGCATCCGACGAGGACCTCGAGCTCCTGGCCGGTTACGGCACCGGACAGCCCGAAGGCCGCCGCCGGCGCACCCGGATGAGCCTCGACACCCCTGGCTGGGGTCTGATCACCCAGGCCGCCACGGAGAAACGGCGGATCCTCATCGAGGCGGTTCCCACGGAATACATCACCATCAGTTCCGGCCTCGGCGCCGCGCCCCCGGCCAGCGTCGTCATCCTGCCGATCCTCTTCGAGGACCGGGTGCTCGGAGTCATCGAACTGGCCTCGTTCAGCCGCTTCAGCGAGGTCCACCTCGCTTTTGTCGACCAGTTCGTGAACACCATCGGTGTCTCCATCAACACCATCATCGCCAACTCCCGTACCGAGTCGCTCCTCTCGGAATCCCAGCGCCTCACCGCCGAACTGCGCAAGCGCTCCGACGAGTTGCAGCTCACCAACGCCGAGCTGGAGGAGAAGGCGGCACTGCTGGCCACGTCCTCCCAGTACAAGTCGGAATTCCTGGCAAACATGTCGCACGAGTTGCGCACCCCTCTCAACTCGCTCCTCGTGCTGTCCCGGCTGCTCGCCGACAACCCCGACGGCCACCTCTCCCCACAGGAGGTGGAGTTCGCCGTCACCATCCACCGGGCGGGCTCCGACCTGCTGCAACTGATCAACGACATCCTCGATCTGTCGAAGATCGAAGCAGGCCGGATGGATGTGCATCCCAAGACGCTGCCGCTGATCAAGCTGCTCGACTACGTACGGGCGACGTTCCAGCCGCTCTCCCGGGACCGCGGCCTGTCCTTCGACATCGAGGTAGGCGAGGACGTACCCCTCGAACTCTTCTCCGACGAGCAGCGTCTCCAGCAGATCCTCCGCAACCTCCTCTCCAACGCGATGAAGTTCACCTCGTCCGGCGGAGTGCAACTGCTCGTCGAACGCGCGACGCCCTCGGACTTCGAGGAGGAGACGCTGCGCAACGCCGACGCCGTCATCGCCATGAGCGTCAAGGACACCGGAATCGGTATCCCGCCGGAGAAGCTCGACGCGATCTTCGAGGCGTTCCAGCAGTCCGACGGCACCACCAACCGCAAATACGGCGGCACCGGGCTCGGCCTCTCCATCAGCCGGGAAATGGCGGGCCTGCTCGGCGGCCGGATCATCGCCGAGAGCGAGCCGGACGTCGGCTCCACCTTCACCCTCTTCGTCCCCGCGCACTACACAAGTCCGCCCTCCGACGCCGTCCCCGCGGTCGAACCGCGTCCCGCGAGCGGCGCCCCCCGGGCCATCGCCGGACCCACCCGCCTGGTCGGCAGGCCCGCGGCCCGGCCCGGAGCCGAGCAGGCCGATGCGCTCAGCACCCAGGATTCCTTGTCCGGCACCGGAACCCGGCCCGACAGCGGCGACGACGGCGTCAGCTGGCCGGAGACGACCCGGCTCAAGGACTGGCTGAGCGGCCGCGCCGCCGGCGTGCTGGCCGGCCGTCGCATCCTCATCGTCGACGACGACATCCGGAACGTCTTCGCACTGACGCATGTGCTGGGCCGCGTCGGCATCAGCGTCAAGTACGCGGAGAACGGCCGTGAGGGCCTTGAGGTCCTCGACCGGACACCTGACGTATCACTGGTGCTGATGGACATCATGATGCCCGAAATGGATGGGTACGAGATGATCGCGGCGATCCGCCGCACACCTCGTTTCGCGGACCTGCCGGTCATCGCGCTCACCGCGAAGGCCATGCCCGGTGACCGCGAGAAAGCCATCGAGAGCGGCGCGAACGACTACGTCCCCAAGCCGGTGGACGTCGACCGCCTGCTGTCCGTGATCTGCCGGCTCCTCGACCCGCAGTGCACTTCGCCGGAGCCGCGGCCCGGCCCCTCCGACAACACCCGCTCCACGGACCGGGACCGGAGCGACATCCTCCCCGACCAGGACGACGACAGCACCCCCACCGACAGGGACGACGACAACGACGCGACAGGGCGGCCATCATGACGGCGACACGGGACGAAGCGTCGGAGACCTCCAGCATCCTCATCGTCGACGACATGGAGGAGAATCTGGTCGCCCTCGAAGCCGTGCTCGGCTCGCTGGCCCAAGTGGTCCGCGCACAATCGGGCGAGGAAGCCCTCAAGGCGATGCTGCGCCAGGAGTTCGCGGTCGTGCTCATCGACGTGATGATGCCGGGCATGAACGGCTTCGAGACCGCCGCCAACATCAAGGGACTCGACCAGACGAAGGACGTCCCGATCATCCTGCTGACCGGTGCCGCAGTCGATCCGAACTACGCCTACCGCGGCTACACGGTCGGCGCCGCCGATTTCCTGATCAAGCCGTTCGACCCCTGGCTGCTGCGGACCAAGGTCAACGTCTTCCTCGACCTGCACCGCAAGAAACGCCAACTCGTCGACCAGGCCGAGCAGTTGAAGCGCCTCCTGACGGCCGACGGCGGCCGGCCCGGGATCCCGTCGACCGCTCCCGACCCGGCTCGCGCATCCACCGAGCCGTCGTACGGTACGACCCACGCGGACCCTGCGGACTCCGCGGAACACCCGGCACCTCCAAAAGCGCCCGACCGGCTCGCCGAGGTCGCCGGCCAACTCGCCCAGGCGGAACTCCTGCTACGAGACGCCGACAGCCCCGGCCGGGCCGACCTCGCCGACCGCATCGTCGAACTGGAACAGGCCGTGGAACGGCTGATGGCGGCCCGCGAGACATAGGGACGCGCCCGGGCCTGATTCATCACGGCCGGGGCGGCGCCGCGGCCTGAAGGATGTTCTCCCTTCCCCACGCGCCGAGCGGCCCCAGCGCCTCGTTGAGTCCGACACCCAGCGGGGTCAGCGAATACTCGACGCGTGGAGGCACCTCCGCATGCACCGCGCGGTGCACGATGCCGTCCTCCTCCAGCTCCCGCAGGTGTGACGTGAGCACCTTCTCCGTCACCCCGGGGACCATCCTGCGCAGCTCGCCGAAGCGGCACACCTGTTCATTGAGCGCCCAGAGGATCAGCACCTTCCACTTGCCGCCGATCACATCCATCGCCGCGTCGATCCCGCAGACGTACGCCCCCGGCCTCCGTACGGTACCCATGGCCCACCCCTCCCACCTGCTCGCTCACCCGGCGGTAACCACCCACTTCGAAGTGCGTACTTGATCACTTCCGGGCCTGCGACAAGCCTAATCGGCATGACCGACAACGCCATTGAGAAGTCGCCGCTCACTCTCCTCGGGCTCGGTGCCATGGGTACCGCGCTCGCCCGCACCTGGCTCGCCGCCGGGCATCCGCTCACCGTCTGGAACCGCAGCCCCGGCAGGGCCGAGCCGCTCGCCGCCGAAGGGGCGGCCGTCGCCGGGTCCGCTGCAGAGGCGGTGGCGGCCGGCAGGCTGGTCGTGGTCTGCCTGCTCGACGACGCCTCGGTCGACGAGGCCCTGACCGGCGTCGACCTGGCCGGCAAGGACCTGGTCGACCTCACCACCTCCACGCCCGCCCAGGCCCGCGCCCGCGCCGTCCGGGCCCGCGAGCGCGGGGCCCGCTTCGTGGACGGCGGGATCATGGCGGTCCCGCCGATGATCGGCGCCCCGGGCTCCGGCGCCCATGTCTTCTACAGCGGCTCCCGCGCCCTCTTCGACACCCACCGCGACACCCTGGCCGTACCGGCCGGCACCTCCTACGTCGGCGAGGACGCCGGCTTCGCCGCCCTGCACGACGTGGCGCTGCTGAGTGCGATGAACGGGATGTTCGCCGGGGTTTCGCACGCGTTCGCCCTGATCCGCAAGGAGAACATCGAGCCGACGGCCTTCGCCCCGCTGCTCGCCGACTGGCTCGTCGCCATGACGTCCTCCGTGCACGCGGCCGCCGCCCAACTGGCCGACGGGGACTACACGCGCGGGGTGGTGTCCAACCTCGCCATGCAGGTCGCGGGCAACGCCACCCTGCTGCGCACGGCCGAAGAACAGGGCGTCAGCGCCGAACTCCTCACTCCTTACCTGGCCTTGATGGAACGCCTTCTCGCGGACGGGCGCGGCAACGAGAGCACGACGGGCGTGGTCGACCTGCTGGCACTGTGACCCACCCGATTGCGTACGGTCGGCGCATGACATCCGACCGCGAAGCCGACCACGGCCACCGCAGCTCCCCCGGCCTCGACCTCGACGCCTATCTCGCCCGCATCGGCTGGACCGGGGAGCGCCGGCCGACCGGGGAGGTACTGCGCTCCGTGCACCGCGCCCACGCACTGGGCATCACGTTCGAGAACCTGGACCCCGTTCTGGGCAACGCGCCCTCGCTCGCGCTCGCGGACCTGGAGGCGAAGCTCGTACGGGGTGGGCGCGGCGGGTACTGCTACGAGCAGAACACCCTGCTCGCCGCCGCGCTGACCGCGCTCGGGTTCAGGATCACGCTGCTCTGCGCACGGGTCGTGCTGGGGGCCGGGCCCGGGGACGTACGGCCGCGCACCCACATGCTGATGCGGGCCGAGGTGCCGGGCGAGCCGACCCCGTATCTGGCCGATGTCGGCTTCGGCGCCTCCGGCGCGCTGCTGGAGCCGATCCCGCTGGCCGCGGACGCGGAGCTGCACGACGCCCCGCGCCGCCACCGGCTCGTGAACACCCCGCACGACGGGCCGCTGGAGCAGTGGGAGCTCCAGGCGCAGACCGCCGACGGGAGGTGGGAGGCCCAGTACGCCTTCACGCTGGAACCGTTCGAGGCGCCGGACTACGAGGTCATCAACTGGCACATCGCGACCAACCCGCGCTCCCCGTTCCAGCACCAGGTGTACGTCCAGCGCACCACCCCGGACGCCCACCTGTCCCTCACCGGCCGCACACTCGTGGTCAAGGCGAACGACGGCACCCGCGAGGAACGGGAGCTGACGGACGGCGCCGAGGTGCTCCGGGTACTGGCAGCCGCCTTCGGCATCCACCTCCCCCGGGGCACACGGCTGCCGGAGTGACGTGAGGGACGCGCCCCTCACACCCCCCAGCGCCCCTCACGCCCCTCACGCCCCTCACGCCCCGAACACTGCCGCTCACGTGGCGCATCTCACCCGTCCGCGTCCGTCACGCCCCCACTCCGGCCCATTCCAAGCCCCGACCCGTCCCGGACCGGCGTTCCCACGGTTCGGGGACGGTGGGTGCATGGCTATGGAAGACGAAGCGGGGCGCCGGGGTTACCCGAGTGGGGCAACCGGAGGCGAAAGCCCGGGCGGCGCGTGAAACGCAGTCGTAAGCTCCCAGACATGCAGGTCATCCAGTCCACGAAGCTCGCCAATGTCTGTTACGAAATCCGGGGCCCCGTGCTCGAGGAGGCGATGCGGCTGGAAGCAGCCGGTCACCGCATCCTCAAGCTGAACACCGGCAACCCTGCCGCGTTCGGGTTCGAGTGCCCGCCCGAGATTCTCGAAGACATACTGCGCAACCTCTCCGGGGCGCACGGTTACGGCGATGCGAAGGGGCTGCTGTCCGCGCGGCGGGCGGTGATGCAGCACTACCAGACCAAGGGGATCGACCTCGACGTCGAGGACATCTACCTGGGCAACGGCGTCTCCGAGCTGATCCAGATGTCCATGCAGGCGCTGCTGGACGACGGCGACGAGGTCCTCGTACCGGCTCCGGACTATCCGCTGTGGACCGCCTCGGTGTCGCTGGCCGGCGGTACGGCCGTGCACTACCGGTGCGATGAGCAGGCCGACTGGATGCCGGACCTCGCCGACATCGAGCGGAAGATCACCGACCGCACCAAGGCGCTCGTGATCATCAACCCGAACAATCCGACGGGTGCGGTGTACGACGACGAGATGCTGCGCGGGCTGACGGAGATCGCCCGGCGCCACAATCTGGTCGTCTGCTCCGACGAGATCTACGACCGGATCCTGTACGACGGAGCGACGCACACCCCGACCGCGACGATCGCGCCCGATCTGATGGTGCTCACCTTCAACGGACTCTCCAAGAACTACCGGGTGGCCGGATATCGCTCGGGGTGGATGGCGGTCTGCGGTCCGAAGGCGCACGCCTCCTCGTACATCGAGGGGCTGACGATCCTCGCCAATATGCGGCTGTGCGCCAATATGCCGTCGCAGCACGCCGTGGCCAGCGCGCTCGGCGGGCGGCAGTCGATCAACGATCTGGTGCTGCCGGGCGGGCGGATCCTGGAGCAGCGGGATGTCGCGTACGACCTGCTGACCCAGATCCCCGGCGTGACCTGCGTGAAGCCGAAGGGGGCGCTGTATCTCTTCCCGCGCCTCGACCCCAAGGTCTACAAGATCAAGGACGACCGGCAGATGGTCCTCGACCTGCTGCGGGCCGAGAAGATCATGGTCGTGCACGGTACCGGGTTCAACTGGCCGGAGCCCGATCACTTCCGTGTCGTGACGCTGCCCTCGACCGAGGACCTGACGGACGCGGTGACCCGGATCGCGCACTTCCTGGACGGATACGGCCAGCCTTAGCGGGCGGCCGGTCCCCCTCCACCCCGGCATCGATTGCAGATAACTTTAGACTGAATCCAATGTAGGATGGTTCCACTGCAACACCAGGAGGCCATCCATGTACGAACCGATCCGCACCAAATCGGTCCACACACCGGCCGACCACGCCGCCGACTTCCCGCACCGTTCCCGCGAGGAAGAGCTGGACATCCAGCTCGCCGGACACCTGGCCGCACTTCTCGCGGTCACCGACGAGCTGGACCTCGGCGCGGCGGGCGACCGCATCGCCGAGCAGGTGGCCAGGCTGCGCGGCGCGCCGCCCGCCCGGCACGCCGGTCGAACCGATGCACCCGCACTCGCGCTGCACCGCCGCGCCCATGCCCTCGCGGGCCGCGCACTGGTGGTGGCCGCGTCCCGCGCCGACACGGCCGTCGCGATTCTCGCGGCCGAGCGCATGGACGCCCACACGGCGGCGGTCGCCGCCGCCACCGCCCCCGCCGCCCCCTCGCGACTGGTCGGCGCCCTCTGACGGCCCCGGTCCACGGGCCGCCGAGGCGCGTGGACCGGGTGCCACCCGTTGCCGGTTGCGGACCCGTACCGTCGCCGGAGCCGTCGATGCGCCGCGCAGGTCGCCGCCCGAGTTCGCAGCACTTCGCCCCGCCGAGCCGAAGCTCGACGGGGCGAAGCGGACCCCCGAATCAACCAACAGTGTCCCGATAAGGGGATTCCGGGGGCCGTACCGCGGCGGGTCATTGACCCCACAGGTCAGGGCGGATGTCCGGAGACCCGGCCGCGGAGTGTGTGGGGGCGCCCGGCCGCGCGGGGTGCGCCCGGGGGCGTCAGCCCAGGCGCTGGACCAGCGCGCGGTACTCGTCCCACAGTTCCTTCGGTGTGTGGTCACCGAAGGTGTTGAGGTGCTCAGGAATCAGCCCCGCCTCCTCGCGCCAGACTTCCTTGTCGACGTCGAGCAGGAAGTCCAGGTCGGAGTCGGAGAGGTCCAGGCCATCGGTGTCCAGGGCGCCCTTGGCGGGCAGGATGCCGATCGGCGTCTCGACGCCCTCGGCCCTGCCCTCCAGGCGCTCGACGATCCACTTCAGGACGCGGCTGTTCTCGCCGAAGCCGGGCCACACGAACTTGCCCGCGTCGTTCTTGCGGAACCAGTTCACGTAGTAGATCTTCGGGAGCTTCGACTGGTCCGGCTTGTCCGCGCCGACCTTGATCCAGTGGTTCATGTAGTCGCCCATGTTGTAGCCGCAGAACGGCAGCATGGCGAACGGGTCGCGGCGCAGCTCGCCGACCTTGCCCTCGGCGGCGGCGGTCTTCTCGGAGGCGACGTTGGCTCCGAGGAAGACACCGTGCTGCCAGTTGAAGGACTCGGTGACCAGCGGTACGGCCGAGGCGCGGCGGCCACCGAAGAGGATGGCCGAGATCGGCACGCCCTTCGGGTCCTCCCACTCGGGCGCGATGATCGGGCACTGGCCGGCCGGGACGGTGAAGCGGGCGTTGGGGTGGGCGGCGGGCGTGTCGGACGCGGGCGTCCAGTCGTTGCCCTTCCAGTCCGTGAGGTGGGCGGGGGCGGTCTCGGTCATGCCCTCCCACCACACGTCGCCGTCGTCGGTGAGCGCGACGTTGGTGAAGACGGAGTTGCCCCACATGGTCTTCATGGCGTTGGCGTTGGTGTGCTCACCGGTGCCGGGCGCGACGCCGAAGAAACCGGCCTCGGGGTTGATCGCGTAGAGGCGGCCGTCCTCTCCGAACCGCATCCAGGCGATGTCGTCGCCGATGGTCTCGACGGTCCAGCCGGAGATCGTGGGCTCCAGCATGGCGAGGTTGGTCTTGCCGCAGGCGCTCGGGAACGCGGCGGCGATGTACGTGGGAACCTGCGCCTCACCCTGCGGCGGCGTGAGCTTGAGGATCAGCATGTGCTCGGCGAGCCAGCCCTCGTCGCGGGCCATCACCGAGGCGATGCGCAGCGCGTAGCACTTCTTGCCGAGCAGGGCGTTGCCGCCGTAGCCGGAACCGTACGACCAGATCTCGCGGTCCTCGGGGAAGTGCGAAATGTACTTGGTGGTGTTGCACGGCCACGGAACGTCTTCCTGGCCCTCCTCCAGGGGCGCGCCCAGCGTGTGGACGGCCTTGACGAAGAAGCCGTCGGTGCCGAGCTCGTCGAGGACGGCCTGTCCCATGCGCGTCATGGTGCGCATCGAGACGGCGACGTACGCGGAGTCGGTGATCTCGACGCCGATCGCGGAGAGCGGGGAGCCGACGGGGCCCATGCAGAACGGGACGACGTACATCGTGCGACCGCGCATGGAGCCGCGGAAGACACCCTTCTCACCGGTGAAGCTGTTTCCCTCTTCCCCCGTAAAGATGGCCCGCATCTCGGCGGGGGCCTTCCAGTGGTTCGTCGGGCCCGCGTCCTCCTCCTTCTCGGAGCAGATGAAGGTGCGGTCCTCGACGCGCGCGACGTCACTGGGGTCGGACGCGGCGTAGTAGGAGTTCGGGCGCTTGATCTCGTCCAGCTTCGTGAACGTGCCCTTGGCCACGAGCTCCCCGCACAGGCGCTCGTACTCGGCCTCGGAACCGTCGCACCAGACCACCCGGTCCGGCTGGGTGATGTCTGCGATCTCATTCACCCAGGAAACGAGCTCCTGGTGGTTGGTGGGGGCAGTGAGGGGAGCCGCGATGTCGCGCGCCACGATCGCTCCTTGGTGAGGGTGTCTGTTTGGTAGTTGCCCCGTGGGGGCCGCGACCCGGATGCTTCGTAGCCGCTCATCCGGTGCCGAACGCACTCATTTGATCATCCGACCGAATCACCCATATGTCCAGGGGGCCGCCCACGTGAGCATTGCCACTCGCATTCGTTACCTACGGTTGCGTAGGTACGATGCGGGAATGACTGCTGCCGCCGCCGCGCCCGAGCCAGCCGGGCTGGAAACAGCCGAGTCCGACGCCGTCCCGGTGAAACCACGGATGCGCGGCTGGCTGCACGCCGGAATGTTTCCCGCCGTGATCGTCGCGGGGATCGTGCTGATCGCGCTGACGGACAGCGTCCGTGGCCGGATCGCCTGCGGCATCTACGTCCTGACCGCGTGCCTGCTGTTCGGCGTGAGCGCGCTCTACCACCGCGGCACCTGGGGTCCGCGCGGCGAGGCGGTGCTCCGCCGGCTCGACCACGCCAATATTTTCCTGATCATCGCGGGCACCTACACCCCACTGACCCTGCTCCTGCTCCCCGAGTCGACCGGGACGCCGCTCCTGTGGGCGGTCTGGGCGGCGGCAACCGCGGGCATAGCCTTCCGGGTGTTCTGGGTCGGCGCCCCGCGCTGGCTGTACACGCCCTGCTACATAGCGATGGGCTGGGCCGCGGTCTTCTTCCTGCCGGACTTCATGCGGACCGGCGGGATCGCGGTGCTGGTGCTGGTCGTCGTCGGCGGGCTGCTCTACAGCGCCGGCGGTGTCATCTACGGCATCAAGCGGCCCAATCCGTCACCGCGCTGGTTCGGCTTCCATGAGGTCTTCCATTCACTGACCCTGGCGGCCTTCGTCGTGCACTACGTCGGCATCTCACTGGTGGCCTACAACCACGGCTGAGCACCCCCTTCCATCTCCTCCCCGCAATGGCCGTGGCTTGAAAGCCGCGGCCATTCGTCATTCCTGGGCCCGGACAGGCGACACACATTGACACTCACACTCTTTTGAGAGTTACTTTCACTTGACTGCGACTCTCGAAGGAGTTTTCCCATGAACCGACGCTGGTGGGCCCTGGGCGCGCTGGTCGCGAGCATGCTCGTCCTCGGATTCGACATGACGATCCTCAACGTGGCGCTGCCGACCATGGCCGAACAGCTCGGCGCGACCACCGGCGAGCAGCAGTGGATGGCCGACGCATACGTCGTGGTCTTCGCCGCTCTGATGCTCCCGGCCGGGCTGCTCGGTGACCGTTCCCCAAGCTCTCAGCTTCGTTCGAGCAGGGGAGATCTCACTGGCCATCGCGGATGCTCATCACCGGCCTCGGCATCTTTCTGATCGGCTCGCTCATCGGCTCGCTCGCCGACGCCGTGCCCGCCGTCGCGACCGCCCGCTGTGTGATGGGCATCGGCGCGGCGCTCGTGATGCCGCTCGCGCCGGCCGTGCTGCCGTCGCTGTTCGGCGCGCCCGGGCGCTGCTGGTCGGGGCGTTCCTGACGAACCTCCCCACCCCGTCGCGGGAGCGGACGGACGTGGCCCCCGCGCCCGCCGATGCCTGACAATGGCGACCATGGCCGCCACCTCTCGTCCCCCTTCCGTTTCCGCCCCCGCAACGCCGCCCCCACTTGGGTTGCGCGAGCGGAAGAAGCTCAAGACCAGGATCGCGATCCGTCGGGCGACCTATCGGCTGATCTCCGAGCAGGGGTACGACGCGACAACGATCGAGCAGATCGCGGAGGCGGCCGAGGTGTCGCCGAGCACCGTCTTCCGGTACTTCGCGACCAAGGAGGACATCGTCCTCACCGACGAGTACGACCCGATCATGGAGGCCGAGCTGCGCAACCGGCCGGCCGACGAACCGCCGCTGGAGTCGCTGCGGTTCATCATGGCCGAGGCGCTGACGGCGTTCCTCGCGAGCGAGGAGGAGGAGCTGCGGCAGCGCACCCGGCTGATGGTGGAGGTCCCCGCCATCCGGGCGCGGATGACGGAGACCATGTCGGACACGGCGAAGGTGCTGGCCCGGACGCTCGCCGACCGCAGCGGCCGCAGCCCCGACGACCTGGAGGTCAGGGTGTTCATCGCGGCGGTGCTGGGGGCGCTGCGCGAGGTGACGCTGTACTGGGGCGAGCACGGTCAGGAGGGCGACCTGATCGCGATGATCAACCAGGCACTGGATACGCTCGAAGGCGGGCTGACGCTGTAGGGCCTGTCCGGCGGATCTTCGCGGGCCCGCGACGCCCGGCACGGCACCTCGCTGCGTTGTCGGAGTCGTCCAAGTACGTCCAGTACGAGGACGATCCTTCGCGTTGCGATGCACCGCACCGGACGCCGCGGGCCGATCCGCGAAGATCCGCCGTACAGGCCCTGGCTAGGTGGTCACACAGGGTGGGTCGTACGGCAGTTGGACAACGTATCGCTTCCATTGCTGCTGGCTCAGGGCGCCGGAGCTCCCGGCGCAGATGCGGCTGATGGCGGACTCGACCTTCAGGTCCCAGAGCGTGGCCACGCCGTCGTCGGTGGTGGCAGCCAGAGTGTGGCCGTCGGGGCTGAACGCCAGAACGGCGACGTATCCGGTATCCACGGTCAGCGGCCGGCCGATGGCGGTGGGGTGGTCGGGATCGGTGACGTTCCACAGGTTGATGGTGCCGTTGTCGGTGTGGCCGGCTGCCGCGAGGGTGTGCCCGTCCGGGCTGAACACCACCGACCACAGGCTGCCGCCGGGCACAGTCAGGGGACTGCCCCTGCGCGTCAGGTGGTTGGGGTCGGTGGTGTTCCACAGGGTGACGGTGCCGCGGCTGTTCCCGGTGGCGAGCGTGCGGCCGTCCGGGCTGAACGCCACCCAGGTGCTGGTCGCGGCCGGCTGGGAGATCGGCTCCCCGATGCGGACCCCCTGGTCCGTCGTACTCCACAGTCCGACCTTGCCGTTACTGCCGTCGCCGCCGGCCGCCAGCATCGTGCCGTCGGGGCTGAACGCCAGGGACATGACGGACTGCGTGTGTGAATTGGAGATGCCGGGCTGGGTGGCGGGCTTTGCGGGGTCGCTGACGTCCCACAGGGCGATGCTGCCGAGCTTGTTGTCGCCGGCTGCGGCCAGGGTGTTGCCGTCGGGGCTGAACGCCAGGGAGAAGATGAGCCCGTTCGCCCCGGTGAGGGTCTCGGGGAGGGGAACGGGGTGGCTGGGGTCGGCGGTGTTCCACAGGTGGACCTTGCCGTCGGCGTCGCCTGCGGCCAGGGTGCGGCCGTCCGGGCTGAACGCCACGGCGTCGACCGGGTCCTTGGGTCCGGTGAGCGGATCACCGCGGGGAGCGGGATTGTTGGGGTCGGCGGTGTTCCACAGAGAGACGGTGCTGTTCTGGTTTCCCGCGGCCAGGGTGCGCCCGTCGGGGCTGAACGCCACGGATGCCACATTGCCGCCGGCGCCGATGATCCGGGTCGGCGGCAGACTCCACAGATCGACGTTGCCGTCGGCGTTCCCGGCGGCGAGGGTGCGGCTGTCGGGGCTGAACACCACGTCGGTGACAGCGTCGCCGGGACCGGTCAACGGCCGGCCGAGAGGGCCGATGGGCCCGGAGCGGGTGATGTTCCACAGATGGATGGTGTGGTCGGCGCTGCCGGCCGCCAGGGTGTGACCGTCGGGGCTGAACGCAACCGACATGACGGGCTGGGCGGGACCCGTCAGCGGCTTGCCCAGCGGGGTGGGGTGGCCGGGGTCGGCGACCTTCCACAGGTGGACCTTGCCGTCGTTGGATCCGGCGGCCAGGGTGCGGCCGTCGGGGCTGAACGCCAGGGTTCTGACGCGATACCCGGTCTTCAGGGAACGGCCGCGGACGGGTTGGGCCGGGTCGGTGGTGTTCCACAGGCTGATGGTGCCGGCGTCGTCGTCGCATGCGGCGGCCAAGGTGCGCCCGTCGGGGCTGAACGCGACGCGCCGGGAGAAGGCGTCGGGGCAGTCGAGGTCCAGGGGCGCTTTCGCGGGCTTGACGTCGTCGGGGTGGGTGACGTTCCACAGGCTGACGAGTCCGGCGTACGATACGGCGGCCAGGGTGCGGCCGTCAGGACTGAACGCCAGCGATTCGATGGCGTACCTGGCGTCCCAGCTTTGAATGCCGGGACTCTTCAGCCGGCCCAGCAGGACGGGGTGGCTGGGGCTGGTCAGACTCCACAGGTCGACGAATCCGCCGGAACCCTCGTCGCCGTTGTGGCTGGTGTGACCGCCGATGGCCAGCACCTGGCCGTCCGGGCTGAACGCGAGCGACAGGATCGAATTGACGGAACGGTCCACGGGCACGGGTCGGCCCAGCGCCACCGGACGGCCGGGATCGGAGACGTCCCACAGCCGGACGAGGTTCTGGTCGATGTTCCCGGCCGCCAGCATGTGCCCGTCGGGGCTGTAGGCCACGGTGTGCACCACACCGCGCGGACCGGGAAGCCGGGTGGCCAGCGGGGTGTTCTGGGTCGTGATGAGCCGGGACGCCGCATCCGGGCTCGGGTCCATCCGATAGGCGGTGAGGGCGAGTTGGGCGGACAGCGAGGGGTCGGTCGGGCCGAGTTGCACGGACGCGGAGGTGACGGCGGCGTTGATCGCCTGGTCGCGGGAGTGCAGGGCCTTGGTGGCGGCGTCCCGGGCGCGGGCCTCCTGCCGGAAGGCGAACGTCGCGGCCAGCGAGGCGACCACGGCCAGGGCGGTGATGGTGGCGACCGCGGCGCGCCGGAGCCGTTGCCCGCGCCGCTGGTGGTGGCGGGCGGCTGCCAGAAAGGCCCGGGCGACGCCGCTGAGTTCCGGCCCGTGCGTTTCGGCCCAGGTGAGGGCGGCCTCCAGGCGGTTGCCGCGGTACAGCGCGGCTGCCTCCCGGCCGGCACCTTCCCAGAGCTCGGCCGCGTCCTGCAGATCCTGTCGTACGAGGTTCCCGGTGCGGTCGTGCTCGATCCAGTCCCGCAGCCGGGGCCAGGCACGGATGAGCACCTCATGGGTCATCACCACCGTGTCCTGGTCCCGGGTCAGCAGCCGGCCGCTGGTGAAGTCGTCCAGGACCCTGACGGCCGCATCCCGGTCCGGCGCGTGACGCAGCAGCTCCTCGTACCGGACGCGCCGGCGGCTGTCGTCGGCGTCGCGCCCCACGATGACGAGCCGCAGGAACACCCACCGTGCGGCCTCCTGGCAGGGCGGCGGCAGGGTGTCGTAGAGCCTGTTCGCCGTGTTGGCGATGGCGCCCTGGATGCCGCCGGTGACGCGGTACCCGTCCACGGTGAGCGTGTAGCCGTTGCGCTGCTGCCAGGTGGCCCGCAGCGCGTGGGCGAGCAGCGGCAGCCGGCCCGTGGTGCTCGCCCCGAGAGGGCCGCCGACCGTACCCAGCTCCGTCAGCAGCACCTCGACCAGGCCGTCTTCGACGTCGAGTCCCACGCTGCCGGCCGGGCGGCGGATCGCGTCCTTGAGTTCGCCCTCCGTCATCGGCTCCAGCAGGACCGGTCCGGCCCTGAGCGCCGCCCGGAGCTGCGGATGCGCCGTGCACGCGGCATAGAAGTCCGCGCGTACTCCCAGCACCACGACCGCACCGCCCGTGGGCCGGGCCAAACGGTCGAGCACGTCGATGAGCCACTGCCGTTCGGTCTCGTCGCCGCAGGCCGTGAAGATCTCCTCGAACTGGTCGACCACGACGACCAGGCCCGCGGAGGGGGGCTCCCCGCCGGGCGCCGGATCGCCGGATCCGGTGATCTCACGCAGCTCGGCCAGGCACCGTGCGGGATCGGCCCGCCACGCCGGTGCCGTGCGCCGCGCGGTCTCGGCGTCGAGCCCGGCGGCCGCCGCCAGCGCCAGGGCCGGGGATGCCGTCGGGGTCAGCACCAGGCGCGGCCAGGTGCTCGACCCCGCCACCGGAAGCCGCCCGTCGTCCAGAGCCGGCAGTACCCCGGCCGCGAGCAGGGACGACTTCCCGGCCCCCGAAGGACCGATCAGCACCAGCGGGCCGCCCTCACGCATCCGGGCGTCCATCCGCTCGCACACGAGGTGGACCATGCGCTCACGGCCGTAGAACCACTGCTTGTGCTCTTCGTCGAACGGGACCAAGCCCGGGTACGGGCACGGAACGTCATCGGCGCCGGGGCCGGCCACGGTTCTGCGCCCCTCGTCGCCGAGGTGGACGTGGAAGTCGCGGCCGGCCATGAAGGCGCTGCCGCCGCCGGTCACACGCGCCTCCTGCCGTCTCGGCTGCCAGAGCGGCGGCCCGTCGGGGGCCGAGGCCTCGGTGCTGCGTTCGGTCACGCCTGTCCGCCCCTGGTGACGTTCATGTCCCGGCCGGCCAGGAACGCGTCGCCGTCGGAAACGTGTGCCTCCAGCGTCATCGAGCCCGTGATCTGCGGTCCCGGGGTTCCGGCAGCGCGCAGTTCCCCGCCGAGCAGCGCGCGCAGTTCTGCGACAGCTTCCGGCCGCGTGGCCATGAGCCGGATGATCCGCGCCTGCCACTCGGCGACCAACAGCCCCTGGAGCTCCTCACCGCCGCCCGTCTGCTGCGCCTGAAGCAACTCGCTGCGTACGTCGGTGAGTTCCTCCTCGACGCGCTCCGGGTGCGCGGACCGCCACAGCGCCAGGACCGAGGACTTGACCGCGCCCCAGCCGTCCGTCGCCAGCAGATCGATCAGGCGCGCCGCGGCTGCCGATGCCAGGCCGGCGAGTTCCACACTCGTCTCCATGTCTTCTCCTTGTCCCTTACCGCCCGTGGGCCGCGATGGCTGTCATGGTCAGGTGGGAGGCGATGAACGCGTGGTCGCCGCCCACCGTCCACAGGAACCCCACGTCCGGCTGCCCCGGGTCCCTGTATCTCCACCGGGCCCTGCCGGTGGCGGCGTCGATGGCCCACAGCGTCTTGGCGCTGTCGGTGGCGAAGACGGTGTCGGCCGAACACTGCGCGTTCTTGCCACCCAGCGTGGCGGAGGCGTTGAACGCGTTGGTGGTGCCTGTGTCGCTGGCGCCGTCGAGCACCGCGACCCACTGGATTGTGCCGTCGGCCGTGGCCAGGGCGGCCAGGTCGCTGCCGACCGGTACGTAGACGGTCGCGCCGTCCAGGCTGGAGAACGGGGTGCCGATCTGGACCTGGTCCCCGTTCTTCGCGTCGAAGCGCTGATGCCACTTCTCGCTGCCCGTGGCCGCGTCGACGGCGAACAGCGTATTGCCGTTGCCGCCGGCGAACAGGAACAGCCCTGCGGCGTAGCACGTCAGCGGCCAGCCGGTGGTGAAGTAGGACGAGGAGTGCGGGACGGACACCTTCCAGCCGCGGGCGCCCTTCCTGCCGGCGTCGATCATCTGGACGCGGCCGGGTTTCCTGCCCGGAACGGCCGAGGCGGCCAGCAGATGAGAACCCGTGGGCGGCACGAGCACGTTGTTGATGTCCGTGCCCTTGACCTGCCACAGTCTCTTGCCGGTCGTGGCGTTGAACGCACGGATGTAGCCGGTGGTCGGATCCTTGGCCGAGAACTTCCCGTCAATCTTGAGTACCGTTCCGCATACATAGACCGTGTCCCCCGCGACTGCCACATAGTTGCTCACGTACCTCGCGGCATGCGTGCCGCCACCGGGATCGACGTCGGCAAGCGTGGTCGCCCACTTCGCCTTCCCGCCGGCGGCGTCGAACGCCGCCAGCACGCCTGACTGACTCGGTGTGTCGCAGAGCAGGTAGAACACTCCGTCCCCGTACGCCGTCGGGTAGTTGCCCATGCTTGTGCCGAACTGGTTGGTCGTGTTGAGCGGGGAGGACGCGGATTTTCCGGTCGCGGCGTCCAGGAAGGACGTGGCCGTGTCCGTGACCACCATGACCACCTTGTCGGACGCTTCCAGGCAGGTGGGGGCGTGCTTTCCGGCTTCCGACCATGCCTTGACGGCGTCGGGTCCGGCCAGCACGACCGGTTGCGGTCCGTCCGTCGAGGACGGCGACGCGGAGGGGGCGGACGTGGATCGCCCGCCCGAGGGAGAGGCCGGCCGCGCGGTGGGCCCGGGCCCGCCGGCCCGGCCGTCGGGTGCTGGTGACGAGTCGCCGGAGAGGGCGAGTGCCGCCGCGGTCCCGCCGAGTACGGCCGCGCCCCCGGCCAGAGCGATGATCAGCTTCCGGCGGCTGACACCCGCGCCGGCGGCGATCTCCGGCGGCGGAAGCGGGCCCCGGCCGCCGCCCCCGGCGGACTCCGATCCCACCGCCGCGGTCGCTGCGGCCATGTCGGCGGTCACCGCCGGGGACAGCCACCTGCCCTTCAGGGACGGCAGGTTCTGATGCCTCAGGTAGGCGACGAGTTGCTCCGCGGTGGGACGGTCCTGCGGTTCCGGGTACAGGCAGCCGCCGATCACGTCGCGCAGTGACACGGGCAGTGCGCCCGTGTCCGGCTCGCCTCCGGAAGCGGCAAACAGCACGGTCGACCCGAGGTCGAACATGTCGTCCGTCGGTGAGGGTGCCGGGCTGCCGGTGGCCTCCACCATCCCCAGGGCGGTGATGCGGGGCCCGTCCATGGTCAGCAGCACCGAGTCCGGGCTCACCTCGCCGTGGACCGTCCCGGCCGCGTGGAGTACGGCCAGCGCCTGGGCTAGGCCGTCGGCGAGCACCCGCAGAGCCGGTTCGGACAGCGGGCCGTGCCGGTCCACCGCCCGCCGGAGCGGCAGTCCGGCGGTGAACCGGGTCGCCAGCCAGGGAACCGGCGCGTCGACGTCGGCATCCACCACCGGTACGAGGAAGGCACCGGACAGCGCCCGTGCGGCCTCGACGGCGGCTCGGAACCGGTCCCGGAACCCCGGGTCCCCGGCGAGCTCGGGCCCCACGACCGTGACCGTGAAGAGGAGCCCCTCGTCCGTGCGGGCCGCGAAGACTTCGCTCCCGCCGACCGCGCGCTCTCTTCCGAGCAGCGCATACGGCCCGATCCGACGCACACCGTCTGTTCCGGGATGATTCATCGTCCGCCCCTCACGCCAGCCTGATCGTCTGATCACGGGCCGCCTGGTAGGCGCTGCCGCCGCCGGACACATGGGCCGTCATGGTGATTGATGGCTCCGGATCGGCGGCCGGCTCCGTGCCGTGCCCGGGTTCGACAGCGGGGTCGGTATCGGTATCGGTATCGGTATCGGTATCGGACAGGAGAGCGGTCACCGCGTCGCCCAAGTGCTCCAGCCCGTCCGGCAGATGGGTCTCCGGAACGCGGAGGAACTGCAGGCGCGCCAGCTCCGCGATCTCGGCCGGCAGCGCCGAGGCGTCGGGCAGCATCGTCGCGTCCCCCAGAAGGACCGGGACGACGCGGTTTCCCGCCCGCAGTGCTGTCGCGATCTCCAGGCGGACCCAGTCGTGAGCCCGGTCCAGGAGCCGCACCCCGTCCTCGCTCCGCGCGTCGAGCCACCCTGGCCCGATCAGTACGCACATGAGCTCGCACTCGGCGGCCTGCCTCCGCAGGATCTCGGCGAAATCGGCCCCGGGCGGTATCGACCGGCCCGACTTGAAGATCTCGTCGGCACCCAAGCGGTCGGACAGCGCGCGGTAGACGCGATTTCGCATCCACCGGGAGTCCGGTTTGCGAAAGCTGAGAAAGATGCGCGGCACAATTGCCCCCTCTCTGGCAAGCCTTGACGTCAGGGATCGTGCTCACCCTAGGGGCGCAGTACTCGCCCGGTGGCTATTCGCCGGGGATTGAATAGCGGCCGCAAGGCTCCGTACGCTGGCGGGTATGGATCCGGCGGACAGCGCGGCAGGGACGGTCCCGGCAGGGAGATCGACCAGCACGCGTCTGCCGCCGGGCGACTTCGGCGTCGTCCTGGCCACACTCCGGGCACGGCGAGGGTGGAGCGTGCGCGAGTTCGCCCTGCGTGCGAACGTGTCCGAAGGGCAGATCTGCAATCTGGAGAGCGGGTTGCGCAACCCGACGCCCGCTGTGGCGGCGGCATGCGACGCGGCCTTCGGCACCGGCGGGGAACTCGTCGAGCTGGCCGGGGCCGGCCGCCGCGGCGCCCGGGCCGAGAGCGTCGTCGAGGCCGGCCCGGTGGTCGCCGGATACGAGCGGGTCCTGTGGGAGCTGAAGGACATCGGCAGATCCACCGGACCGAGGTTCGTCACCGCTTCGATGAAGTCGATCACGCGGATCCTGACGGACGCCGGCCCGCACGCCGTTGGCGAGCAGCGCGCCGAGATCTGGCTGCTGGCCTCGAGGTTCGCCGAATACACGGGGTGGATGGCACAAGAGGCGGGAAATCCCGCGGAGGCGCTGCGCTGGACGAATCTCGCTGTCCGCTGGGGCGCACACGGCGGGGACGAAACGGTGGCCGCGTATGCCCTGGTCCGCAAGGCGTTCATCGCCCAGCACCGCGGTGACACCCATGCGGCGATCGGATTCGCCGACCAGGCCGCCGGGCACCCGGCGGCCAACCCGGTGATCCGCGCGCACGCCGCGCGCCGCGCGGCCCAGGGGCATGCGCGCCGTGGCGATGCGGGGGCCTGCCGGGAGGCACTGGAGCGGTTCAGAAGCCACGCCGCCGAGGTCATCGGCGACCGGACCCCTCACTGGGGCCCGCGCACCGAGAACGGCAACCCTCGGCTCATCGAGGCGTCCTGCATGCTCAGCCTCCGTCGCTTCGAGCTGGCCGCCGACCTTTTCGCCGCCGAACGCCGGCGCCGGCCGGCCGTCCCGGCGGACAGCAACTCCCAGGCCCGCTTGGCGGTTCGGCAGGCGACAGCCCTGGCCGGTTTCGGCCGCCTCGACGACGCCTGTCAGATCGTCGAGGCCACGCTGCCAGTGATCAAGCGCATCGACTCGGCCACCGTCCGCGCGGAGCTGGGCCGTTTCGTGGAACAGGCCCGGACCCGGAGAGCCAGCCCGGGCCAACTCGCCCTCATCAACGCATCGGCCGCCCTCGCGACCGGCTGACAGTCGCGATCGGCTGGCAGTACGGACAGATCTAGCTAGACGGGGCTTCGCCCTCAGCCCCCGGATGGCTCCGTACTCAGTCGTCGGACGGGCTTGATCCGAGGCTCCGCGCCAGCTCCTCCCGGTCCGTCGTCGGCGCATCGCAGACGAAGTGCCTGCACACATAAGCCGTCGGCGCATCGCCCACCATCGGCCGGTCCGCCAGCAGCGGGAACTCCGTCCCTGCCGTCTCCCCCGCCGCCACCACCGCACCGGGCGCCCGCCCCAGCAGCGCCGTACGGTGCAGTTCGCCGCCGACCGGCCCGGCGACCGCGACCTCGCGCGGCCCGTCGAGCAGCGCCTCGGCGACGGCGAGCCCCCAGCCGATGAACCGGGGAACCCGCGGGCCGAGCGCCTGCACCACGCCCAACGCCCCCTCCGCTGCGGTGCGATGGGCCTCCGAGCCGGTGTACGCGGCGTACGAGAGCAGCGCACCGGCCGCCGCCGTCCAGCCCGCCGGGGTCGCGCTGTCGGTGGGGTCCTGCGGGCGGCGGATGAGCTTCTCGGCGTCGTCCGCCGTGTCGTACAGCTGCCCGCCCTCGCCGGTGAAGTGCTGGAGCACGATGTCGAGCAGGAAGCCGGCGAACTCCAGCCAGACGCCCTCGCCGGTGACCGCGGCCAGGGCGAGGAAACCCTCCGCGACATCGCCGTAGTCCTCCAGGACCCCGGCGTGCCCGCCGGTCCGTCCGTCCTTCGACGTACGGGTCAGCCGGGCCACGTCGCCCATGTGCACCCGTACCAGCAGATCCGCCGCCTCGGTGGCGCGCTCGATCAGATCGGGCCGGTCGAAGTACGCCCCCGTCTCGGCGAGCGCGGCGATCGCCAGACCGTTCCAGGCGGCGACCACCTTGTCGTCCCGCCCGGGACGAGGGCGCAGCTCACGGGCGGCCAGCAGCTTGGCCCGTACGTCGGCGGCCCGGTCCGCGTCCACGACGGTGCCCGTCCGCGCGAGCCGGAGGACCGAGGCACCCTCCTCGAACGTGCCCTCCTGCGTCACCCCGAAGTGCTCGGCGGCGAAGGCCGCGTCCTGATCGCCGAGGACCTCCCTCAGCTGCTCGGGCGTCCATACGTAGTACGCGCCCTCGACATGCCGGCCGGCCCCGTCCTCGCTGTCGGCGTCGAGCGCGGAGGCGAAACCGCCCTCCGGCGTGCGCAGCTCGCGCACCATGAAGTCGGCGGTCTCCAGAGCGACCCGGCGGGCCGGTTCCGAGCCCGTCGACCGCCACAGGTGTGCGTACACCCGGCAGAGCAGCGCGTTGTCGTAGAGCATCTTCTCGAAGTGGGGTACCAAAGCGCCACCAGTCCTCGGCGTGAGTACGTACCGGTGGAACCCGCCTCCCACCTGGTCGTACAGGCTCGAACGAGCCATCGCGCCGCACAGCCCTTCTGCCATCTCCAGCGCCGCCACGGAACCGGCCCGCGCGTGGTGGCGCAACAGGAACTCGATCACCATCGACGGCGGGAATTTGGTGTCTCCCTTGAACCAGCCGCTCGCGGGATCGATGTCCCGAGTCAGTTGGAGGAGGGCCAGGGCCTGAGTCTCCTCGGTGGGCATCCCGGCATCCCCAGTGCTCAGCTCCCGCCCGGCAAGGTCCCGAGTGATCTTCCCCGCGACTTCTCCCACCTCGTCCCGTCGGCTCGTCCAGGCGTTGTGCACGCCTTCAAGCACCTGACGGAAGGACGGCATGCCATGGCGAGCCTCGGGCGGGAAGTAGGTGCCGAAGTAGAAGGGCTCGCCATCCGGCGTCATGAACACGGACATGGGCCAGCCGCCCTGCCCAGTGGCGGCTTGCACGGCCTCCATGTAGACGGCGTCCACGTCGGGCCGCTCCTCACGGTCCACTTTGACGGACACGAAGTGCTCGTTCATGTACGCAGCGGCGTCGTCGTCCTCGAAGGACTCGTGCGCCATGACGTGACACCAGTGGCAGGCGCTGTAGCCGACGCTCAAGAACACGGGGACGTCGCGCCGCCGGGCTTCTTCGAACGCGTCGGTCTCCCACGGCCACCAGTCAACGGGGTTGTCCGCGTGCTGGAGGAGGTACGGGGACGTGGCCTGCGCGAGTCGATTGGGCATGGTCCCATCCTTGCGCACCCTCCCCCGCCCCGCCCATGCGCCACAGGGGCAGCACACAAACGGGGCGGAGGTGCCGGCTCAGTATGAACAAGGCCGGGTCCGATGCCCGGCCTTGCGCTTCGAGCTCACCTCTCGGTGGTGGCGTCCTTCTTCGACAGCCAGTCGAACTCAAGCCGTTCCAAGATCGGGGTGTGGTCCCCCTGCCGCGCGGCGGGCTGGACCGTGATGCCCTTCCTTCCAAGGGCGCACTTCAGGAGCATCCGCTTGTCCGCCATATCCGCCGCTTCCCACGCCTCACGCAGGGTGCCGACCTGTGTGAGGGGCGAGAGGTCTGCCTCCGCGTCCAACGCCTCAAGGGTGGCGGTGGTGCTCTCGATAACGGCACGCTGCCCTTCGCTCAGTTCCTCGAAGCGCTCTTCGTCCATCTTCCCGTACACGTAGAAGTCGTCTTCGAGCTTCTTCACACGCCGCTGGGCCGCCTCAAGGGCCTTCTGGGCCTCGTCCTTCTTCGCCTGCGTTTCGGGGTCCGCGAAGGCGAGCCACCGGCGGGCTATCTCGATGACCACCGGGTCACCGGGCTCAAGGGCCGTGATGTGGTGGATCCAAGCCTGTCCAACCGCGTGGTCGATGCGGTCGGCGAGGGTCACAACTCCCTCGCAGATGGACTTGCCCCGCGTCTGCCGGACCTCACACCGGTAGCGTCCGCCACGGTGACTCATCGAGCCACCACACGGTTCAAGCTCGCCCGTACCCTTCTTGTCCCGCAACCGCCCACATCGGTAGCTCCCCGTGCCCAGGTACTTGGCTTCCGGCTTCCCCCTCGCCCACCGTTCATCGGTCCGTTCGGAAATGAGCGCCTTGATCTTGAACCACTCGCCCGGCGTCACAACCCCTTTGCCGCACATGACGACTTCGCCCTTCTCGTTGCGCAGAGGCTCGCCGTACCCCTCCCAGTTGTCCAAGGGGTCAGGAACTGTTCTCGACTAAGTGTCCATGAGTGTCCTTTAAGTGCCACTCCCGGTCCACCGAGTAGCGGGCGAAACCCCCGCCGAGCAGGTCGCACATCCCGCCCATGGCCATCGCCGCGCAGGTTTCGGCGGCCATGTCGAGGGCGTCCTGGGCCCGGTTGATCGCATCGCTCTCTCGCGCTGACGCGCCGTACCCAGCACACTGGGCGGCGATGACAGCAGGGGCAGTTGCAATCGTCGTATCCGGAGGGGGACGCACATGCGGGACAGCCATCGGGCCGAAGCCGAACGGCTGTTGGTACGCGCCGTCGAGGAGGAGGTACGGCGGTCGGGTGGCCGCGCGGACGCCGGTGCGCTGACGGCACGCGGGCGGGCCGCGCTCGATTCCCTGGCGGCCGGGGCGTCCGACGAGTACGCCGCGTACCTCCAGGCGCTGGACGCGGCGGAGGCCGGACAGCAGCCGCTGTCGCAGCGGTTCAGCCGATCGGCCATGGGAACTCCACTACTGGTCACGGGAGTTGCCGCGGTCGCGGCCTTCGGAGCCGATGTTGCGTTCGGTACGGCGGCGGGGCCGGCCCTCGGCGCGGGCGCCGTCGTCGCGGTCGCGGGGGCCACAGCGACCGTCGCCAGGATCACCGCATCGCACTGGCCCGCCGCCCACCGGCACGCAGGTGCGCTCGGACAGCCCGGCGGCGCCGAACAGCTGCGGCTGCAGTGGCTGGCGGCGCTGGAAGTACGGGGCATCCGCCCGTTCCTCGACCAGCAGCGGATGCTCACCGCCTCGTCGCGCACACCGGCGAAGAAGGTCCCCGCGCAGTCGCGCACCGCCCCGTCGCTGCGCGGCGGGGACCGCAGCGCAGCGGCCCGTATGCGTGCGGTCCTTGAGCAGTCGTTCGGCCATCTGCCCGCATCCGAGGGGCCGTTCGCCGGGCGGCGGGCCGAGCTGGCGCAGATCGCGCAGTGGGTGCGGGAGGCCCGTGCGTCGACGGAGACCAAGCCGACCGTCGTCGTCCTGCACGGTGCGCCCGGCGCCGGGCGCACCACGCTCGCGGTACGGGCGGCGCACAGCCTGAAGGACCAGTTCCGGGGCGCCTGCGTGGTGGACCTGCGCGGCGACGTGGCCGGCCAGGCGCCGCTGCCGACGCGTGACGCGCTGCTGCATCTGCTGAACCGGCTGGGCGCGCCCCGCGAGCAGCTGCTGTTCCGAGAGGGGGTCTCCCCCGGTCGAGCGGAGTCGGGAACTCGGGGAAGGGCCTCTGCCGAGCAGCAGGTGCGGCGGCTGAGCGAGCTGTACCACCAGCATCTGACCGGCACCCCGGTGACCATCGTCCTCGACGACGCCGGCGACGCCGCCCAGGTCCGCACGCTGCTCCCCGAGCGTTCCGACAGCCTCGTCCTCGTCACCGCCCGCGAGCCCCTGGAGCTGCCCGCCGACATCCCGGCCCGGGTCCATCAGCTGCCGGTCGGCGCACTGGACGCGGCGGGCGCGGAGGAGCTGCTGCGCGAGGCCGCCGAGGCGCAGGAGCAGGGGCCGTACGACTCCCAGTCGACGGACACGGTCGTCGAGCTGTGCGGTGGGCTGCCGCTGGCGCTGCGCATAGCGGGCTCCTCGCTCGGTCCACGCACCCGGAGCGCACTCGCCACCGATCTCGCCGCGTACGGCCCGGTCGCACCGGCCGAGCGGGCGCTGTGGCTGCGCTACACCGACCAGTCCGAGCAGGCGCGGCGGCTGCTTCGGCGGCTCGCGCTGGCCGGGCGGGCCAGCCTGGGCGCCGCGGCGGCGGCCGCGCTGCTCTCGGCCGACGAGCAGGAGGCCGAGCGGCTGCTGACGGCGCTGGCGGGGGCCGGGCTCCTGGACCATGTGCGGGGCTCGCGCTACCGGCTGCACGATCTCGTACGGGGCTTCGCCCTGGCCCGGCTGCGGGACGAGGAGGAGGCGGCGGACCGTACCGCGGCCCAGGAGCGGCTGATCCGGAACTACGCGGACCTGGCCGGCGCCGTGATCCGCATGGTGGACGGCAAGATGTCCACCCGGGCCGGGCAGTTCGGCTCGCACGGGTTCGGTTCGCTGGACTCGGCGCTGCGCTGGCTGGACGACGAGTCGAGTTTCATCACCTCGGCGCTGCGGCACGCGGAGGGCGTCGACCAGGGGGCCGTACTGGATCTGCTGGGCGCGCTCTGCGACTACTGCCTGCTGCGCGGCGACCTCTACCGGCTGGGCGAGATCAGCGAGTTGACGCAGGCCGTGGACAAGGGGCTGCTGGAGCGGTCCGTACAGTGGCGTACCGGCATCGCGGCCCGTCAGCTCGGCGAGCTGGACAAGGCCCGCACCACGCTGTCGTCGGTCGTCGGGCTCTACCGCGAGGCGCAGAACGAGGCGGGTACGGCGCTGGCGCTCTGTTCGCTCGGCATCACCCTGCACCACCAGGGCAATCTGACCGAGGCGTCGGCGCGGCTCCGCGAGGCGATCGAGCTGCAGTCCTCCGAGGAGCAGGCCGAGGACCGGGCCTGGTCGCTGCACGCCCTGGCCGCCGTGGAACGCGACCGGGCCCATGTCGCGGAGGCGCTGAGTCTCCTGGACACCGCGCTGGCCCTGCACCGGGAGGGCGAGTCGCTGCACGGCGAGGCGTGGACGCAGTTCCAGCTGGGCCAGACCCTGCTGCGGATGGGCGACGTGGAGCGGGCGGAGGAGGCGCTGCGTACGGCCCTGGACCTGTACGGCCGTACCCGCGACGAGCGCGGCGAGGCGTGGGCGCTGACCCAGCTGGCCCGCGCGCGGCTGCTGGACGGCGACCCGGCCCCGGCCGTCGAGCAGCTGGACCGGGCCCTGGCCCGCCACCGCGACAACGAGGACGCGCGCGGCGAGGCGTGGACGCTGTACTACCTGGGCCAGGCACTGGAGGAGAACGGCGACACCGACCAGGCGGTGCGGCAGCTGGAGCGGGCGCGCACGATGTTCTCCCGGATGCGGGACACGTACGGGCTGGCGTGCGCCCGGCACCACTCGGGCCGGGTCACCCGCGACCAGCGGGCCGCCCAGACCGGGAACCTCCGCAACTCCGGCTTCGCCCGCCAGCTCCTGGTCGACGCCCGTGCCGACTTCCGGCGCATCGGGGTCGCCCACGGCGAAGCCTGGACCTGCCTGGAGCTGGTCCTGATCGACGCGGGCAACAACCGCGCCGCGCAGGCGCTGGAGCTGTGCGGCGAGGCGGCCGAGCTGTTCGAGTCCTACGGCGACAAACGGGGCGAGGACTGGGCCCGCTTCCTGCGCTGCACACTGCTGCCGTACGCGTCACCGGGCGGCAGCGAGGTGGGCACGGTGGTGGCCCAGCAGGAACTGGCCGACCTGCTCCTGGCCGGCCACCCGACGCGCGACAGCAAGCTGGAGGACTGCGCGGAGGCGTTCACCGTGGTGCTGAACCGCGGCGTGGACCTGGAGGACGGCTGGCAGGCGTGGCGCCTGGGCATGACGCCCACACGCCACGCACGGGAGGTCATGGGCGTACCTGTCCGGCCATGACCGGCCCGTCCGGCGTGTGAGGACGTCTTCCACCCCGGCCGGGCACAACCGCCCCGTCCGGCGCCAGGCGAACGGGGCGGCCACCGGATGCCCCGGTACCGCCCCGCGCCTACTTCCGCTTCGCGGACCCCGCACCCGCGGCAACGGCGCCGCCGGACGCCGCCTCCGGGTCCGGGGCCTCCTCGAAGTCGACCTTGCCCATGTGACGGTTCATGGACTTCATCAGCAGCCACACGCCCGCGGCGAGCGCCGCGAAGACGATGAAGCCGAGAACGCCGGGGGTCACCTTGTTCTTGTCGAGCTCATCGGCAAGCGGAACGAGGTCGGTCAGTGCCTGGGTCGCGTACATATCAGGCATTGTCGCGGATGCCCGCGAAGAGGTCGCTCTCGGGGAGGGAGGTATCGACGAGAGACTTCGCCAGCTCGTACTCCTCGGTCGGCCAGACCTCCTTCTGGATCTCCATCGGAACGCGGAACCAGCCGCCGTCGGGGTCGATCTGCGTCGCGTGCGCGATCAGCGCCTTGTCGCGGATCTCGAAGAAGTCCGCGCACGGAACATGCGTGGTCAGCGTGCGTTCGTCGCGCTCGAACTCCTTCCAGCGCTTCAGCCACTCGCCGTACGGGGACTCCAGGCCACGGGCCAGCAGCGCCTCATGGAGCGCCACCGTGCGCGGCCGGTTGAAGCCCTGGTTGTAGTAGAGCTTCTGCGGCTGCCAGGCCGGACCGAACTCCGACTCGGGGAACGTCTCGGAGTCCGACGCGCCGTCGAACGCGATCATCGTGATCTTGTGGGTCATGATGTGGTCAGGGTGCGGGTACCCGCCGTTCTCGTCGTACGTCGTGACGACCTGCGGCCGGAACGCACGGATGCTGCGGACGAGACGCCCTGCGGCCTTCTCCTCGTCCTCCAGCGCGAAGCAGCCCTCGGGCAGCGGCGGCAGCGGGTCGCCCTCGGGCAGACCCGAGTCGACGAAGCCGAGCCACTCCTGCTCGACGCCCAGGATCTCCCGGGCCTCGTCCATCTCCTTCTTGCGCACCTCGTGGATGTTCTCCTCGATGTACGCGTCGCCCTGGAGCTTCGGGTTGAGGATGGAGCCGCGCTCGCCTCCCGTGCAGGTCACGACCAGCACGTCCACCCCCTCGGACACATACTTGGCCATGGTGGCCGCGCCCTTGCTCGACTCGTCGTCGGGGTGGGCGTGAACGGCCATCAGTCGCAGCTGCTCAGTCAAGACTCGATCCTCGTTGAGTTGATTGGACGCCATGAAGAGGTGTCGTCCCGAAGGGACGTCGGTCCGGGGTGGCGGTCGGGTGGCGGGTGGCAGGCTTCTATAGTGACCGAACCGGGGGGCGGAAAATTCCTCGATCCCCGGCACGGGAGGAACGATCATGACTGCGGTGCGCGAAGCGCTTCCGGACAACCGCTACGGCCGCTCCGCGGACCAGAGCGCGGACCGCAAACTCAAGATCATCGGTTCGGTGCTGGGCGCCGCCCTTCTCGGCGTGATCGGCTGGATCGGATACGACTACGTCGCCGGCCAGGGCATCAGCGCCGAGGTGATCAAGTTCAAGGTCGTCTCGGACCAGCGGGTCGATGTGCACCTGGAGGTGCGCAAGGGCACCGACACCAAGGGCTACTGCACGCTCCGCTCGCAGCACGAGGACGGCAGCGACGTGGCCCGCAAGGACTTCCGCTTCGACGACCGCACGGACCGTATCGACCGCGTCCTGTCGTTGCGCACGACAGCCAGGGCGACCAACGTCGAGCTGCTGGGCTGTACCGACGACGGCGGGGCGGCACAGTGACCGCCGCACGCCGACGCTGAACCGCTGTTGTAGCCGCTGACCTGCACATATGCAGTCCTGACGGTTTACCTCCTCCCCCTTTTCCTGGGGAATTGTTAGGCTCGTGGTTTCGCCCACCCGTGGAGGCACATGCTTACGGGTAGGGCGATGCTTTGTATTCCCAGTACCGACGAGGAGCACCCTGTGACCCAGACCAGCGAAAACGTCACCTGGCTCACGCAGGAGGCGTACAACCAGCTCAAGGCCGAGCTGGAGTACCTGTCTGGTCCCGCGCGCACGGAAATCTCCGTAAAGATCGCGGCGGCCCGTGAGGAGGGTGACCTCCGGGAGAATGGCGGGTACCACGCGGCCAAGGAGGAGCAGGGCAAGATGGAGTTGCGGGTGCGCCAGCTCACCCAGCTCCTGGAGCACGCGAAGGTCGGCGAGGCACCTGCCGACGACGGCGTGGTCGAGCCCGGCATGGTTGTGACGATCGCCTTCGACGGCGACCCGGACGACACGATGACCTTCCTGCTCGCCTCGCGCGAGTACGCGAGCTCGAACATCGAGACGTACTCCCCGCAGTCGCCGCTCGGCACCGGCGTGAACGGCAAGAAGATGGGCGAGGACGCCGAGTACGAGCTGCCGAACGGCAAGACGGCCACCGTGAAGATTCTCGCGGCGAAGCCTTACACCGGCTGATCCCGCACCACTGATGCGGGGAGCCTCCGGCCCGACGGGCCGGAGGCTCCCCGCATGTGCGGCGTCCCCCGGACCGTGACCCGCCGGCACTTTCGCACCGCCGGTGTGCGCAGGACCACCAGGATCAGCAGCGACCGGAGCAGCGACACCCGGACCGCGACACCTCGCGGCACACAAGGCTCAGCCCATCACCAGATAGCCCGCGTCGTGCAGCGCCGCCGAGACCTCCTCGCAGTGCTCCGGCCCCTTCGTCTCCAGCTGCAGCTCCACCTCGACCTCGGTGAGCCCGAGCCGGGGATCGGTCCGCACATGGCCGATGTCCAGGACGTTGGCGTCGACGACCGAGAGCACGGCCAGCAGCGTGGCCAGCGCGCCGGGGCGGTCGGTCAGCCGCAGCCGCAGGCTCAGATAGCGGCCGGCCGCCACCATGCCGTGGGTCAGGATGCGCTGCATCAGCAGCGGGTCCACATTGCCGCCCGACAGCAGCGCGACCACCGGCCCGCGGAACGACTTCGGATCGCTCAGCAGCGCCGCGACCGGGCTCGCACCGGCCGGTTCCACCACCAGCTTCGCCCGCTCCAGACAGAGCAGCAGCGCACTGGACAACTCGTCCTCGGAGACCGTACGGACCTCGTCGACCAGCTCCCTGACCAGCTCGAACGGCACATCACCGGGGCGCCCCACCTTGATGCCGTCCGCCATCGTGTTCAGCGGGCCGATCGACACCGGGTGCCCCGCGGCCAGCGACGGCGGATAACAGGCCGCGCCCGCCGCCTGCACACCGACGATCCGCACATCGGGCCGGACCGCCTTGACCGCCACCGCGATACCCGCGGCGAGACCACCGCCGCCGATCCCGACGACGATGGTGCGCACCTCGGGACACTGTTCGAGGATCTCCAGGCCCACCGTGCCCTGGCCGGCGATGATGTCGGGGTGGTCGAAGGGGTGGATGAAGACCGCACCCGTCTCCTGCGCGTACTCCTGGGCAGCGGCCAGCGTCTCGTCGACGACATGGCCGTGCAGCCGGACCTGTGCCCCGTACTGGCGGGTGGCGGCCACTTTCGGCAGCGGCGCACCGACCGGCATGAAGACCGTCGACCGTACGCCGAGCAGAGCAGAGGCGAGTGCGACACCCTGCGCATGGTTTCCGGCGCTGGCGGCTACGACTCCGGCCGCCCGCTCCACCGGGGACAGGCCCGCGATCCGTACATATGCACCACGCAGTTTGAACGAACCGGTCCGTTGCAGGTTCTCGCACTTGAAGTGGACCGGCGCGCCCACGAGCTCGGTCAGGTGGCGGCTGCCTTCCATGGCGGTCACTCTGGCCACGCCGGAAAGCATCTTCTGCGCCCCGCGGATGTCGTCGAGGATCAGTGGGGGAAAATGGCCGGGCGCACAGAAATTCATACCGTAAGTCTTGCAGCTCGGCAGGGTGCCGGACGCCTTGTACGGTCCCGTCCTGAGCCGTTGTCCACAGGTTTGTGCAGCACTGGTACGCGTTGCCCCGTGGCCGCGTACTCTGTCCCCCACCCATCCGACACCGCACGAAGAGAGCCCCCGGCCATGCCCCCTCAGGACATGACGACAGCTGCGTCTCCTTCCGGGGGCGCCACCCCCGAACCCACGGGTTCCGACCACGTCCTCGATGCGCTGCAGCACCAGGTCGCGGTATTCGCCCGCCGTGCCGAGCAGACCCGCCTCGGCGGTGTCGGCCAGGTGCGCAATTCCATGGACCGGGCCGCCTATCTGCTGCTCAACCGGCTGGACCGGGAAGGCCCGATGGGCGTCAAGGCACTGGCCGCAGGCATGGGGATCGACTCCTCGACCGTGACCCGGCAGGTCGCACCCCTCGTCGACACCGGTCTGGTCAAGCGCACCTCGCACCCGGAGGACGGCCGTGCCGTCGTGCTCCAGCTGTCGCCGCGCGGCCAGGCACGGCTGGACGAGGTCCGCGAATCCCGGCGCGAGCTCATGACACAGGTGACGGACGACTGGACGGCCGAGGAGCGCGAGACGTTCTGCACGCTGCTCACCCGGTTCAATCTGGCACTGGCCGCCCGCCAGACCTCGCCCCAGGCATCCCCGGCCGGCTAGCGGGAGCGGCAGCACCTGACGGTGCTGCGCAGGCTGTCGGGCGCACGCCTCTTGACCAGGAGCCCGGCAACGGCTCGGATGAGGACTGTGCGAGAGCGCCAGGCGGGCCGGGAGCGGCGCCGCGCCCAGGAGTTCGAGACCTTCGTGGCGGGCGCGGCCGGCCGACTGCTGCACACGGCCACGCTGCTGACCGCCGAGCCCATGCAGCCGCCCGGAGCGAACCCCCGGGCCCAGCGGATGCTCACGTCCGCGCTGGCACGCACGTACGCGCAGTGGGGGCGGCTGCGCGGCGAGGACCCGTACGACCGCACCCGGCGGGAGCTGGCCATCCGGTTCGCCCACGAGGTCTGGCGGCACCACCGGCCGCGCGGCGGGCTGCTGGACCGGCTGACGCCGCAGGAGCGTCTCGTTCTCGTGCTGCGGCTGTACGAGGGCGTCGCGGAGGAGCAGGCCGCGGCGCTGCTCGGGCTTCCGGTGGAGCGGATCCGGGCGATCTGCAACCGTTCGGTGGCCACGATGCGCGGCACCCGCCGGCCCACGGCGCGGTGGGGGTTGCAACGGCCGCTGGGGATCGCGCCATGAGCCGCAGCAGCAGGCGCGAGGACGAGGTCCGGCGCATGCTGGACGGCCGGCATCCGCAGGTGCCCGCCGATCTGGCACAGCGGGCGACGGAGCGCGGCGGCCGACTGCTGCACCGGCGCCGTTTCGCCCGCAGGCTGGTGCTGCTGGTGGCGTTCGCCGCGGTGGTCGCCTTCACGGTGTGGGCGCTGAAGGCGCAACCGTGGCAACTGCCTCCCACCGAGACGACGCCGTCGCTGGACAGTTGGTGAGGGCCGGTCCGGGGCGAACTATCCTGGAACGAGGCGCCACGGGGAACCGGCCGAGGAGGCTGCGATGACCAGGAAAGTCGCCGACTGCCGCAAGTATCCGAGCGTCACGAACTGCTCGCTCACCATCTCCGGCGAGGAAGAAGAAGTCGTGAGGGCCGCGGCGGAGCACGCGGTCTCCGTCCATGAGCACACCGACAGCCCGGAACTGCGCGAACAGATCCGGGCGTCGCTGGACGACGAGAAGGCCGGCGTCTGAGAGTGCCGAGGGCGGCCGGGCCCGAACGATCGAGCCCGCCCGCTTCCGCTCGGCCCCGAGAGCCCCTAGCCGAGCGCCTGCGTCAGATCGGCGATCAGGTCGTCGGCGGACTCGATGCCGACGGAGAGCCGGACGAGGTCGGCCGGCACCTCCAGCGGGGAGCCGGCCGCCGAGGCGTGCGTCATGCGGCCCGGGTGCTCCACGAGGGACTCGACGCCGCCCAGGGACTCACCGAGGGTGAACAGCTTCGCCCGGTTGCAGACGTGGACCGCCGCGTCCTCGCCGCCCACGACGCGGAAGGACACCATGCCGCCGAAGGCCTTCATCTGCTTGGCGGCGACCTCGTGGCCCGGGTGCTCGGGCAGCCCCGGGTAGAGGACCTGGGTGACCTTGGGGTGCCGGGTCAGCAGATCGGCGATCTTCGTGGCGTTCTCGCTGTGCCGGTCCATGCGGACCGCGAGGGTCTTGATGCCGCGCAGCACCAGCCAGGCGTCGAACGGTCCGGCGACCGCGCCCATCGCGTTCTGGTGGTACGCCAACTCCTCGGCCAGTTCCGGGTCGTTGACGATCAGCGCACCGCCGACGACGTCCGAGTGGCCACCCATGTACTTCGTTGTGGAGTGCACCACGACGTCGGCGCCCAGGGCGAGGGGCTGCTGGAGGTAGGGGCTGGCGAAGGTGTTGTCGACGACCAGTCGTGCACCCGCCGCGCGGGCCACACCGGCGATCGCGGCGATGTCGGTGATACCGAGCAGCGGATTGGACGGGGTCTCCACCCAGATCGCCTTGGTGCGCGGGGTGATCGCCGCCCGTACCGCCGTCACGTCCGAGGTGTCGGCGACCGAGAAGTCGACGCCCCACCGCGAGACGACCTTCGCGAACAGCCGGAACGTGCCGCCGTAGGCGTCGTTCGGGATGACCACATGGTCGCCGGGGGTGAGCAGCGTACGGAGCAGGCAGTCCTCGGCGGCGAGGCCGGAGGCGAAGGCGAGTCCGCGGCGGCCGCCCTCCAGGGCTGCGAGGTTGTCCTCCAGGGCGGTACGGGTCGGGTTGGCGCTGCGGCTGTACTCGTAGCCGCCGCGCAGTCCGCCCACGCCGTCCTGCTTGTACGTGGACACCTGATAAATGGGCGGAACAACGGCGCCGGTGAGGGGATCGGCGGTGTTTCCCGCGTGGATCGCGAGAGTCTCGAAGCTGTGCTGGTCGCTCATGGGGCCCGAGCGTAGTTCGTCGCGAGGGCGCCCACCGGGCTACCGGGCCGTCCGGTGACAATGGGGGCATGGAGATTCTCTGGTTCCTGATCGCACTGTGCATGCTCGCCGCGGTCATCGGCCCCTTCGTGCTGCGCCGCCGCGGCGGTATCCGTCAGGTCGCGCCCGGTTCCCCGGACGCCGCCGATCCGGACACCTACGGCTTCGTACGTCAGGAGGAGCTGGACATCCGGCTGCCGGGCCCGGACCAGGATCTTCTCGATGTGCTCGATGTCGTGCAGCGCTCCCAGGACTGGCGGGCGGCTTCGCAGTTGCTGGCCGGTACGCCCAAGGAGGGCGAGGTGCGGTGGCAGCGGGTGCAGGCGTTCGCCGGCGCCGCCTCGCTGGAGCTGGCGCAGCAGCCCGGTGTCGGTGGTTCGTGGCTGCGCAAGTGGCGGGCCGATGCGCCGAAGGACGCGGGCGGTGCGGCGGTGCACGCCGAATTCCTGGTGCAGCAGGCGTGGCGTTCGTCGACCGCGGGGACGGACGACTTCCGGATCATTCTGGAGGAGGCCCGTACGGTCTGCGGCGAGGCGGCGCTGCTGGCGCCGGGCGACCCCGTTCCGTACCTCGTCGAGCTGGCGGTCTCCCGTGGACTCGGTTACTCGCACGAGGAGTTCGACCGGCTCTGGGCGAAGGTGATCGACCGGGCCCCGGCCCACATGGGCGCGCACATCGCCGCGCTGCACTACTGGTGCGAGAAGTGGCACGGCTCCCGCGAGGAGGCCGACCGCTTCGCCACCACGGCCGCCGCCCGCGCCCCGCAGGGCTCCCTGCTGGCCGCGCTGCCGCTCTTCGCGGTGTACGAGCATCTGCCCGAGGTCAATCTCGTACAGGGCTTCTACCGGAGCGCGGTGGTGACCAAGGCGGTCGAGGGCGCCCTGTTCGCGGTGCACGCGGCCCGCGCCGACGACCCGATGCTCGCGCACGTCCGCCATCTGCTGGTGCTGTTCCTGGTCCGGATGGAGCGCTGGTCGGAGGCGATGAACCAGCTCGTCCACATCGACGGCCATGTGGGCGCGCTGCCGTGGACCCAGAGCCCCGACCCGGCCGCCGAGTACACGGTCCACCGGGCCCTGGCGGTGGCCGGCTACGAGGCGAACGGCGGCAGCCCGGCGACGCTGCCGCGGTAGTCCTGAGCCCCGGGGCCCGGCACTCGCTGTCGGCGAACGGCGCAGTCCCGCCACGCGCTGCCGCGGTAGTCGCGAGCCCCGGCACCCGCTGCCGAGGCGCTGCCCGGGCGACCGCCCGACAGCGGACGGCTGCCGGCGGCGAATGGCTGCCCGACGGCGAACCGGTGACACCGGCGGGGCAGCGGCCCGGTGACGCCGGGGGCGGCATAGCGGTGACGCCGGGGGCGGCGGACCGGTGACACCACCGGGGCGGCCGCCCGTCGCCCGTTCTCCGGGCGATGGCCAGGCCGGCACGCCGCGAGCCCCGGTCCCGGGCTGCCCGCATATCGCGTTGCCGCGCCCGTCCGCGGGACGACATACTCCGATTCCCCACGCGCACCACCGCCACCGCTTCCCGTCCCCTTCCCGTGGGGGAATCCGTCCGATGAGCCCAACTCTGCGTGCCGTGCGCGCCGTTGCCCTGTTCGCCGGCTTCTACCTGCTGGGCATCCTCCTGCTCGCCGTCCTCTGCGTCCTCGACTGGGCCGCGTTCCGCTGGACGTGGATCCCCGTCGCCGTGATGGTTCTCGCGCGCACCTCCTTGCCGGCGCTCCCGATCGTGCGAGGCATGTTCGTGCTGCGCATACCGAAGAACGACGATGTGCGTGGACTGCACGTCGACGAGACCCGGCAACCCCGGCTCTGGGCCATGGTCCGCGACCTCGCCGACCGGGTCGGCACCCGCACACCCGACGAGATCGTGCTCACCGACCAGGTGAACGCCTCGGCCGTCGAGGACACCAGGTTCCTCGGCCTGGTCGCCGTCCGACGCCGGCTCCACGTCGGGCTGCCGCTGATGGTCGGCTTGTCCGAGGCCCAGCTGCGTTCCGTGCTCGCGCACGAGATGATCCGTTTCGCCAACTCCGACACCCGCCTCACCGCAATCAACACGCGCGGCCGGATCCAGACCGCCCGCACCATCACCCACTTCCAGGAGTGGGTGGGCAAGGCTGTCGCCATGGAGCGGGCACGCCAGGAGAAGAAGGCCGCCAAGGCGCTCGCCAAGGGCAGGAAGGCCAAGAAGATCGACCCGAGCGACGCCGGTACCTCGCTCCGTAGGATGGCGGCGCTGTACCAGCGGTACGCCAATTTCTCCAGGCGCGTCACGCTGTCCGACACCCGCTGTGCGCAGTTCGCGGCCGACGCCGCCGCGGTGCGGATCGCGGGCCGTGACGTGACCGCGTCCGCACTGCGCGAAACCCAGGTTCTCCGCGACATGCACGAGGACTACATGGACACCTACGCCACGCTCGGCGTGGCGGCCGGGATGCTGCCCCCGCCCGGCCAGGTCCTCGGCGGTCTGCGGCATGTGCTGGCCGCGCGCAAGGACGAGCTGGACGAGATGCGCGACTCCCTGCCGTTCGAACCGTCCGCCCCTTACACGCATCCGTGGGTCACGGAACGTATCGCCCGGATCGAGGCGCTGCCGGACGACGGGCGCGCGTCGGAGCCCGTGGAACCGGCCCTGGGCCTGCTCGTCGACACCGGGCGCACACTGGCCGCTGTCGAGGAGCAGGTGCTGACACCTCAGATGCTGCGGCTGCGCCGCGTCGACTGGCCGGACCTGGTGCACGAGTCGATGACGACGTACGGGATGTGGTCGGCGCAGAAGTTCAGAACGGCGGTCGCCGAGGTGACCGGCGGCGACGGCTCGGTGACCGACGCGCTCGACGCGCTCGACGCGGGCGCACAGTGGCAGATCGCCGACCGCCTCCCCAAGTCCGACGAGGCCCGAGCGGCGACCGGACGCGCGGCCCGCGAGTTCGCCAGGCCCAAGCTGCGCGACGGGCTGAGGCAACTGGTCGAGAGCGAGTACGTGCGGCAGGGGCGGGCCCGCTGGCGACTGTCCTGGATCGACGACGACACGTCGCTGGAGTTGCCACGGGGCCACGAGGAAATGCTCCCGGCGGCGCTGGACGCGACGGTGGCGGATGTCCCGGACACGAAGTTGCTGCGCGAACTGCTCACCGTTCCCAGCCAGTGTGCATGAGTGAGTCCTGGACCCGCCCATGTGAACCCGCCGACAGCAACTCACAACCCCCTGACCGCCGTCCCCGCTTCCGACCCGGACCGGAACTTTCCATGACACCCCTGCTGCTCCTGTCGGCCGCCGCTCTGTGCGGGTACCTCTGGGCAAAGGCCCGGAAGAAGCCGCCGCAGACCGCGCAGAACACTCCCGGCCCGCCGGCGGCCACCGCGGAACTCGGCCTGGTACCGCCCGACGAACTCGACACCGCGGAGGCCTGCGCCCCCGACCCGCGCGACGAGGAGATACGCGCCACCGTCCGCTCCGGCGACTGGCGGGCGGGCGCCGCCTTCCTCGACGAAGCGGGCCGGGACTGGCAGGAGCGCTACCGGCGCGCCGCCGTCCTCCAGGACGAGGCCGCGGCCGACGACGCCTGGCTGCTGGCCTGGCGCGCCGCGCGGCCGAAGGACGCGGGTGCGGCCCTCGTGCACGCCGGTGCGTTGACCGGCGTCGCCGCACAGGTCCACGGTACGAAGCCGACGCAGCGCCCCACGTGGGAGCAGTCCTACGTCTTCCACCAGGTGATGGTCAGGGCCCGCGAGGCATGCCACGAGGCCCAGGCGCTGGCGGGCGACGACCCGTGTCCGTACGTCGCCGAGATCCCCTGCGCCCTGGGCCTCGGCTACACGCCCACCGAGTGCCGTGCCCTGTGGGCGGAGGTCGTCGAGCGCGAGGCGCCCCACCTCGCGGCCCACGACGCGGTGCTCCGGTACTGGTGCCACAAGTGGCCCGGCTCGCACGCGCAGGCCGAGTGTTTCGCACGCGAGGCGGCGCGGCAGGGCGCCCCCGGCCGGCTGCTCTCGCTGCTCCCGCTGTACGCCGCGTTCAAGCAGGAGCGGGCCGACCGGAACACGGATGAGGATGTGTACTACAAGAGCCCGGAGCTGATCGCCGCGGCGGACCTCTGCCTCGTCGACGTGGCCGCCGCCGTGGCGGCCGACCCCGGAGACCGGCGGATCCTCCAGGCCCGCCACCTGCTCGCCTGGACGCTGTACTGGCAGGACCGGTACGAGGAGGCGGTGGAGCAGTTCCGGGCGATCGACGGCCATTTCGATGCCGACGCCCCGTGGTCGTACTTCAGGGATCCGAAGAAGTACTACGTCCAATGCCGCGGCTACAGCGCCCGGCGGGTCGTGGAGGCGAACGGCAACTGACCGTCACGTACGCGGTGCGGGCGCCGGAATCTCCGGCGCCCGCACCGCGTTGTACGGACCGTAAACGCCAGCCCCCGGAGGAGCCGCCGCATGTTCCTGCACCGCCGTACCCCCCAGCTCCCCACCCCCGAGGAGGCACTGAAGGGCCGCCCCGCCCCCGAATTCACCGTCCCGTCCCGCCACACGGTCCTCGGCAACCCGCTGCTGGGCCCGTACCCGGAGGGTCTGGAGGTCGCGGACTTCGCGCTGGGCTGTTTCTGGGGCGCCGAGCGCAAGTTCTGGCAGACGGACGGCGTCTGGACGACGCTCGTCGGCTACCAGGGCGGCTACACCGAGAACCCCGCGTACGAAGAGGTCTGCTCGGGCCTGACCGGCCACACCGAGGCGGTCCGCGTCGTCTTCGACCCGAAGATCGTCTCGTACGCCGAGCTGCTGAAGCTGTTCTGGGAGTCCCACGACCCGACGCAGGGCTTCCGCCAGGGCAATGACGTCGGTACGCAGTACCGCTCGGCGATCTACACCCACTCCCCCGAGCAGGCGGCAGCGGTGGCGGCCTCCCGCGAGGCGTACCAGAAGGTCCTCACGGGCTCCGGGTACGGCGAGATCACCACGGAGATCCTCCCGGCGGAGGGCCGCACGTTCTGGCCTGCGGAGGCGCATCACCAGCAGTACCTGGACCGCAACATTAACGGCTACTGCGGCATCGGCGGCACGGGCGTTGCCTGCCCCATTGGCATCGCCGATTCTCCTGGAGACGAGTGATCCACAGGCCCGGTGCAGTCCTCAATTAACTGCGCTGTACTGGGCCAGGAAGGACTCGTACACCTCACGGCAGTCGGCAGCCATCTGTCGCTGCTCGGCTTCGGTGAGTGGCTGGATCGTCCCGATGTCTTCGGGAATGCGCTTCTTACTCAGGTGCATGACGTGCTTGCTTGCAAGATCCCACCATTCACCGATGCGCTTCCCGGCTTCGGTGTCAGCCTTCCAGCCCGGTACAAGATCTACAGCACGGAGATCTTTCGGCTCTCGCTTCTTGAACAAGAAGTCGGCCACCAGCCGCACATTGACCATGAAGGACTCGGTACAGGCAATCTCAACCGCGCGTGGCTCGATCGGCTGCCTGCCTGTGACGTAGTCCACCAGACCGTCGATCTGGCCGATGGCCTGCTGAACTATGCCGATCGCCCGGAGCTCCGGCGGGAGTTGGGCATTCCACCACTCAGGTGAGGGTCCTCTGTCAGTCATGCAGGGAGCATAGGCGCGCGACCTTCGAGCGGTCGCTCGGTCAGTCCGGGCCGAACGCATAGACATGCAACGCATCGAGATGCAGCTCGTAGGGGCCGTAACAATCAGCGGCGAGCGTGGCCACCCGGGCGCCACAGGGACAGGCACGGTTGAGTCCGCTGTCTCCGGACGGACCGCAGCATCCGCCGCTGTTCTCCCAGCCCGACAGCGGCTGGAGATCAGGCGCGTCTTCGGGGTGGATCACGATGTTGTTGCGCGGCCCGGCCGAGACCATTGCCCCCCTTAGTCGCGCTGCCAGGGCCCACACGGCCGCGCAGGTCTGCCGCACACCGAACGAAGGGGCACCATCCAGATGGCAGTGCCCCTTCCCGCTTCAGCTCCCCGGTCAGTCGCGCCACTTCGGGACCAGCAGATCAGGGTTGAACGGACGACGTCCCCCGCCACCCACCGGCAGCACGATTACCGCGTGCAGAGCTTCCCTGATCAGGGCACGCTTCTGCGCCAGGTCCAGCCTGCCCGAGGTCCAGCGCTTGCGTACGTCACCGGTGACCTCAACGGCCCGCTGCTGACTCAGAACGTGGCGTGTCCTGTCTGCGCGGAGTTCCTTGACGCGCGCTTCCATCTTCTGATTCTCCGGGAAGAACAGCTCATCCGAGATCTGGTCCTCCTGCCATGCCTGGAGCAGCTTGCGCTGCTTACCCGTCAGGCGGTCCAGTTCTTCCTCCCCTCCCCATTTCTCGTCGGCACGCGTCTTCTTGACCGCCCTCTCTTCCAGCTTGGCGAGTACGGCCTCCGTGAAATTCATCAACCTTGGCACCGTTGCGCCCAGTACCACCGCAGCCGCCCATCTCTTTGCTGGGACACTGATAGAGGTATCCCCCGGAGAGGTCCGCTCGTGCGGTCGCCCGAAGGGGCGAGTTGCAGATCTGCCCGTCCTCGCCAGGCTTTCCGCATCGGAGGATTCCCGTCAGCAGGTACGACGGGGTGCGGTGGTCCGTAACTGATCCATCAGCCCTCACATTGGGGCCGACGCGGGCCGAGAAGACAGCGTCGATAGCCATCCACTCCTTGGGCGTGATGATGGGCTCCCAGAGGCCCACGATAGGCACACCGTTGGCATCACGCACCAGCTCGCCGTTGTGCTTTCGCCAGCCGCACAGCCGCGGGTTCCACAGCGCGAGCTTGAGGGAGCGGCTCGCCCACTTCTTGTCGTTGATCGTGCGGACGCCGGCCTCCTGCCACTCACGCAGGATCGAGTGGAGCGACTTGCCCGCGATCACCTCGCGGGCAGCCTCTGCCAGCCACGCCGCCTCCTCGGGCTCCAGCGTGAGCTTGTCGTCCCTCCAGCCGAACGGGCGCTTCCCTCCCACCGGGATGCCCAGCTCAGCGCGGGCACGGTGCGAGCGGCGCGCGCGCCGCTGCATCTTGCGCACCTCCATCTTGGAGATGACGACGCCGAAGAGACCCATGGACTCCACGTCTTCGCTGTAGAGGTTCTTCGACCCCTTGGCGTCGGCGTAGAGCCGTCCCTCCTCGTACGTGAGCGCGTCCACGAACCGCTCGTAGTCGCCCGCCCGGCGCGTAAGTCGGTCGTCCGCGACCACGATGACGCCGCGCACCGGTTGACCGTCCGGCATGTGTCCCAACTTGAGCGCCTTCACCATGGCCTCGAAGTCCGGACGTACCACGGCTGCCTTGGCCGCCGACATGTCGTTGTCGGTGTAGCGGTGCACGATCGTCCAGCCGAGACGAGCCGCCGTCTCCCCGTTCACCTTGTGCTGGTCCTCGACGCCGTGGCCGTCCCTTGCCGTATCGGCGGAGATACGGGCGTACGAGACAGCCGGGATCACCGGTGCCGCTTCGTTCACTTCCCACCCCTTTTACGAAGAGTCACTAATTCTGCGCAAAGAGAAGTGGTATGCCAGCCGTATCTGGACAAGAACCCGGCGGATTACTGCGGGATCGGCGGGACGGGTGTCTCGTGCCCGATCGACGTAGCACCGGCGCCGTCGACCGAGGACTGACACGGCAGGGCCCGGTCCGGTGATCCGGCCCGGGCCACTCACCAGGCGGTGTCAGTGGCGACTGCCATGCTTGCGCCATGTCTGAAGCAACTGCCCATGACTATCTGTGGTTCGACGAGCACTTTCCCGCTCTGGCCGAGGCGTACTGCGTCACGCTGGTCCGCGGGCTGACTCCCGACACCCTGCTGACGCAGATGGGCGCGACGGACCTGCGTCGCGTCACCGGCGTCGACGACCTGCAAGAGCCCGCATACGAGGCCTGGGACACGCATGACGGGGACCGGTTGTTCGCCGGTGTGACCAGGGTCGGCGAGTGGGCGCTGATGATCGAGCCCAACGGCTACCTCGGAATCACGGACGAACTCATCGGACCGCTCTCACGAGGAACCACGGCCGTGTCGCACTTCCGCAACGTCAACGCCGTTGACCACTTCAACTGGTATGAGAACGGCGAGCTGCGGCTCCACTTCGAACCGCTCTTCGCCTACGCACGCGATGGCAGCGACCCCGACGGTTCGGTGGACACCATGCGCGCGGCAGGCTTCGATCTGAGTGAGGACGACGAGCGGGACTTCAACCTGCACTCGGAAGCCGCCTTCGCGCTCGCCGAGCGCCTCACGGGCCTACGACTCACCCGCGAACTACTCAACGTGTCCGAGTTCTTGGGCGGGGCAGTACCCCTGCCCCGCACCTGACGGCAGGCATCGCCGAGCACATGGCAGCGCACGCTCGCAGGGACGGGCTGCCCCGCCCGAGGGCCAGATCACACGCGCCGTGAAGCGCAAGCTCAAGATGCTGCCGTGCCGACTCCACGCGATCGGCGGATGCCTCACCGGCACCGGCCTGGCCCTGGACCGCTGCTCGCGTCGAACGTTTGCCAGGGGCCTCTTGCGTCCGCGCGCGCCCCATGGGAGAGGATGCACGGTACTCGCACCAGCAAGGCGAAGCGGAGGCGCACCGTGGGAGAGCCGGAACCAGTCGACCTGATTCACCTGGTGGACGCAGACGGCGACCGCTGCGTCGTTCGCGTCACCGGGCGCTATCAGCCCGGCGTTCTGACCGGGCATGACACCCTGCGCGCCGATGTCCTGGTGTCCACCAGCTTCCTCGACGCACGCCTTGAGCTCTACCTCTCCCAGCGGGATCTCGCCGCCTGGGAACACGACCTCGAAGGGCTGGTACCGGGTGGCGACGTGGGAATCGGCGACGGCCGGGGGCTGGAGCTCGGCATTCGACTCAACGAGGATCAGTCCGTATCCGTGACGATCAACGACCCCGACCGGCTCTCCACCTCCTTCTGGATCCAGCCACCGGCCGACTGGATCCAGGACCACCGACTCCGGCTGGACCGACTCCGACAGATCTGGCCGAGCGAGGTCATCGAGACCGCACCCATGGCCTACGAATGGAGCCCGGACCGCAGGAACTAGGCAGCTACGGCACGGTCATCGGGAGCCAAGCCGCCCGTTGGGACCCGGAGCGTCGAGCGATACGTAAGTCAGCGGGCGGACGTGCCACTCGATGTGCCGGCCACCACGCAGCAGGAGCGTGAACCCACAGGGCTCGCCGCGATGGAGCGCCCCCAGGGCCTGCATCCAGCCGCCCTTGTCGGACCAGTAGAGGGCACGGGCCAGCTCGTGCGGCGTGAGGCCGAAGAGGTGGTTCGCCCGGAGCTGGACGCGGATGGCTCGGATGGCCTCCTGGGGCGTGGCCATGATGCGCAGATCGATCGGCTCGGGGACGAAGCCCGTGGCGGGGCCGTAGCGGAGAGCCTCGAACCGGTAGCCGTGCTCGACGACCGGCGATAAAGGGCTGCGGGTGTGGGGAGTTGTACGAATGGCCGACCATCCGATCGCAGCGTGCGGCAGTCCGCCTCAAGTGGTGTGCGGACAGGTGGGGTTACGGCGCCTCGCGGCAGGGTGGAGCGCTCGGCTCCGCCGGAGTGGCGGCGTAGGGGGACGGTAGCGTCACGGGGGCAGGGGGTGCAACATTGGTACGTCCCAAAGTTGCGCCGGGCGCGCGAAACGCCCCCCGTCGTGCAGCCGGAGGGCGCTTGCGGCTCAGGATCAGATCAGGTGGTCGAACTCCCCAGCCTTGACGCCGAGCACGAAGGCGCGAAGTTTGGCGACGCTCGTGGTGACAACGACGTCCGGGTCGTCGCTCTCGCGCATTTTGATCGAGCCGTCGACGGGGGCCAGTTCGATGCAGCTCTGATTGTTGTCTGCACCAGAGAAAGAGGACTTCTGCCAGTTGATTGCGTCGGTCATGCGGGTGGGCTCACATTTCCTTTGCGATGCGTTGAATGAATTGGGCGGACTCCTTCGCGTCGAGCGAGATGGACTCGATGGAGTCAAGTAGGGTTCGATATCGGGCCAGTTGGGCCTCGGCGTCCAGGAAGCCCGCATCGAAGGCGCTGTCCAGTTGGACGGTGTCAAGCGCCGGGACGCCGGCCCCGGCGTACAGCGTCGAGTGCACGGAACCAGTGATCTGCCTGGCGAACGGGATGATGCGGATCGTCGCCGACGGCCAGGTCGAGACCTCGCACAGGAAGGCGAGTTGACCCCGCATGGTGTCGCGGTCGCAGTACCGCATGCGCAGCGCCGCCTCATGAATGAATGCCTCGAAAGGTGTGGGCGAGGGCCGGTCGAAAATGTCGCGCCGCCTGGTGCGGTGCTCGACTCGGGCGTTCAGCTCGTCGGCGGGAAGGTTGGAAATTCCACTCCGGATAATGGCTCGCGCATACGACTCCGTCTGGAACACGCCGGGGATGTTGAGCATTTGAATGGCGCGGATATAGGACGCCTTGTGCTCAAGCTCGGCCAGATCAAGGAACCCGGGTGAGAGTATTCCGCGGTAGTCGTCCCACCATCCCTTGGTGCGTTCCTCGGCCATGTCGGCCAGTGCGTCGACCAGATGCTTGTCGGTGGCCGAGTAGTGGGCCGCGAGCCGTCGTACCCGGTCACTGCTCACTCCGTACCGACCGGACTCGATGTGGCTGATCTGGGCCCGCTCGCCGCCCAGATACGCAGCGGCTTCACTCCCGGACATCCCGGCACGCTCGCGAAGCTTGCGAAGTTCCGCACCCAATCGCCTCTGCCTGGCGGTCGGATAGTTCCTTGGTGGCATGAACCCTCCCCTATATGCGGGTACGAGTCTGCCGCCCCATTGCACCAGCGGTCCACTCGTACGGGTGCTACGACCGTCACACTGTTGCACCGTCCCATTGTTGCGCCCTAGCGTCCCGTGATGCCGAGACGGCGATTGACCGGCCCGAAGTGCAGCCCCCCGTAAGCAAGTTGACAGCGAACGGCAACGGCCAATGCCACGGACCACGCCCACCACCCCGCGCCCCGGTGACCGCATCACGCAAGGGAGACCGCCCATGACCCCCGTAACCGCCCCTCCCCCACCTATCCCCTACCTCCCCCAGCGCGGCGAGCGCTACCGCATCGTCGCACCGAACACCCCCACCGCGCCCAAGATCGTGCGGGACTTCGTGGCCACGGTGCTGTGGGCCAGCGGGCACCCCCGCCTCGTCGACGACGCCCGGCTCTGCGTGAGCGAGGTCGTCTCCAACGCGTACTGCCATACGCGCACCCCGCAGGTCCGAGTGGAAGTCACCGTCAACCAGCGGCAGGTGACGGTGTACGTGACGGACGACGAACCCGGCCACCTGCCCACGCCGCCGCCCCCGCGCGTCCCCGGGCCGGAGGCCGACGCGGATGAGGGCGGCCGGGGACTCGTCCTCGTGGACGGTCTCGCCGCCCGGTGGGGGACCACCGCGCACGGAGGACGGTCGCCGCACTCGAAGACCGTGTGGTTCACCCTCGCCGCCGAATGCTGAGGCGTCCCGAGTCCGTTCCGGCTACGGCATTGGGCGGCACGGCTGGCCTACGCACCTTCGTTTCCGACAAGGCAGCAGCTTTCCTGTTCTGGAAAGGATCAGCGCTTGACCCCGCCGTGACCGTCTCGGGAGCATCAAGCGGGACAGCCACACGCCGATGCCAGGGGGAACGATGCTGCGGAAGCTGACAGGTGATCCGAACTGCAAGAACGGCACGTGCCCGACCCTGTGGGCCACCGAGGACGAGAAGAACTACATCGTGCAGGGGTACGCAATCACTGATCCTGAACGGCTCGCACAGCTAGCCCTGCCAGAGGGAGAGACGGCAGTCATGGTCCCGGTCGCCATGCTGGAGGAGTACTTCAATGCTCGACGGTGAGGCTTTCGGGCAGCTCTTCGAGACCTTCGAGCGGACTGCCTTCCGTCTGGAGACCCTGGCTGTGTACGACGTCGAGGAAGAGGCCGAGGAGATGGCCCGCTTCCTGGCCGGCGAGCCCATGGGCCCGGAGTGGGACGACAACCGTGGGTCCGGTCGATGACCGACAAGGGCAAGCAGGTGTCCCGCGTGCACGTCCTGACCTCCCCGCTCACCGACTACCTGCGCTACGAGCTGTCCGCTTACCCCGGCAACATCAGGGCCGGAGAGTGCATCGGGATCACCGACCTGTCTGAGCTGTCCGTACACGGCCTGCCAGATCACGACTTCTGGCTCTTCGACGACCGCGAGGTGTACCGCATGCACTACACCGATACTGGCAAGTTCATCGGCGCGGAGTTGCTGCCTGCCGACCGGCTGCCCGAGTACCGGGCCTACCAGGACACGGCCCAGGCGTACGCCACCCCCTTCACGGAGTACTGGGAGAGCCACCACTGACAGCAGACGGATCGATCGGCAGAGCCCTGCGGGCACTGCGGGAGACATCGGGGCTGACCGGTGACACCGTGGGCCGCAGGGCTTCCATGTCCGCAGGCAAGCTGTCGAAGATCGGGGAGTACCCCGGCGCTACCAGGGTGGCCACCAAGACGGGCTTTTTTGATCGAGATCCGACCGCCTGTTGCCATGGCTACCGAGGTGCCTACCTGACGGCTTCGTCCTGCGAGCGTGCTGAGGGGTACGAGTGATGGGCAGTGGTGTCGCGTACGCCGACCCCGAGCTGATCACCCACAATGTCGAAGCCCACGACTATCTGCCGCCCGCTGAATTCATGGCGGCGGTGCTGTCCTCCGACGCTGTCGCCCGAGCTTGCAAATCCCTGCTCGTCTAGTCTCGACAGGGCGGTTGAGCTGCGGAAAGCCGCGCCCGGCCGGTCACCGTTCCCGGCAGGGATCGACCACCGCGCGAAGAGGAGTTCCCCACCGATGACGAGCGAAGGCCGCAGCACTCCTGCCGCCCCGGCCGGCCGGCCCTGGTTCATGGCCAACGAACTTCTCGCGTTCGTCGTCGAGTTGGTGGCGCTGGCTGCTCTGGCCCGGTGGGGTTTCGTCACCGGGGACGGCACGGCTGCTCGGCTGCTGCTGGGGCTCGGGACGCCGGCGGTGGCCATCGTGCTCTGGGGGATGCTCGCCGCCCCTCGCGCCCGCTTCCGGCCGCCTCTCGCGGGGGTGCTGCTGGTCAAGGCGGTGGTGCTCGGCGGCGGTGTGTACGCGGTCCACGCGGTGGGGCATCCGGTGGCGGCGGTGTTCTTCGGCGTCGTCGTGGTCGTGAACACGGCCCTGGCGGAGACCCTTCGGCGCCGCACACCGCAGCGCGGAGCGCCGGCTGCCTGACGTGACAGCGGCCCGGCCGCGGAAAGCGGCCGGGCCGGTGTGGCGTCGGATCGGCCGGATCAGATGAGCCCCTGCGCCAGCATCGCGTCCGCGACCAGTTCGAAGCCGGCGATGTTGGCGCCCACCACGTAGTTGCCCGGGCTGCCGTAGCGCTCCGCGACCGTGTGGCAGGAGTCGTGGATGTGGCGCATGATCTCCGCGAGCCGCTCCTCGGTGTGGGCGAACGTCCAGGAGTCGCGTGAGGCGTTCTGCTGCATCTCCAGGGCGCTGGTGGCCACGCCGCCCGCGTTGGCCGCCTTGCCGGGGGCGAAGGCGACGCCCGCGTCCTGGAGGATGCGTACGGCCTCCGGGGTGGTGGGCATGTTGGCGCCCTCGGCGACCGCCTTCACGCCGTTGCGTACGAGGGCCAGGGCATCGGCCTCGTGCAGTTCGTTCTGCGTGGCGCAGGGCAGGGCCACATCGCAGGGGACGTTCCAGAGGCCGGTGCCGGGGACGAACCTGACGTGTTCGCCGCGGCGCTCCGCGTAGTCGGAGACCCGGCCGCGGCCGGCCTCCTTGATCTCCTTGAGCAGGGCGAGGTCGATGCCCTTCTCGTCCACGACGTACCCGTCGGAGTCGGAGCAGGTCACCACGGTCGCGCCGAACTGCTGGGCCTTCTCGATCGCGTAGATCGCGACATTGCCCGAGCCCGACACGGCAACGCGCTGCCCGTCGAGGGACTCGCCACGGCTGCGGAGCATCTCGGCGGTGAAAAGCACACAGCCGTACCCGGTCGCCTCGGTGCGCGCCTGGGCACCGCCCCAGCCCAGGCCCTTTCCGGTGAGGACACCGGACTCGTAACGGTTGGTGATCCGCTTGTACTGGCCGAACAGGTAGCCGATCTCGCGGCCGCCGACACCGATGTCACCGGCGGGGACATCGGTGTACTCGCCGAGGTGACGGTGGAGTTCGGTCATGAACGACTGGCAGAACCGCATGATCTCGGCGTCGGAGCGGCCCTTCGGGTCGAAGTCGGCGCCGCCCTTGCCGCCGCCGATGGGCATGCCGGTGAGCGCGTTCTTGAAGATCTGCTCGAAGCCGAGGAACTTCACGATGCCGAGGTTGACCGAGGGGTGGAAGCGCAGCCCGCCCTTGTACGGTCCGAGCGAGCTGCTGAACTCGACCCGGAAGCCGCGGTTCACATGGATGTCGCCGGAGTCGTCGGACCACGGCACCCGGAAGATGAGCTGGCGCTCCGGCTCGCAGATGCGCTCGATGATCCGGGCGTCCACGAACTCCGGCCGCTGTTCGAGGACGGGGCCGAGGGTCTCCAGGACCTCCCGTACCGCCTGATGGAATTCCTTCTCGCCCTGGTTGCGGCGGAGAATCTCCGCGTACAGCGGCTCGATGACACTCATATGGGTCATACCTTCCCTGGGTCGGCATCGCGCGCGTGGGTGCCCCGTCCCGGGGGCACCAGCGGTCCCCCTCCCCATTGAGGGCGTCGCCCAGACATCGCACGCTCTGCGGCTCACGGAAGCGACGTACAGAACCGTTGTGGCATATCGATTGTCCAGGTGGCCCCGGAAAATCGTTCACCGCGTCCGCATTCTGGGCCGGGTCTACGACTCCGCCGGGCGGCGCAGCATCCACAGCCCCGTCCCGGACGCGAGGACGACCACGCCGGAGACGACACTCAGCGCGATGTGCAGAGCGCCGTCGTCCATGAAGAAGTTCAGGGAGACATTCGCGGCGATCGCCGCGCAGAGCACGGTCCAGAGCAGTGCTTTCATGAGCTTCGCCTTCCGTTGTCGGGTGATGGATCCATTCTCCCGGCACGTATCCGCCGTCACGAGGGACCGGTCCCCCACATCCGTGGTGTAGCCAGCTGAACCGTCGTGCGGTTCGAACGGTCCCGTTAGGGTTTGCGAGGTGGGGATCACCGAGAGAGCTGCGACGCGCGAGCGGAGAGACGAGCGGGTCGGCGCCGGTGTGCGCCGAGCGGTCACGGATCCGGACTCGGCGCGGTGGTGGGTGCCGGGTCTCGCGGTGCTGGTCGTCGTGCCGTTGTACCTCGTGTGGGCGCTGGCGCTGGCCACCGGCGGCGGCGATCTGGCGGCGCAGTCCGCCTGGGCCTCCTTCGCGTCCCGGCATCCGTGGTCCGCGTACAACCTCTCCTGGTACGGAGGGGCGCACACCGCCAACTACAGCCTGCTGACGCCGCCGCTCATGGCGATGTTCGGGGTGCGGGCCGTCACCGTCGCCGCCGGCCTCTGCGGGTCGTGGGCGCTGGGGCGGCTCTGTGTGCGGACCGGGGTGCGGTGGCCGGTCGCGGTCTCGGTGCTGGGGTCGTTGGTGCTCTGGTGCAATGTCGCGTCCGGGCGTACCACGTTCGCCATGGGCGTGGCGATCGGGCTGGCCGCGCTGTTGTACGTACGACACCGTGCGGGCGTCGCCGCGGGCTGCGCGGCGCTGGCGACGGCGGCGAGTCCGGTGGCGGGGCTGTTCGTGGTGGTGGCGGGTGCGGCGTACGGGCTCGACCGGCAGTGGCGGCGGGCGGCCGTGCTCCTCGTACCGCCGTTCGCGGTGGTGGCGGCGACCACGGTGCTGTTTCCGTTCACGGGCGAACAGCCGATGGCTCCGGGGAAGTTGTGGATGCCGTTGGCCGCCTGCGCGGCCCTGTGGCTCGCGGCGCCGCGCGAGGGCGGCTGGCGGGTGGTCCGGTTCGCGAGCGTGGTGTACGCGGTCGGTGTCGTCCTGACCTTCCTGGTCCCCTCGCCCATCGGGACGAATGTGGAGCGGCTGGTGGGGGTGGCCGGCCCGCCCGTGCTGCTCGCCGCGGCACTGGCCACCCTGGCTGGTTGGGCGCGGGGCGGTCTGCTGCTGCGGGTGCGGGCGGTCGTGCTCGTCGGGATGCTCGCGTTCAGCACCGGCTGGCTGGTCGACAAGACCGATGACGATCTGCGGGTCTCCACCACCGTGCCCGCCTGGGCGGCGCACACCGACGGTGTGGTCGCCGAGCTGCGCAGGATCGGTGCCGAACGGACCCGGGTGGAGGTCGTACCGGCCCGAAATCACCGGGAGGCGTCCGTGCTCGCGCCGCATGTGAACATGGCGCGCGGCTGGAACCGGCAGCTCGACGTGGAGCGCGGGCGGCTGTTCTACGAGGGAAAGCCGACTCCGGCGGCGTACCGCGCCTGGCTGGACCGGTGGGGCGTGGGTCTCGTGGTGCTGCACAGCGGCAGGCCGGACGGCCCGGCCGAGGCGGAGGCGGAGATCGTCCGGCGCGGGACCGACTGGCTGGAACCGGTGTGGCAGGACGCGGGGTGGCGGATCTACCGGGTGCGGGGCGCCGTCCCGCTGGTCTCCGCGCCGGGCGCCGTCGTCGGCGGGGACGACGCCTCGCTGGTGGTACGGATGCCCGCCGCCGGATCGGTGACGGTACGGATCGCGTACTCGCCCTGGTTGCGGGCCGACGGCGGCGGGTGCGTACGGCAGGACGGCGAGTGGACGCGGCTCACGGTGGAGCGGGGCGGCGAGTACCGGCTGGACTCGCACTACCGGCTGTGGCCGTCCGGGGCTTGCCGGCAGACGCCGCCGGCCGGTTCGGCGGTGACGCCGAGGCCGGGGTTCAGTCGGTGACGCCAAGGTCCTGACGCATCAGTTCCCGCATCGTGTCGAGGCAGGGGTCGGCCGCTCTCAGGTCCTCCAGGGCCCGTTCGACGCTCTCGCCGTCACGGGCGAGGCCCCGGTCGAGGCGTTTGATGGCCGCGTCACCGAGGGCGAGGACCCGGTTGAGGTCGCGGGACGCCTGCAGTATCCGTTCGGGGACGATCATCTGAGCCTCGGCGTAACGGTCGCGGTGGTCGAGGCGGGCCTCTTCGAGCTGGGTGCGTTCCTGCTCGGTGTACACGCCGTCGCGGATGCGGTGCAGAGCGTCCTTGAGGAGTGTGTGGAACTGCCGGGAGGCCCGGTTCATGGCCGTGTACTGAGCGCGCCGCTCCTCGAACTTCCGCTGTTCACCGACCAGTCGGGCCTCTTCGGTGCGCTGACGCGCGGTCAGGCGCTGTGCGAGCACCGGGGCGAAGAGGGTGCCGAGCACCCCGACTACTGCGGTGATCATGGCGGTGATGGCGGCGGTCATGACCGCGAGATTAATGCGGCGTACGGGGCAGCGGGAAAGTGGTCCCGGGCACACGGTGAGCGGCAATCGGACATGATGCCGTGATGACCACGTCGCCGGGGCACAGACGTAACCGAAGCTGTTCCGCGCAGGCCTTGCCGGCCGGCCGCACACCGCCCGGACCGGGGCATCCGGGACCCGCCGGGCCGTACGCCCATCCGGCTCTCCCGCCCGTCCCCGGGCAGCGCGCCGCGCCCCGAATCCCACCGCGTGTGGGCGACATGCGCCGCTATCTCGCCGTCGGCCTCGACTGCTACCTCTGCCTGGTCACCGGCGGTTTACTGGCCCGGCCGTATGTGGACACGGCCCGCATCCCCGAGACCGTCGGTCTGCTGCTCGGCCCGACGCTCGCGTTCTCGTTCCTCAACCAGGTGGTCCTCACCGCGATCGCCGGGGGCGGCGCGGGCAAGCTGATCATGGGGGTACGGGTGATCAGACTGCCCGACGCCGGGCGGCCGGGACCCTGCAGGCTGGTGCGGCGCTGGCTGTACGGGCTGTGCCGGCTGCCGTTGCAGCCCTGGTACGCGATGAGTTCGTTCCTGGCGGGCCCCGGCGCCCTCCCCCTCAGTGCCTTCTGGAGCAGCGGGCACGACGATCCGGTGGGCCTGCGCCAGGTCCGCCACAGCGACCTCGCGGCCCACCGGAGCGCCGCAGCCGAACACCGCTGAGGCCGGGCCGCGCCACCGCCGACAGGCGTACCGCACCACCGCCGACGGCCGGACCGGGCCGCACCACTGCCACCGGTCGACGGCAGAGCGCCCGCCGGACGGCCTGCCCCCCGCAAGTCCCTTCTCAGGCCGCCGCGTTCTCCGTGATCGTTACCTTGCCCTTGCGAATCGTCGCCAGTCGTGGCGCACGCCGGGCGATGGCGCTGTCGTGCGTGACCATGATGAAGGTCAGGCCGTGCTCCTTCCACGTGGCGCAAGGCTGGGGACGCGGTGTGATGGTGAGTTGAGGCCACGGTGAGAGCCGGATGAGAACCCCTGCGAACGCCACAGGCGGCGGCACCCGGATCCGAGGGGATCCGGGTGCCGCCGCCTGTGTACGGGGATTGGGTACTGCGGGAGGGGAGGTGCGTGCGGGTCAGGCCTGGGAACCCGCCGTCCACTCCGCCCAGCTCATGTTCCAGCCGTTGAGGCCGTTGTCGGGGGTGATGGTCCTGTCCGGGGAGTTCTTGACGATGACCACGTCGCCGACGAGGGAGTTGTTGTAGAACCAGGCGGCGGGCTGGTTGGCGTCGCTCGCGCCCTTCACGTCGGCGAGGCCGACACAGCCGTGGCTGGTGTTGGCGCTGCCGAAGACCGACCGCGCGCCCCAGTAGTTGCCGTGGATGAAGGTGCCCGAGGTGGACAGCCGCATGGCGTGCGGCACGTCCTTGATGTCGTACTCGCCCTTGCCGTCGGAGTCGGTGAAGCCGACCGTCGCGCCGTTCATCCGGGTCTCCTTGAACTTCTCGGAGATCACCATCTGCCCGTTGTACGTGGGGTTGGCGGAGGAGCCGGAAGAGATCGGGATGGTCTTGATCGTCTTGCCGTTCTGGGTGACGGTCATCGTCTTCGTGTTGGCGTCGACCGTCGAGACCTGGTTGCGGCCGACCTTGAAGGTGACCGTCTTCTGCTGCACACCGAAGACGCCGTCCGCGCCCTCGACGCCGTCCAGCGCGAGCTTCAGCGTGACGGTGGAGCCGCCCTGCCAGTACTGCTCGGGGCGCAGGTCGAGACGCTGCGAGTTGAACCAGTGGCCGGCGACTTGCTGACCGCTGCTGGACGTCACGGTGATTGCGTCCTGGACGGCCTTCTTGTCCGTGATCGGCTTGTTGAAGTTGATCGAGACCGGCATGCCGACGCCGACCGTGGAGCCGTCCTCGGGCGTGAAATTGCCTATGAAGCTGTTGGCAGGCGACACGGTGGTGAACGAGGAGTTCTCGTGCGCCTCGCGGCCCTTGGAGTCCTTGGCCGCCGCACTGATCTTGTACGTGGTCGAGCGCTCCAGCTGGACGTCCGGCTTCCAGCTCTTGCCGTCGGCGGCGAGCGTGCCCTTGACGGTCGCACCGGCCGACGTGGTCATGGTGACCTGGGACAGCGTGCCCTTGGTGACGGTGACCTTGGCGTCGTTGTTGATGCTCGCGTTGGTCGCACCGTTCTTCGGCGCGATGCTGATCTGCGCCTCCGACGCGTCCTGGGCGGCCGCCTTGTCGACCTCGGCCGCCTGCGACTTCTTCGAGCCCTCGGCGCTCGCGCCGTTGTCGTTGCAAGCAGTGAGCACCAGAACGCCACCGAGCAGTGCGGACGCGGCCATCAGGCCCTTGCGCCGCTTGCTGTCCGTCATCACACGTTTCTCCATCGTTGCCTAATCCCCAAAAACCCCGAGCAGAGCCGCCGACGACCGGCGAAACCCGTCAATGTTCCTAGAACCCATGGAAGGGGTCTTCCGTTCCACATCCAAGAGGGATGTGGGGAACAACACTCATCGACGCATCCGCGTCGGCGGTGGTTCCCGGTGCCGGTCGCGTATATACGGCCGGTACGCACGACGGCCCCGGTTCGCGGAAAGCGGGCCGGGGCCGTGGCTCACCGCCTGCTAGATCCGCCGCTCCGCACCGCCGCTCGCGCCGCTGTGCTCGCCGTCGTCCTCACCATTGTGCGGGACGTCGCCGGCGACCCACTCCTCGTCCTCGTCGTCGAGGTCCCAGCCGTCCGGGTCGTCCGGGTCGTAGTCGACGGTCTCGCTGCTCCAGGACGCCTGGGTGAGCTCGACCCCCGGCACCTCGCTGACCAGGTCGAACGGATCGATGAGGGAGGCGAGGGCCTCCGCTCCGTCCTCCCGTACGGCCGACTCGGCCTGCATGCGTTCCTCGGCGGACTCGCCGCCGGGCTCCCCGTACTCGGCGGCGATGGACTCCAGTGCGGTACCGCTGAGGGCGGCGGGGTCCGTGATCTCCAGCACCATTTCGACCTGAAGTCGAACAAACCGTGATGTCTCAGAAGTGCTCATGTGCCGGAGCGTAAGCTCCCCGCCCTCGCGACTTTCCTGCGACCCGCTGCTTTCACTAGCATCGGCGTACAGGCCTAACTCACGGCTGTGACAAGGGGGATCGATTCCGTGGCCGCTGCTCGCCGCCCGCTCCTGACCGCCACCGCTGCGGGCACGTTGCTGGCCGCCCTGTGGTTCGTACCGTCCGCCAACGCGACGGACGAGTCGACCGGCACACCGGGAGCACGGAGCCGGCAGGTCACCGCCGCCGTGGACACCGCGGCCGGTCCGAGGCTCGCCGACACCGGGGCCGGGGTCGACACCACCCCGTATCTGATCGGCGGCACGGCGTTCCTGGGCATCGGCGCAGCGTTCGTCACCTACTCGGTACGCCGCGCCGACGCCCTGTCCGTCTGAACTCCTGCCGGGCCTAAGCCAGCGGTCCGGTCACCGGCTCGACCGCCGCGACCAGCTTCCCGGCACGTACGAACGCGTCCGCCGCGGCCAGGTCCGGCGACAGGAAGCGGTCCGGCCCCGGGCCCTCGACACCTGCCGCGCGCAGCGCCTCGATGGCGGCCTGCGAGGCGGGCGCGGGGGTGAGGCCCTGGGCGGCGCGCAGTTCGATGGCGCGGGTCGCCGCGTACAGCTCGACGGCGACGATCCGGGCGAGGTTGTCGACGGCGGTACGCAGCTTGCGCGCGGCCGACCAGCCCATGGAGACGTGGTCCTCCTGCATCGCGGAGGACGGGATCGAGTCGGCCGACGCGGGGACGGCGAGCCGCTTCATCTCGCTGACCAGGGCGGCCTGGGTGTACTGGGCGATCATCAGGCCCGAGTCCACACCGGCGTCGTCGGCGAGGAACGGCGGCAGTCCGTGCGAACGGTTCTTGTCCAGCAGCCGGTCGGTGCGGCGCTCGGTGATCGAACCGAGGTCGGCCGCGACGATCGCCAGGAAGTCGAGCACGTAGGCGACGGGGGCGCCGTGGAAGTTCCCGTTGGACTCGACCCGGCCGTCGGGCAGCACCACGGGGTTGTCCACGGCGGAGGCCAGCTCGCGGTCCGCGACGATCCCGGCGTAGTCGAGGGTGTCGCGTCCGGCGCCGTTGACCTGGGGCGCGCAGCGCACGGAGTAGGCGTCCTGCACGCGCGGCGCGTCGTCCTGATGGTGGCCGGTGAGGCCCGATCCGGCCAGCACCCGCAGCATGTTGTCGGCGCTGACGCCCTGGCCCGGATGCGGGCGGATGGCGTGCAGTTCCGGGGCGAGCACCTTGTCCGTACCGAGCAGCGCTTCCAGGGAGAGGGCGGCGGTGATGTCGGCGGAGGTGTAGAGGCTCTTCAGATCGGCCAGGGCCATGACGAGCATGCCGAGCATGCCGTCGGTGCCGTTGAGGAGGGCGAGGCCCTCCTTCTCACGCAGCTCGACCGGGGTGATGCCATGGGCGGTGAGCAGCTCACCGGCGGGGCGCACGGTGCCGTCGGGGCCCTCCGCGTCACCCTCGCCCATCAGCGTCAGGGCGCAGTGGGAGAGCGGGGCCAGGTCGCCGGAGCAGCCGAGCGAGCCGTACTCGTGGACGACGGGGGTGATGCCCGCGTTGAGGACGTCGGCCATGGTCTGCGCGACCTCGGGCCGTACGCCGGTGTGTCCGGAGGCCACCGTCTTCAGCCGCAGGAACATCAGGGCGCGGACGACCTCGCGCTCGACCCGCGGGCCCATGCCGGCAGCGTGCGAGCGGACGATGTTGCGCTGGAGCTGTGCGCGGAGATCCTGGCTGATGTGCCGGCTGGCCAGCGCCCCGAAGCCGGTGGAGACGCCGTAGACCGGCTCGGGCTTGGCGGCGAGCGCGTCCACGATCTCGCGGGCGGCGGCGAGTGCGCTCACGGCGGCCGCGGAGAGCTCGACACGAGCGTTGCCGCGGGCCACGGCGATGACGTCCTGGGCGGTGGTACCGGACGTCCCCACCACGACTGTATGCATATCCATATTCAGAAGCGTACGGACTGAATCCCTTCATGTCACTAGTGGTCGTACGGTTGACCCCTTACCGATCCGGTCACACAGTCAGGGCCGACTGCCGCGCAGGTGGCGGCGGTCGTGCGGGGACTTCGGCGGCGAGTCGGCCAGCCGGATCACCTCGCCGTCGCGCCCCGCCACCACCGGCTTCGTGGAGCGGGCCGCCTTCGCCCGGTACTGGGCCGCGTCCGCCAGCCGGAACAGCCGCCGCGCCGACACCACCGGGCCGATCGGATCACCGGTCGACGCGATCCCGCAAGCCACCCCGTCGCCGAGCTCCAACTCGGCTGCCCGTTCGCAGAGTTCGGCGGCCACCCGGATCACTTCGTCCACCTCGGGGCCCACCGCGAGCAGGCAGAACTCATCGCCGCCGAGCCGGGCCGCGAGCGCACCGGGCAGCATGGCACCGCAGCGGGACAGCACCGAGCCGAAACGTTCCAGCAGACGGTCGCCGACCGCGTGGCCATGGCTGTCGTTGACCCGCTTCAGACCGTTGAGGTCGCAGACGACCAGGCTGACCACTGCCCCGTCCGCCTGATGCTGCTCCACCGCCTCGTCGAGCCGCACATCGACTGCGCGGCGGTTGGCCAGCCCGGTGAGCGGATCGGTGAAGGCGAGCTTGCGGAGCTCTTCCAGCCGCTCGGTCTGGGCGATCCCGGCGGCGACGACGGCAGCCAGCACGGTCGCGAGGTCCGCGTCCTCCCGCCCGAACACCGGCTCCCCCACCGGGCGGGCCACATAGAGCTCGCCCCAGGCCCGCCCGTGGAGCACGATCGGCGCGACCACGCAACAGCCGCGCCGGCGCCGGCGCAGGGCGGCCACCCGCTCGTGGCAGTACACATGCCCGTACCCCCGCACCCCCGCACCCCCGCCCGGCATGCCGCCCACCGGGCCGTCGGCGGTCTCCACCCAGGCGTCCGGCTCACCGCCCCCGGCCCACCGTTCATGCAGGAACTCGGCGATCTCCGGGAACCGATGCACCGGGTACGTCTCCTCCTCGGGGAACTCCTCCTCCCCTTCGGCCCGTTCGCCCGCGTTGACCAGCACGCGCAGCCGCCCGCGCCCGCGCTCCCAGACGGAGAGCGCGGCGAAACTGCCGCCCAACGCCTCGCACGCCCCCAGCGCAGCCGCTCGCCACGACCCCCGCGGGGTGTGTGCCGCCGCCATCGCCTGCGCAAGCGAAACCACGGCCCGCAGCCGCGCATCATCACCACCCATCGCTACAGCATATGTAGCTCTGTGGTGATTTGATCAGTTTGGGACGTCGACCATGTTCGCTGCGCAGCCTTGCGCATACACAACGTCACTCGCCGGGCCAGTTCGGCTTCCTCTTCTCGTTGAACGCGGCCACACCCTCGGCCCGGTCGCCGGAGAAGGCCACCGAGCGCCAGGCGGCGTCCTCGACTTCGAGTCCGGCCCGGAGATCGAGGCCGTGCCCCAGCCGCAGCGCCCGCTTGGCAGCCCGCAGCCCCACCGGGGAGTTGGCGGCGATCCGGCCCGCGAGCGCCAGCGCGGCCTCACGGTCCCGTCCCGCCTCCACCAGCTCGTCGACCAGCCCCGAATCACGGGCCTCGGCCGCCTCCACCCGCCGGGCCGTGAAGACCAGCTCGGCGGCGCGCGCCGCACCGATCCGCCGCGGCAGCAACTGCGTACCACCACCACCCGGAATCACGCCGACCGACACCTCGGGCAGGCCCACCACCGCCGTGCGGTCGGCGACGATCAGATCGCAGGACAGGGCCAGCTCGAATCCACCGCCGAGCGCGAAACCGTGCACGGCCGCGATCGTCGGCATCGGCAGTTCGAGTACGCCGGTGTACGCGGCGCGGGCGGTGGGGCGCTGGCGCAGCAGCTCGGCGTCGGTGAAGGAGTTGCGCTCCTTCAGGTCCGCGCCCACACAGAACGCCCGCTCATGGCTGGAGGTGAGGACGGTGACCCGTACACCCGGGTCGGCGGCGAGCGCGGCGCAGGCGGCGGCGATCGAGCGGGCCATGTCCGTGGACACGGCGTTCATCGCCTTGGGCCGGTCGAGGACCAGCTCGGCGACGTGTTCCTGTCCCTCGTGGACCCGTACGACGACGAATTCCCCGAACCGCTGCTCGGACGTGACGGTCATGACTGCACCCCTCCGGTTAACGATCGTTACCGGAGGGATCCTATGGGGCGCCCCGGACAGCGGTCCGGGGTTGTGTCAGGACGTGCCCCGGCGCGCCAGCAGCCAGGGCTCCACGACGCCGAGGCCGCGCACCGGGCGCTGCCACATCGGCTGCAGCCCGTAGCGGTACTTGGGCACGGCCGTCGGCTCCACGCCGCTCTCGCGCTCCTTCTCGGCCGCTGCGGCCTCCTCCGCCGCCTGCGCCTCGGAGGACGGAGCGTCGCCGGTACGGGTCAGCTCCTCCGCGAACGCCCCGTCCACCAGCACGGCGTCCTTCGGCGCTATCGAGGTCAGCCGGCTGGCGAGGTTCACCGTCGTACCGAAGACATCGCCCATTCGGGTGGTGACCGTGCCGAAAGCGATGCCGACGCGCAGCGCGGGCATGGTCTCGTCCTGGGTCATCGCCTCGATCAGGCGCAGCGCGATCTCGGCCGCGGTGCGTGCGTCGTCGGCGGCGTAGAGGACCTCGTCGCCGAGGGTCTTGATGAGCCGGCCGCCGTGGGCGGCGACCAGGTCGGCGCAGGTGGTCTCGAACGACTCGACCAGTTCGCCGAGCTCCTCCTCCTCCAGCCGCCGGGTCAGCCGGGTGAACCCGACGAGGTCGGCGAAGCCGACGGCCAGGCGCCGGTCGACCATTTCCTCGTCGTCGGCGGCCTGCACGACCCGGCCGGTGGCGGCGGCGAGCTGGCGCCGCCACACGTACACCAGGAACTCCTCCAGTTCCGGGAGGAGCAGCTCGACCAGCGGGTACGTGACCTCGGTCCGGGTCATGCCGGGCTCGGGCGGCTCGGTCAGACCCTCCAGGAAGGAATCGATCTGCCACTCCGCCAGCCGGGCAGTGGTCTGCCCGGTGGACCGGGCCACCTGGATCGCCATCGGCTCGCTGAGCAGCCCCGCCTCGACGAGACCGGCGAGCCGGCGCAGCGCCAGCACATCGGCCTCGGTGAGCGCCCTGGCCTGCCCGATGTCGGCGAAGCCCATGGCCCGCCAGAACCGGGAGGCCAGGTCCATCGAGACGCCGGCGGTACGGGCCGCCTGGAACGGCGTGTAGCGCCGGTCGGCGCCCAGGATCAGCTGTTCCAGCCGGATCGCGAGGGGATCGTCGGTCGGTTCCGCCGTATGGTCGACTTCGTGATGCGGTGTCGGGTGGACCGAGGGGTCCGACGGGGGCTCCGCACCCGCACCGGAGGTCGTGTCGTCGACGGTCACCAGCCGCCTCCTGCCCGTTCCCTGCGCACTGCCCTGCCGATCTGTCGGTGGATCGCCTCAACGATACGGCAGGTGTGCCGTGGCTCACGTCGCTGAGTCTTCCGGGAATGTTCCTGGGCGGGCCGGGGGCGTGAGTGGTTGCAGCCGGTGGGTGGTTTCCAGGAGGGCAAGGGCCCTGAAGCCTTCCGGGAATGTTCCCGGGCGGGCCGGGGGCGTGAGTGGTTGCGACCAGTGGGTGGTTTCCAGGAGGGCAAGGGCCCTGAAGCCTTCCGGGAATGTTCCCGGGCGGGCCGGGGGTGTGAGTGGTTGCGACCGGTAGGCGGTTTCCAGGAGGGCAAGGATTCATGCCCCCGGTACGTGCCGAGGCAGGCCGGAGGCGGAGGGCAGGCGCAGACACACCGCGGCGCCCCGCACGCGCGGCCCAGGCGTTGCCCCGGTACGTGTCCGGGTGAGGTGGAGGGCGGCCTTGCGCGACCGCCGCTGCCTCACGTCAGGCCGCCGCCGATACCCCGCAGGTGCACGATGTCGCCCGCCGATACGGGTTCCTGGAGGCCGTCGTCGGTGGACAGGATCAGTCGGCCGTCGCCGTCGATCGCCACGGCCTCGCCGGTGAGCGTGCGGCCGCCGGGCAGCTGGGCACGTACCGTCCGGCCGAGCGTCGCGCAGCCCGCCGCGTACGCCGCCTGCAGGCCGCTCGCCGCCGCGTCGCCGTCCGCCGCGCGCCACTGGCCATACCAGTGCTCCAGCGAGCGCAGTACGCCCCGCAGCAGCGTCTCGCGGTCGGTGGAGACCGCCCCGGCCAGGGCCAGCGAGCCGGCCGTGGGGGCGGGGAGTTCGTCGGCGCGCAGGGACACGTTGAGGCCGATGCCCACGACGACGCCGTCCCCGGCGCGCTCGGCCAGGATGCCGCCCGTCTTGCGCTCCTCGCCCAGTGGGGTCTCCCCTGGACGGAGCTTGTCGGAGTCCTTGGGGATCGTCACGAGGAGATCGTTGGGCCACTTGAGGAACGTGTCGACGCCCGCCGCACGGGCCAGACCCGTCGCCACCGCGACGCCGGTGAGCAGCGGCAGCCAGCCCCACCGGTGTACGGGGACATCGCCCGGCGTCAGGAAGACGGAGAGGAACAGGCCCGAACGGGCCGGAGCCGTCCATGCGCGGTCGAGGCGGCCGCGGCCCGCGGTCTGTTCCTCGGCGACCAGCACGGCGCCGCCTGCGAGCCCCGCCGCCGCTCGCCCGGCAAGATCGGAGTTGGTGGACCCGGTGGTCTCCACGACGTCGAGCGAGGTCCACAGTCCGCCCGGCCGCAGCAGCCCGCGGCGCAGCGCGGGGACGTTCAGGGGCGGTCGGTCCAGGTCCGACCAGCGGCTGTGAGACGCATCCGAAGGTGTCATGCAAGCCAGACTAGGTGTGGCAAACGACGCACTGCCGAACCGTATCCACGCCGATACCCTACGGATCAGTAGGTGTTCAGTACCTGATCAGCAGCACAGTCGTCCCCGTGACCAGGCAGGGAGCCGCCACCCGATGTCCGAGCCGGAAGAGATCGACATCCACACCACCGCGGGCAAGATCGCGGACCTGCAGCGCCGTATCGACGAAGCAACGCACGCGGGCTCCGAGCTCGCGGTCGAGAAGCAGCATGCGAAGGGCAAGCTGACCGCCCGCGAGCGGATCGACCTGCTGCTCGACCAGGGCTCCTTCGTGGAGCTCGACGAATTCGCCCGGCACCGTTCCACCAACTTCGGTATCGAGAAGAACCGCCCCTACGGAGACGGCGTCGTCACCGGCTACGGCACGGTCGACGGCCGCCCCGTCTGCGTGTACTCGCAGGACTTCACCATCTTCGGCGGCTCGCTCGGCGAGGTCTACGGCGAGAAAATCGTCAAGGTCATGGACTTCGCGCTGAAGACCGGCTGCCCGGTCATCGGCATCAACGACGGCGGCGGCGCCCGCATCCAGGAGGGTGTGGCCGCGCTCGGCCTGTTCGCCGAGATCTTCCGCCGCAATGTGCACGCCTCGGGCGTCGTCCCGCAGATCTCGCTGATCGTCGGACCGTGCGCGGGCGGAGCGGTCTACTCCCCCGCGATCACCGACTTCACGGTCATGGTCGACCAGACCTCGCACATGTTCATCACCGGCCCCGACGTCATCAAGACGGTCACCGGCGAGGACGTCGGCTTCGAGGAGCTGGGCGGAGCCCGCACCCACAACACCACTTCGGGTGTGGCGCATCACATGGCGGGCGACGAGAAGGACGCCATCGAGTACGTCAAGTCGCTGCTGTCGTACCTCCCTTCGAACAACCTGTCCGAAGCGCCGGCCTTTCCGGAGGAGGCGGATCTCGCCACCACCGACGAGGACCGCGAGCTCGACACCCTCGTCCCGGACTCGGCGAACCAGCCGTACGACATGCACACCGCCATCGAGCACGTGCTGGACGACGGCGAATTCCTGGAGACCCAGTCCCTGTTCGCGCCGAACATCATCACCGGCTTCGGGCGTGTCGAGGGCTACCCGGTCGGCATCGTCGCCAACCAGCCGATGCAGTTCGCCGGCTGCCTGGACATCAACGCGAGCGAGAAGGCGGCACGGTTCGTCCGCACCTGCGACGCCTTCAACGTGCCCGTCCTGACCTTCGTCGACGTCCCCGGCTTCCTGCCCGGCGTCGACCAGGAGTACGGCGGCATCATCCGCCGCGGCGCCAAGCTGATCTACGCCTACGCGGAAGCGACCGTCCCGCTGATCACGGTGATCACCCGCAAGGCCTTCGGCGGCGCGTACGACGTCATGGGCTCCAAGCACCTCGGCGCCGACATCAACGTCGCCTGGCCGACCGCGCAGATCGCCGTGATGGGCGCGCAGGGCGCCGTGAACATCCTGCACCGCCGCACCATCGCAGCCGTCACGGACCCCGACGAGGCAGAAGCCACCCGCGCCGAGCTGATCGCCGACTACGAGGACACGCTGCTCAACCCGTACGTGGCGGCCGAACGCGGCTACGTCGACGCGGTGATCCTGCCGTGCGACACCCGCGCCCATATCGTGAAGGGGCTGCGCCAGCTGCGCACGAAGCGGGAGTCGCTGCCCCCGAAGAAGCACGGCAACATCCCCCTCTAGAAAGGGTCCTGGCCATGATCAAGGTCGTACGGGGCAACCCGACCCCTGAGGAGCTGGCTGCCGCGCTGGCGGTGGTCCGGGCGCGTGCCGCGGCGACGGCGTCCGATGCGTCGTCCGGCGCGCCGACGCTGCCCGGCCAGTGGTCCGACCCGGGGCGTATCGCCCGGCGCGAGCGCCGGCTGCCGGGGCCGCGGGCCTGGGCGCGAACGTACTGGCCCGGGTAGTCGCAGGAGTACCTGTTCGCGCACGTTTTCGGAGGTCCGGCCCTTTGGGGGCCGGACCTCCGGTGTGTCCGGGCGCGATCTGGTCCGTAAGCACCAGGGCGGCTGAGTACCTGTACTCAGGCGCGGTATCCGCCTCCGCAGCAGGATCGGTCCCATGCTGTGGTCCGACCCGGAGAACAAGCCGCCGAAGGAACTGCGCGACGCCCAGGACATGATGCGGCGCGCGGGACTGGTGCTTGCGCTCGCGATGGTGGTCGCGATGTTCGTGCTCGGGACGCGGTGAGGGGCGCGGTGGGGGCGCGGTAGGGCGCGGGGCGGGGTGGCCGCTGCGCGGGGCTTGTTCCCCTGCCCGCCCCTTCCCGGCTGAACGCCGGACGGGCTGAAATCTGCCCGGGCGGGCCGGATACCGGCTCGCCCCTTCTACGATGGCGCGTATGACTGATCAGCGCCGTCTCGTGCTCGCTTCCGCCTCCCCCGCCCGTCTCGGCCTTCTGCGGCAGGCCGGATTCGCGCCCGAGGTGATCGTCAGCGGGGTGGACGAGGACGCGCTGAGCGCCCCGACGCCGGCCGAGCTGGCGCTCGTTCTCGCCGAGGCCAAGGCCGCCGCGGTGTCCGGCCGTCCGGAGGCGGCTGGTGCCCTGGTCATCGGGTGCGACTCGGTGCTCGAACTCGACGGCGAGGCGCTCGGCAAGCCGGCCGACAGCGAGGAGGCCATCGCCCGCTGGAAGTCCATGCGCGGCCGCGCCGGTGTGCTGCAGACCGGCCACAGCGTGATCGACACCGCGACCGGACGTACGGCCTCGGCGACCGCCTCCACGACCGTCCGCTTCGGCGAACCGACGGACGCCGAGATCGCCGCCTACGTGGCCTCGGGCGAGCCGCTCCACGTGGCGGGCGCCTTCACGCTGGACGGCCGTTCGGCGCCGTTCGTCGACTCCATCGAGGGCGACCACGGCAATGTCATCGGGCTCTCGCTGCCGCTGCTGCGCCGGCTGCTGGGCGAGCTGGGGATCTCCGTGACCGAGCTGTGGGTCTGAGAGCCTGTCGGGTGACCTCCGATCGGATAGCGGACGCGGTCTGGTGCGTGCGATTCCAAGGCGCCGGGATGTCCTCGGATGGGGCCTCCCCTGCTCGAACGAAGTTGAGAGCTTGGGGAAGGAGCTACTAGGGCATTTCGGCAACGCGGGAAGCGTGCGTGCCAGGGCGTGGCTGCCCGGTCAGAGGTCATCCGACAGGCTCTGAGAGCCTGTCGGGTGACCTCCGATCGGATAGCGGACGCGGTCTGGTGCGTGCGATTCCAAGGCGGAGGAGAAAGTCGACGCGAAGGGGGTCCCCCCATGCCTTCAGCTATGGGGGAGTCGGTGACTGACGACAACGCGGGAAGCGTGCGTGCCAGGGCGTGGCCGCCCGGTCGGAGGTCACCCGACAGGCTCTCAGCCGGACCCGTTCTGCGTCAGGCCGTGGCCGGAGCGCCGGGTTCGGCCTCGTCCGTCGACCCGCCGGCCTCGGGGCCGTACGCCACCAGCGTCAGCACGATCAGCCCGAGCACCACCATCAGACACGCGAACGCGGCCCAGCCGACCAGCCCCACCGTCAGCGCACCCAGCACCCCGTGCACCACGGCGCAGGTGATGAGGGCGATACGGCCGATACGGCCTGGGGCCCGGTCGCGGATGCCGGCCAGCAGGAGGACCAGCCCGCACAGCAGCAGATACAGGCCGAAGGCGCCGCCCATCGCCCATGTGCCGTTGGACATGGCTGCGGATTCCAGCCCGGCCAGTGACATGTCCTGGTTCTTGACGACCGTCGCCAGGATGCCGTTGATGACCACGATGCCCAAGGCCTCCACGAACAGCACGATCGCGGTCACGAACGCCACCGGTCTGCGCACCACGGTGCTCACCCCCTGTTACCTGCAGTACGTGCGATAGCGCGGACCCTACTCACGGGTATCGCTCCGGACAAGGGTCCGGACGGCCTTCGCTCCCACCCCGTACCACTGAGGCGCACCCGTGCACTTTCCTCGCACCCCCCTTGTCGCGCCTCTCGTGCGTCGGGCAAAGAATCGTTCGCCCGTTAGTGGGGACTCGACAAAGAAACGCCGTGCGTGGCTGCTTGCAGTAACAGAGACCTGGACCACACCTCGTGGCTACTGTGCGGTCATGAATCCCGGCGTACCGTGGTGCCACAAGGGATTTTCGCGACTTGAGCAAGCCTCGAATCACACTCCGTGTGGGCAAGCTCACCAATGGGGACGGGTCGTAGGGCCGTGTCGGTAGTCCCTAAACTCAGCTTGTTTCAAGGAGGGAGCCATCGTGCGCAAGGTGCTCATCGCCAACCGTGGCGAAATCGCTGTCCGTGTTGCTCGGGCATGCCGGGATGCCGGAATCGGGAGCGTGGCCGTCTACGCCGACCCGGACCGCGACGCTCTGCATGTACGCGCGGCCGACGAGGCATTCGCTCTGGGCGGTGACACCCCGGCCGCCAGCTACCTGGACATGGCCAAGGTGCTCCAGGCTGCCAAGGACTCCGGGGCGGACGCGATCCACCCGGGATACGGCTTCCTGTCGGAGAACGCCGAATTCGCCCAGGCCGTCATCGACGCGGGTCTGACCTGGATCGGCCCGCCGCCGCAGGCGATCCGGGACCTCGGTGACAAGGTCGCCGCCCGTCACATCGCGCAGCGCGCCGGTGCCCCGCTGGTGGCCGGTACGCCCGACCCGGTCGAGGGCTCAGCCGAGGTCGTGGCCTTCGCGAAGGAGCACGGGCTGCCGATCGCGATCAAGGCCGCCTTCGGTGGTGGCGGTCGCGGGCTGAAGGTGGCGCGCACGCTGGAGGAGATCCCGGAGCTGTACGACTCCGCGGTCCGTGAGGCCGTCGCGGCGTTCGGCCGCGGGGAGTGCTTCGTGGAGCGCTACCTCGACAAGCCGCGCCACGTCGAGACGCAGTGCCTGGCCGACAGCCACGGCAACGTCGTCGTCGTCTCCACCCGTGACTGCTCGCTCCAGCGCCGCCACCAGAAGCTGGTCGAGGAGGCCCCCGCGCCGTTCCTCTCCAAGGCGCAGAACGCGGAGCTGTACGCGGCGTCGAAGGCCATCCTCAAGGAGGCCGGTTACATCGGTGCGGGCACCGTGGAGTTCCTCGTCGGCACGGACGGCACCATCTCGTTCCTGGAGGTCAACACCCGCCTCCAGGTCGAGCACCCGGTCACCGAGGAGGTCACCGGCCTCGACCTCGTACGCGAGATGTTCCGCATCGCCGACGGCGAGAAGCTCGGCTACGACGACCCGGCCATGCGCGGGCACTCGTTCGAGTTCCGGATCAACGGCGAGGACCCGGGCCGAGGCTTCCTGCCCGCCCCGGGCACGGTGACCACGTTCGCCCCGCCGACCGGCCCCGGTGTCCGCCTCGACGCAGGCGTGGAGTCCGGTTCCGTCATCGGCCCCGCCTGGGACTCGCTCCTGGCGAAGCTCATCGTGACCGGTGCGACCCGTGAGCAGGCGCTGCAGCGGGCGGCACGCGCGCTGGCCGAGTTCAACGTCGAGGGCATGGCCACCGCCATTCCGTTCCACCGCGCCGTCGTCACCGACCCGGCTTTCACCAGCGACCCGTTCCAGGTCCACACCCGCTGGATCGAGACCGAGTTCGTCAACGACATCAAGCCCTTCACCGCCACCGCCGAGGCGGAAGCGGAGGAGGAGGTCGGCCGCGAGACCGTCGTCGTCGAGGTCGGCGGCAAGCGTCTCGAGGTCTCGCTGCCCTCGTCGCTGGGCATGAGCCTGGCCCGTACCGGGCTCGCGGCGGGCGCCAAGCCCAAGCGCCGCGCGGCGAAGAAGAGCGGCTCCGCGGTCTCCGGCGACACCCTCGCGTCCCCGATGCAGGGCACCATCGTCAAGATCGCCGTCGAGGAGGGCCAGCAGGTCAACGAGGGCGACCTCATCGTCGTCCTGGAGGCCATGAAGATGGAGCAGCCGCTGAACGCGCACCGCGCCGGCACCGTCAAGGGACTCGCCGCCGAGGTCGGCAGCTCGATCTCCTCCGGCGCCGTGATCTGCGAGATCAAGGACTGATCGAGCGGTACCCGACGTTCGGCCGGGGCCCCTGCGGAGTCGAACGGCTCCGCAGGGGCCCCGGTCGGTCGTTCGGCGGCGTGCGTCACTCCCCGGCGGGTGGCGCGGCAGCCGTCCTCGTGGCGAGCAGCAGGATCAGGGTCGGCGCCAGGAAGCCGGCCCCGGCGAGCAGCCCGGTCGCGTGGCCCTCGGTCATCCCGTCCGACCCTGGCAGATCCGCCGCCCGGACCGCGGCCGCGAGCGGCAGGAAGGCGAGCCCGGTGCGCAACGGGATGTAGGTGCCCTCCGGATACGCAATGGCATCCTGGACCCTGGGGCGGAAACGAGGGAGGACTGCGCAATGGCGATGAGCACGGCACAGACGCCGGCCCGGCCCATGCGTGCCGACGCGCGCCGCAATTACGACCGGCTGCTGGGTGAGGCCCGCACCGCCTTCGCGGAACACGGCACCGATGCGTCCCTGGAGGACATCGCGCGACGTGCGGGCGTGGGGATCGGCACGCTGTACCGGCACTTCCCGAACCGGCACGCGCTGATGAACGCCGTCTTCCAGGAGGCCCTCACCTCCCTGATCACCCGTTCCCGCGAACTCGCGGGGGCGGAGCAGCCCTGCGCTGGCCTGGTGGAGTGGCTGGGCGCGATCATCACTCATGCGGGTGAGTACCGCGGGCTCGCCCAGGCGCTCATGTCGACGTCACGGGACGAGACTTCGGCACTCTCGCAGTGCAATGTGCCGCTGCGCGAGGCGGGGGCGGTGCTGCTGGCGCGGGCGCAGGCGAGTGGGGCCGTGCGGGCGGATGTGTCCATCGACGACCTGATGCAGCTGACGAACGCGATCGCGCTGGCTGCGGAGCAGTCGCCGGATGATCCGGAGTTGGCGGGGCGGCTGCTGATGCTGACCTTGCAGGGGCTGAAGGGGCCGAACGCGGAGGGGGGTTGAGGGGTGCGGCGCCTGTGGGCGCTGCGGGCCGCTGCGCGGGGCCTGTTCCCCTGGCCGCCCCTTCCCCGAACCGGGGCGCCGCCCGGGCCCCGGTCCTCGGTCGCCGGACGGGCTGGAACAACAACCAGGGGCTCCGCCCCGGATTCGAGAAGGGGCGGGTCGGGGAAAGGTAACCACCGCCCCCCTACCGGCGCCGCAGATCCGCCACTCTCGCGCGATCCCCCTGCCCCTGTTCCGCCAGTACCGCAGCGCTCCGTAGCGGCTGCGGGCCGGGCCCCCCGGGACCACCTCCACGCGTACGGCGCTGCCCTGGCAGCGGCATGTCGCGGCGGGTCTGGCGGCCCGGCGGGAGGGCCTCGGCCGATGCGGGGCCGACGCCGGCCCCGGCCACCGCGATCTGCACCCCCTGGTCGGCCAGGGCCTGCAGCTCGGTGGCGGCACGGTCGTCGTGGCCGGCCGGTTCGTCCGTCACCAGACGGGTGATGAGATCCGTCGGCACCGTCTGGAACATGGTGTCGGAGCCGAGCTTGGTGTGGTCGGCCAGGACCACCACCTCCGCCGCGGCCTGCACCAGGGCCCGGTCCACACTCGCGGAGAGCATGTTGGACGTGGAGAGGCCGCGTTCCGCGGTGAGCCCGCTCCCGGAGAGGAACGCTCGCGAGACCCGCAGTCCCTGGAGGGACTGCTCGGCCCCACTGCCCACCAGGGCGTAGTTGGAGCCGCGCAGGGTGCCGCCGGTCATCACCACTTCCACCCGGTTGGCATGGGCCAACGCCTGGGCGACCAGCAGCGAGTTGGTGACGACGGTCAGACCGGGGATCCGCGCGAGCCGACGGGCCAGCTCCTGCGTGGTCGTACCGGCACCGACGACGATGGCCTCACCCTCTTCGACAAGACCGGCGGCCAGGTCGGCGATGGCCGTCTTCTCGGCGGTGGCGAGATGGGATTTCTGCGGAAAGCCGGACTCCCGCGTAAAACCGCCCGGCAAGACCGCACCGCCGTGCCGGCGGTCGAGGAGTCCTTCTGCCTCCAGCGCCCGCACGTCCCGCCGTACGGTCACTTCGGAGGTCTGGACGACGCGGGCGAGCTCACGGAGCGATACCGCCCCGTTGGCACGCACCATTTCGAGGATCAACTGACGACGTTCTGCAGCGAACACGAAACTGACAGTAACGTGACGCCCGAGTGTTTTCAGCAGTTTGCGCCGAATAACAGAAGTTGTACATACAAGGGGTCGCCAAGTGGTATAGGCGACCCCGTTGTTGTTCCGTACTGATCGCCAGACGGTCACCCGACCGCCTGAGCTGCCGGGAGTTGCCGGGGATTGCCGGGTTCCCGAAGGCGCTTACGCCTCGCCTGTGAGCTTACGGGTGTGCAACTGACGGGCCACTTCCGCGATCGATCCCGACAGGGACGGATACACAGTGAAAGCGTTTGCGATCTGCTCCACCGTCAGATTGTTGTCGACCGCGATCGAGATGGGGTGGATCAACTCGCTCGCCCGCGGCGCGACGACACAGCCGCCGACCACGATGCCGGTGCCGGGCCGGCAGAAGATCTTGACGAAGCCGTCGCGTATGCCCTGCATCTTGGCGCGCGGGTTGCGCAGCAGCGGCAGCTTGACCACCCGCGCGTCGATCTTGCCGCAGTCGACATCGGCCTGGCTGTAGCCGACGGTGGCGATCTCGGGGTCGGTGAAGACGTTCGAGGAGACCGTCTTCAGGTTCAGCGGGGCCACCGCGTCACCGAGGAAGTGGTACATCGCGATCCGGCCCTGCATGGCGGCGACCGAGGCGAGGGCGAAGATCCCGGTGACGTCACCGGCCGCGTAGACACCGGGGGCGCTGGTGCGAGAGACCTTGTCGGTCCAGATGTGGCCGGACTCCTTGAGCCTGACCCCGGCCTCCTCCAGGCCCATGCCCGCGCTGTTCGGGATCGCGCCGACCGCCATCAGGCAGTGCGAACCGGAGATGACCCGGCCGTCGGCGAGGGTGACCTCGACCCGGTCGCCGACGCGCTTCGCCGCCTGGGCGCGGGAGCGGGCCATGACGTTCATGCCGCGGCGCCGGAAGACGTCCTCCAGGACGGCGGCCGCGTCCGGGTCCTCACCCGGCAGCACCCGGTCACGGGACGAGACGAGGGTGACGCGTGAACCGAGCGCCTGGTACGCGCCCGCGAACTCGGCACCCGTCACGCCGGAGCCGACCACGATGAGCTCCTCGGGGAGCTCGTCGAGGTCGTAGACCTGGGTCCAGTTCAGGATGCGCTCGCCGTCGGGGAGCGCATCCGGAATCTCTCGGGGGTGGCCACCGGTCGCGATCAGCACGGCGTCGGCGGTGAGCGTCTCCTCCGTACCGTCGGCGGCGGTCACGACGACCGTGCGGGAGCCGTCGGCGGCCTGGAGGCCCTTGAGGCGGCCGCGACCGCGCATCACGCGCGCCCCCGCACGGGTGACGGAGGCGGTGATGTCGTGGGACTGGGCGAGCGCCAGGCGCTTCACGCGCCGGTTCACCTTGCCGAGGTCGACGCCGACGACACGGGCCGCCTGCTCGATGTGCGGCGTGTCGTCCGCGACGATGATGCCCAACTCCTCGTACGAAGAGTCGAAGGTGGTCATCACCTCTGCCGTCGCGATCAGGGTCTTCGAGGGCACGCAGTCGGTGAGCACGGACGCGCCGCCGAGGCCGTCGCAGTCGACGACGGTCACCTCCGCGCCGAGCTGGGCGCCCACCAATGCCGCCTCGTACCCGCCGGGTCCGCCGCCGATGATCACGATCCGGGTCACGAAAAGTCCGCCTCGCGTGTGTCATCCCGCGGCCGTCTGCTGCCCCGGCCGGGGGTCCGGGGGGTCGCCCCGGGGAATGCAGTACGTACTTCATTGTCCCGCACGCGCCAAGGTGCTTCGCCCCGGGGCCCTCCATACGTGCGCCGGGGCGTGCGCGACGGGGTTCCGGGACGCAAGCGGAACGCCGCACGGAACCCCGTTGGGGGTCTTCCTCACAGGAATCGACGTTCCGCCCACCGCCTCCCGTACCCTCGACCCCATGTCGCTCTACGCCGCGTACGCCGGCAACCTCGACGCGCGGCTGATGACGCGCCGCGCACCGCATTCCCCGCTGCGCGGCACCGGCTGGCTCAACGGCTGGCGGCTGACCTTCGGCGGGGAGCAGATGGGCTGGGAGGGCGCGCTCGCCACGGTGGTGGAGGCCCCCCGTTCCCAGGTCTTCGTGGCGCTCTACGACCTGGCGCCGATGGACGAGGACTCCATGGACCGGTGGGAGGGCGTCGGCCTCGACATCTACCGGCGGATGCGGGTGCGTGTGCACACCCTGGACGGCGAGGAGCCGGCCTGGATGTATGTGCTGAACGGGTACGAGGGCGGGCTGCCGTCCGCCCGCTATCTGGGCGAGATCGCGGACGCCGCGGAGTCCGCGGGCGCGCCGCACGACTATGTGATGGAACTGCGCAAGCGTCCCTGCTGACCCGCCGGACCAGCGCTTTTGTGTGAATGTACGAGGAAGCGCGTGCAGACTCTACGCATGGGCATCTACGCGCGTAGGGAATCACCGGCTACCCTCATCCGCGTGAACGCATCAGTTATTCCGGACAACATCCAGGGCGACCCGCACGCCGCCGCCGCCGACGCCGCCGCCCGCCTGCGCGAGCTGACCGGTGCCGAGACCCACGACGTCGCGCTCGTGATGGGTTCCGGCTGGGCACCTGCGGGCGATGCGCTCGGCACTCCGGAGGCCGAGTTCCCGGTGACCGACCTGCCCGGTTTCCCGGCGCCCGCCGTGCAGGGGCACGGCGGCACGATCCGCTCGTACCGGATCGGCGAGAAGCGAGCCCTGGTCTTCCTCGGCCGCACGCACTTCTACGAGGGCCGCGGCGTCGCCGCCGTCGCCCACGGGGTCCGGACCGCCGTCGCCGCCGGCTGCAAGACCGTCGTCCTGACGAACGGCTGCGGCGGTCTGCGCGAGGGCATGCGCCCCGGGCAGCCGGTCCTGATCAGCGACCACATCAACCTGACCGCGGCGTCCCCCATCGTCGGCGCCAACTTCGTCGACCTGACCGACCTGTACTCGCCGCGGCTGCGCGCGCTGTGCAAGGAGGTCGACGAGACCCTCGAAGAGGGTGTGTACGTGCAGTTCCCCGGCCCGCACTACGAGACCCCGGCCGAGATCAGCATGGTCCGTGTCATGGGCGGCGACCTGGTCGGCATGTCCACCGTGCTGGAGGCGATCGCCGCACGGGAGGCGGGCGCCGAGGTGCTGGGCATTTCGCTGGTCACGAACCTGGCGGCGGGGCTGAGCGGGGAGCCGCTCAACCATGAAGAGGTGCTGCAGGCGGGGCGGGATTCCGCTACCCGGATGGGGGCGTTGCTGGCACGGGTGCTTGAGCGGATCTGAGCCGGGGTGAGGGTCGCGGGGTGGGTTCCGGGTGGGCGTGACGCCCGCGGCGGCCTGTTCCCCGCCCCGCCCCTTCCCGAACCGGGGCTCCGCCCCGGCCCCGCGCCTCGGGCGCCGGCGAGGCTGAAAAGTAAGCCCCCGGCGATTGAGGAGCGGGGTCCGGGGGCAGCGCCCCCGTAACCCACCCCACCCCGCAGAAAGGCGGACACCGTGCAGCAGGACCTCATCGCGCAGGCCAGGACATGGCTCGCGGAGGACCCCGATCCCGAGACCCGGGACGAGCTCGCCAAGCTCATCGACACCGAGGACCTCGACGAGCTCGCCGCACGGTTCGCCGGCACGCTGCAGTTCGGCACGGCCGGGCTCCGCGGCGAGCTGGGGGCCGGGCCGATGCGGATGAACCGCGCGGTCGTCATCCGCGCCGCGGCCGGACTCGCCGCCTACCTCAAGGCCGAGGGACGGACCGGCGGGCTCGTCGTCATCGGGTACGACGCCCGCTACAAGTCCGCCGACTTCGCCCGCGACACCGCGGCCGTGATGACCGGCGCGGGCCTGCGCGCGGCGGTACTCCCCCGCCCGCTCCCCACTCCTGTGCTGGCATACGCCATACGGCACCTGGGTGCCGTCGCGGGCGTCGAGGTGACCGCCAGCCACAATCCGCCGCGCGACAACGGCTACAAGGTCTATCTCGGCGACGGCTCGCAGATCGTCCCCCCGGCGGACGGCGAGATCGCCGCCGCGATCGCCGCGGTCGGCCCGCTCGACAAAGTGGCCCGTCCCGACGACGGCTGGGAGACCCTCGGCGACGAGGTCCTGGCGGCCTACCTGGCCCGTACGGACGCCGTGCTCGCCACCGGATCGCCACGTACCGCCCGGGTCGTGTACACCGCGATGCACGGCGTCGGCACGTCCGTGCTGACCGCCGCCTTCGCACGGGCCGGGTTCCCGGAGCCCGTGCTCGTCGCAGAGCAGGCGGAGCCCGACCCGGCGTTCCCCACCGTCGCCTTCCCCAATCCGGAAGAGCCCGGCGCGATGGATCTCGCCTTCGCCACCGCACGCCGCACGGACCCCGACCTCGTCATCGCCAACGACCCGGACGCCGACCGCTGCGCCGTGGCCGTGCCGGACGCCACCGCGGACGGCGGCTGGCGAATGCTGCGCGGCGACGAGGTCGGCGCGCTGCTCGCCGCGCATCTGGTCGCCCGAGGCGCCACCGGCGTCTTCGCCGAGTCGATCGTGTCGTCGTCGCTGCTCGGCCGGATCGCCGAGAAGGCGGGCAACGGGTACGAGGAGACGCTGACCGGCTTCAAGTGGATCGCCCGCGTCGACGGCCTGCGGTACGGATACGAGGAGGCGCTCGGCTACTGCGTCGACCCGGAAGGCGTACGCGACAAGGACGGCATCACGGCCGCCCTGCTCGTCGCCGAGCTGGCCTCCATGCTCAAGGAGCAGGGCCGTACGCTCCTCGATCTCCTCGACGACATCGCGGTCGAGCACGGACTGCACGCCACCGACCAGCTGTCGGTACGGGTGGAGGACCTGTCGGTCATCGCGGACGCCATGCGGCGGCTCCGCGAGCAGCCTCCGACCGCGCTCGCCGGCCTCGCCGTCACCTCGGCCGAAGACCTGTCGGAGGGTACGGAGCAGCTGCCGCCCACCGACGGGCTGCGCTACCACCTCGACGGCGCCCGGGTGATCGTCCGCCCGAGCGGCACCGAGCCGAAGCTCAAGTGCTACCTGGAGGTCGTGGTGCCGGTCGGTTCGGCGGACGAGCTGCCCGCGGCCCGCGCGAAGGGTGCGGAGCTGCTCGCCGGGATCAAGCGGGACCTGGCGGCGGCGGCCGGGATCTGACCTGTGGTGACCGCCGGCTTCACGGGAACGGCCCGTACCTGATGCGTACGTCACCTTCTCGGCCGTGAACGGCCGAGAAGGTCGGTGTCCTCCACGCGGATGCGGGAGAGTTCGGGCCGCCCCGCGCACGGAGACCGCACGTACAGAGAGCCTTTGGCTCCTCACCACCCTGGTCACAGAAGCCCGCCGGCCGGAGCCGGCCCTTGGCGGCGCGGGCGTCGCACCAGCGGGTGCAGGCAGTGGTCTCCGGGCCGACGGAGGACGTCCGGGCGATCAGGCGGACGCGATGTGCTCACACACGCCGTCGCTGATCGTCCCGGGCCGTCCCCCGCTCCGTTTCGGGTCCACCACGTCGGCTACTTGATGTTGAGCAGCTGCTCCAGCGGGTCGATGGCGAAGTAGACGAGGAAGAGCGCCGCGGTGCCCCAGAGCAGCCAGTGGACTTCGCGGGCCTTGCCCAGGCACGCCTTGATGACCACGTAGGCGAGGAAGCCGGCGCCGATGCCGTTGGTGATGGAGTACGTGAACGGCATGACGGCGATGGTCAGGAAGGCGGGGATGGCGACTTCGTACTGGTCCCAGTCGATGTGCTTGACCTGGGTCATCATCAGGAACCCGACCGCGATGAGAGCGGGGGCCGCAGCCTGGAGGGGCACGATGGTGAGAACGGGGGTGAAGAAGAGGGCGAGGGCGAACAGGCCGCCGGTGATGACGCTGGCGAAACCGGTGCGTGCGCCTTCGCCGACGCCCGCGGCGGACTCGATGTACGTGGTGGCGGACGAGGCGGAGGCGGCGCCGCCGGCGACGGCGGCCACACCGTCGATGAGCAGCACGCGGCCCAGACCGGGGACCTGGCCGCGCTCGTCGAGGAGTCCGGCTTCGGCGGTGACGCCGACGACGGTGCCCATCGTGTCGAAGAAGTCGGACAGGATGAGGGTGAAGACGAGCAGAACGACGGTCAGCGCACTGACCTGACCGAACGAGCCGAACAGATCGAACTTGCCAAGGAGTCCGAAGTCGGGTGCGGCGACGGGCTTGTCGGGCAGCGAGGGCTCGGTCAGACCCCAGGACTTGATGTCGGCGATCCCGTTGATGACGACGGCGACGACGGTCATCACGACAATGCTGATGAGGATGGCGCCCTGCACCTTGCGGACCAGGAGGACGATCGTCAACAGCACGCCGAGACAGAAGACGAGCATGGGCCAGCCGGTGAGGGTGCCTGTGCCGATCTGAACGGGCACGGTGGTGTTCGCGGCGTCCGGGATGCGGGTGACGAACCCGGCGTCCACGAAGCCGATGAAGGCGATGAACAGGCCGATGCCGACACTGATGGCCTGCTTGAGGGGTTGCGGAATGGCGTACATGATCGCCTCGCGCAGACCGGTCATCACCAGTACGCAGATCAGCAGGCCTTCGAGCACGATGAGGCCCATCGCGTCGTCCCAGCTCATCAGAGGGGCGATCTGGAAGGCGGTGACGGCGTTGAGACCCAGGCCCGCGGCCAGAGCGAGCGGCAGGTTGCCGCCCACACCCATGATCACGGTCATCACGGCGGCCACCAGCGCCGTGGCGGTTGCTAGTTGACCGGCGTCCAGCTGGTGGCCGAACTTGTCCTCGGTACTGCTGAGGATGATCGGGTTGAGTACGAGGATGTACGCCATGGTGAAGAAGGTGGCGAACCCACCGCGTATCTCACGGCCGTACGTCGAGCCGCGTTCACCGATGCGGAAGAACCGGTTGAGCGGGCCACCGGGTCTGATTGTCGGCGCTTCGGCCGGGCCTGTCGTGCTGGTGTGCATGACTGCGTCTCCTGGACCTGCAAGTGCGAGGGACAACATGGCAGTGGCGCCGGAAGCGTGTGTCAGTCGGTTGTACGAACACACATACGGCGACTTGCGAGCGGATCATACGCGGCAGGGACGGGATCTCAATCGCTTTGCGGAATCCCTTGGTTGACCTTCCCGCACCCCCCTGTCGGTTCCTCCAAAATCACCGACGACCTATCCAGTCAAACCGGGATGCGGGCGACAGCGGCCATGGAGTTCACCCCGGGTGACTCCCTACTCTCAGTCCGTGCATCCACCGCTCCCCTTCAACCCGCGCGCCGCCCGCATCCTGCGCGAGAAACTCGGGATGGCCCCCGGCCACGTCGCTTACGGCATGCGCGCCTCGTACGGCACGACCCACATCACCCCCGACCACATCACCGCGTGGGAACGCGGCACCGCACTGCCCACCGCCGGCGAACTCACCGCCCTGGCCGGTGCCCTGTGGTGCAACCCCCGCGAACTCATGGGCGCTCCCCGCACCCTGCGTGAACACCGTCTCGCCCGCGGACTGGCCGTCGAGGACGTCGCCCGCGCCACCGGCCTCACCCTCGACGCCTACCACCAGATGGAAGAAACCGGCCGATGGACGGGCGACAAACGACAGTCCGCCAAACTCGGGACCCTCCTCAGCCTTCCCCCACGCGACTTCATCGCCATCACCGGCCTGGAGGACGAACTCGCCCGCCTCCTCACCGAAGCCGTCTCCACCCGCTGGCAGGCCCACATCCGCGCCATCGCCCGCCTCATCTCCATGGAACGCCGCGACCTGCAAGATCCCCTGCGCGACATGCACCACGAGTACCAGACCCTCATGGCCGCCACCCTCAGCCGAGCCGGCGGCACCACCGCCTCCGGCGAAAACGGGCGACGCTACATCGACGACATCGTCAACCACTTCTGGGCCCGGCTCCCGGAGCACTAGCCGGGCCGCATCCGCACGGCCGGTGCATCGGGTGCGGCCCGTCCCGGCCCGACCGGAGAGCCGGGGCGAGCAGCCGGAGGGCTACCGTCGCCCGACGGCGTCCAACGCCGGTGCGATCAGGGCGAAGGCCCGGTCGGTCAGTTCGGCGGGGTCCTCGGCGCCGTCGCTGCCGCTCCACCATTGCAGCACGGCGTCGAAGGCGGCCAGCGCCATCCCGGCGGCGAGCTGCGGGTACAGATCGGTGCCGGGGTCGAGCCCCAGGCGGCGCGCCAACTCCGCCGTCAGGTCGTCGCACCACTGCGCCCGGCGCTCCAGGAAACGGGCGAGCAGGGCCGGGGTGCGCAGAATCAGCTGAACCACCGGCAGCGCCCTGTCCGAGTGGTCACCGCAGGCGGCGATGGGGACCCAGACGGCGTGCCGCAGCGCCACGGAGGGTCGCTCCTCGATGGGGCGGGCCGCCAACTCTGCGCGAATGCCGGTGCCCATGTCGGCCAGGAACTGGACGACCACGTCTTCCTTGGACGCGAAATACCGGAAGAACGTCCTCTTGGACACACCGGCGGCGGTCACGATCTCGTCGACGGTGACCACGTCGAACCCTTTCAGCGCCAGCAGCTGCAGCGCCGCTTCGGTCAGCTCGTTCGAGACGAGCTGACGTTTGCGCTGGGCCATGCTCACTTCGGGGCGGGAACTCACCGGACCATCGTAACGCCATGCCCCGCATGACACTCAGGCGCAGCTTGACACTAAGTGCCACTAGCGACAATCTATGCCACATGACACAGCAGCAGCGCTGGACTCCTGATCAGATCCCGGACCAGACCAAGCGGGTATTCGTCGTCACCGGGGCCAACAGCGGCCTGGGCCTGGCGACCACCCGGGCGCTCGCCCGCCGGGGCGGGCACGTGATCCTTGCGGTGCGCGACGAGGAAAAGGGCCGCCGGGCGGTCGCAGAGATCGCCGCCGAGCAGTCGGGCGCCGACCTCGAAGTGCGCCACCTCGACCTGGCCGATCTCGACTCGGTGCGGGCCTTCGCCGATCAGTTGCACTCCGATCACCCAAGACTGGACGTGCTCGTCAACAACGCCGGCGTGCTGGCACCGCCTCGATCGCTGAGCGCGCAGGGCCACGAGCTGCAGTTCGCCTGCAATCATCTCGGCCACTTCGCGCTCACCGGCCTGCTGCTCGATCTCCTGGCCGCCGGGCACGACCCGCGCGTCGTCACGGTGAGTTCGGTCAACCACCGGCAGGGACGCATCCACTTCGATGACCTCGGCGGCGAGCGCAGCTACAAGCCCATGACCTTCTACAACCAGTCGAAGCTCGCCAATGCCGTTTTCGGACGGGAACTCCACCGACGGCTGACCGAAGCCGGCAGCCCGGTGCGCAGCGTGCTCGCCCATCCCGGCTATACCGCCACCAACCTGCAGACGAGTGCGCCGATCGGTCTGTGGCGAGTGGTGCTGGGCCGCATCGGCAACCCCCTGTTCGCCCAGCCCCCGGCCGACGGCGCACTGCCTCAGCTGTACGCGGCGACCGACCCGAGCGTGGAGGGCGGCCAGTTCATCGGCCCGGACGGCCTGGCCGAGCTGCGCGGCGGACCGACGCGGGTCCAGCTGTCCCCCACGGCATCCGACGCCGAGACCGGCCGTCGGCTGTGGGAGGTGTCGGAAGAACTGACCGACGTACGGTTCGTGTTCCCGACGCCTGTCTGACCTGTTCTGCTGCCGCATCGTCTGCACTGCGGTCTCGGCCCGCCCACCGTCGCCACCGGCGGCGTGGAGCTGGTTGCCCAGCACGCTCCCAGCGACCGGCCAGGGCCTGCACCCGTGGGTCGTCGACGAGGGCGTCGTCCCGCACGTGCCGCAGGAGTGCCGCTACGAGCCCGGCCCATTCGGTCTCGGCTGCTTCGATGACCTCCGGGCCGAGTGCGGATCTGCACACGACCGGTTGCTCCCACGCGCACAACCACTACAGCTGCCCGGGGTTGCGGAGAGGCAGGCGTCTCCGCTCCGGAACCGGGCTCGGTCGCGTCCACCGCCTCCGGCAAAGGTGACGGTGGAGTGCACGCACCCTCCCTCTCGGGTGCGCGCACTCTGTCGAGCAGCGAAGCCCCGGCTATCGGGCTCCGCCGCCCCGACCGGGCGTCAGTTCTTGACCGGCCACTCCAGCGGGTCCTTGTAGAAGCCCTGGCTCAGTTCGACCGCGGCGGCCTGCTGGCCCTCGGGGATCAGGAAGGCGGTGCAGATCTTCTCCGACTGCCCCGGGCTCAGCTTCTTGCCGGTGTCGGGCGCCGGGCAGTTCGGCCACTTGGCGTCACCCATGATGACGATGAGGGCCTTGGTGCGCTCGCCCTTGTCCGTCTTGACGACCAAGTCGTCGTCCATGTCGCCGACTTCCATGGGCTTGCCGCTCTTGTGGGTGAGGGTGGACCACACGTACACGGGGACCTTGGGGGCCTCGTCCTTGCCCTTGTCCAGGCCGGAGTTGTCCATGTCGGCCTTCGTTCCGGTCTGCACCTTCGTGGGCGTGACCGTGAACTTGCTGTCCTTCGAGTTCTGCCTGGTGCTTTCCTGCGGCGGGCTGGCCTCGCCCAGACGGTAGCTCGTCCTGTCTTCCGACGAGGAGCTGGAACTGTGCCCGCCCTTCGCCGAATCCGAGTCGTTGCAACCGGTCAGCACCACGGCCAGCGCCAGAGCGCCCACCGCCGCCGGCACAGCACGATTCCACGTGCGCATATCTTCTTCGATCTCCCCGTTGAAACATTCCCGTTGCCCGGCCGGGCGGCAAAGCCCCCACAGCCGGCGCATGTTCAAGCGCACGATCTTGCCAGATGGGAACCGTCCACTCGCGGCAAGGGGGCACCTGCTGCACCGGATCGTGACAGTCGCGCCCTGCCTGCAGCATCCACTGGCAGTACGCAAATAGTTAGGTAGACTGGTCTACCTAATCATGGGAGAAGGAGCAGGCATGACTGACGCGAGGGCCACCGGAAAACAGCCGGGAAAGCGGCGGCAGGGGCCTGCGCGCGGGCGGATTCTCGAGGCCGCGGCGCGACGGTTCTACGCCGACGGCGTGGCGGCGACCGGGATCGACACGATCACCGCCGAGGCCGGTGTGGCGAAGATGAGCCTCTACAACAACTTCGCCTCCAAGGCCGACCTCGTCTCCGCCTACCTCCAGGCCCGGCACGAGGAGTGGCTCGGCCTCTACCGGCGGCGCCTGGCCGACGCGCAGGGCCCGCGGGAGGCCGTACTGGCCGTCTTCGATGCCTACGCCGACCATGCCGGTCTCGCCTACGAGCACGGCTTCCGCGGATGCGGGCTGCTCAACGCGGCCGCCGAGCTGCCCACCGGACACGAGGGCCGGACGGTGGTGCGCCACCACAAGGAGGAGGTCGAGAGCCTGCTCGCCACCCACCTCCAGGAGCTGCTGCCCGGCCAGGAGGAGAAGGCCCGCGCCGCAGCGGAACACCTGGCGTTCCTGCTCGAAGGGGCCATCGTGCGCGCGGGCCTCGAAGGAGACGGCGTACGCATGCGGCGCGCACGCGACATGGCGGCGCGCCTGGTGGACGGCCTGTGATGGGGCGCGCCGGTCGCTCTGCGGCCGGACCGGGGGCGGGCGCACTCGCCGTGCTGCTGGCCTCGGTGCTGTGGGGCACCACAGGCACTGCGGCAACCTTCGCACCACAGGTGGGGCCGCTGGCGATCGGTGCCGCGGCGATGGGCCTGGGGGGTCTGTTGCAGGCTCTGGTGGCCGGGCGTCGCATCGCGCAGGCCCGCGCGGCGCTCAGGACGCAGTGGCGGATCGTGCTCGTCGGGGGATCGGGCGTGGCTCTGTATCCGCTGGCCTTCTACACCTCCATGCATGTGGCCGGTGTCGCGGTGGGAACGGTCGTGTCCATCGGCTCGGCCCCACTGGCATCGGCCCTGATCGAGCGGATCGTCGACCGGCGGCGCCTGTCCCGGCGATGGATGACCGGTGCCGCCCTGGGGCTGGCCGGCACCGTGCTGCTGTGTGCGGCCGAGGCCGCCCAGGGCGGTTCCGGAACCGGTGCGGTGTCTGCCGGGCAGACGGTCGCCGGGGTGGGGCTCGGGCTCGTCGCGGGCGTGACGTACGCCGTGTACGCGTGGGCTGCGCATCGCCTCATCACACGCGGCATCACCTCGCGCGCGGCCATGGGAGCGGTGTTCGGACTCGGCGGGCTGATGCTCGTGCCGGTGCTGTCGGCCACCGGCGCACCACTGGTCGCCTCCTGGACGAATGCGGGCGTCGGCCTCTACATGGCGCTGGTGCCGATGTTCACCGGGTACGTCCTGTTCGGGTTCGGCCTGTCCCGCATTCCCGTCAGCACCGCGACGACCCTGTCCCTGCTGGAGCCCGCCGTAGCGGCTGTGTTCGCGGTCCTGGTCGTGGGCGAACACCTGCCCGCCCTCGGCTGGGCCGGGATCGTGCTCGTCATCGCCTGCCTCGGTGTGCTGACCGCCCCCGGTCGACGCGGCCCCGCGATCACTGGACGCCGAGATCGCACGACGCTGCGTCACGGCCCTGGAACGCTGACGGCCTCGAATGCGCTGGACCGCGGGCAACTCGTGCGGGCAGATGCAGATGGAGTGACGAACGATGAGTTCCACGCTTGAGGGGCCGGTCCTCGAAGGCACGCTCGTGCGCCTGGAGCCACTGGATCACCGTCCTGCGGCGGACCTGGCCGTGGCGGCGAGGAGGAACCGTTCGGGATGCGCCCAGTACGCAGCAGTGGGTCCACGACTCACTCAGACCGACCGGTCAGGAACGGTGGGCCGGGAGCACGGGGCCGCTCTGCGGCAGCGGCCTCAGCCCGTCGCGAGCAGCACCACCAGCAGCACCGCGCCCACCACCGCCGGTGCGATCACCTCGTACGCCCAGCGCACCGAGACCGAGGACGACGAAGAGTCCGAAGTCGCCGCGGATTTCGACGACTTCCCCGAACCGGCCCCCGTCTTCGCCCGCTCCACCAGCTCCCGCAGGTCCGCCATGGTCCGGTCGGCCGTCGCCATCCGCGATTTGGTGTCACGGACGTCCGCATGCACGGAGGTGCGGTCGTACGGGTCGTCCAGCGACCGCCGGGACTGCTGCCTGGCCGCCTTCTTCCGCTGGCGCAGCGACACGGGTACCGCCCACAGCTGGTACTTGGTGCCGTCCTCGGTGAACAGCTCGCTCGAATACCCGGCTCGCAGATCCGCGACCGCCGTCCACGGCATGGTGATCGTCCGGAACGGGTTACGGATCTTGATGCGCTGCTCGTTGGCGAGGACGACGGGCCGCAGCGTGAACGCGACGACCAGCGGCGCCGCGGTCAGCAGCCCGGCCAGCGCCAGCCACGGCACCCGGCCGCCGCCCCGGAACACGGCGTCCCCGCCGATCCAGCAGATGAGGAGCAGCAGCAGGACACCCCCGGCGATCCCGGCGGGCGACCGGAAGGTCCGATCGGCGTAGGTGGGCTCGGCAGGCGGTGTGGGGCTCGTCATGGGCCCGATTCTGCCTGACGTGCGCAAGGGGCGCCGGGGCGGCCGTCCCGGTACTGTGCGACGCACGGATGAGCAGGCCCCCTGTACAGGTCGCTACGCGCGTAGATATGCTCCCCTGGTGACCATGCCCACCACTGCTCCCTCCCCCGAGCTCTCAGCTGCGTTCGAGCAGGGAGGTACCCCCCTCTCCGACGCGACCGCGTCCGACAGTGCGCTGCGCCGCTTCCTGCACGGGCTGCCCGGCGTCGACGCCGTCGGCCTCGAAGCGCGCGCCGCGTCCCTCGGAACCCGTTCGATCAAGACGACGGCGAAGGCGTACGCCATCGACCTGGCCATCTCGATGATCGACCTGACGACGCTGGAAGGCGCGGACACCCCGGGCAAGGTCCGGGCTCTCGCCGCCAAGGCCGTCAATCCCGACCCGACCGACCGCACGACCCCGCACACCGCGGCGGTCTGCGTATACCCCGACATGGCGACGACCGCCGTCGCCGCGCTGGCCGGTTCCGGCGTGAAGGTGGCGTCAGTGGCGACTGCCTTCCCCGCCGGCCGCGCCGCGCTCGACGTCAAGCTCGCGGATGTCCGCGACGCCGTTGCCGCCGGGGCCGACGAGATCGACATGGTGATCGACCGTGGCGCCTTCCTCTCCGGCCGCTACCTCAAGGTGTACGAGGAGATCCTCGCCGTGAAGGCCGAGTGCGCGCGGGCCGACGGCCCCGACGCCCGGCTGAAGGTGATCTTCGAGACCGGCGAGCTGTCCACGTACGACAACATCCGCCGCGCCTCCTGGCTCGGCATGCTGGCGGGCGCCGACTTCATCAAGACGTCGACCGGCAAGGTCTCCACCAACGCCACGCCCGCGAACACCCTGCTGATGCTGGAGGCCGTGCGCGACTTCCGGGCGCAGACCGGCGTGCAGATCGGTGTGAAGCCGGCCGGCGGTATCCGCACCTCCAAGGACGCGATCAAGTTCCTGGTGCTGGTGAACGAGACCGCGGGCGAGGACTGGCTGGACAACCACTGGTTCCGCTTCGGCGCCTCCAGCCTGCTGAACGATCTGCTGATGCAGCGCCAGAAGCTCAGCACCGGCCGTTACTCCGGCCCCGATTACGTGACGGTGGACTGATCCCCATGGCATCTGCATTCGAGTACGCCCCCGCTCCCGAGTCGCGCTCGGTCGTCGATATCGCGCCCTCGTACGGCCTGTTCATCGACGGCGAGTTCACCGACGCGGCCGACGGCAAGGTTTTCAAGACGGTCTCGCCGAGCAGCGAAGAGGTGCTCTCCGAGGTCGCACAGGCCGGCGCCGCGGACGTCGACCGGGCCGTGAAGGCGGCCCGCAAGGCTTTCGAGAAGTGGTCGGCGCTGCCCGGTTCCGAGCGCGCCAAGTACCTCTTCCGGATCGCCCGGATCATCCAGGAGCGCAGCCGCGAGCTCGCCGTTCTCGAAACCCTCGACAACGGCAAGCCGATCAAGGAGACGCGCGACGCGGATCTCCCCCTGGTCGCGGCGCACTTCTTCTACTACGCGGGCTGGGCCGACAAGCTCGACCACGCCGGCTACGGCGCCAATCCCCGTCCCCTCGGCGTCGCGGGCCAGATCATCCCGTGGAACTTCCCGCTCCTCATGCTGGCCTGGAAGATCGCCCCGGCGCTCGCCACCGGCAACACGGTGGTCCTCAAGCCCGCCGAGACGACCCCGCTCTCCGCGCTCTTCTTCGCGGACATCTGCCGCCAGGCAGGCCTGCCGAAGGGTGTCGTGAACATCCTCACCGGGTACGGGGACGCGGGCGCCGCTCTCGTCGAGCACGAGGACGTCGACAAGGTCGCCTTCACCGGCTCGACCGCGGTCGGCAAGGCCATCGCCCGCCAGGTCGCGGGTACGGACAAGAAAGTCACCCTGGAACTGGGCGGCAAGGGCGCCAACATCGTCTTCGACGACGCCCCGATCGACCAGGCCGTCGAGGGCATCGTCACCGGCATCTTCTTCAATCAGGGCCAGGTCTGCTGCGCGGGCTCACGGCTGCTCGTACAGGAGTCGATCCAGGACGAGCTGCTGGACGCCCTGAAGCGCCGGCTGTCCACTCTCCGGCTCGGCGACCCGCTGGACAAGAACACCGACATCGGCGCGATCAACTCCGCGGAGCAGCTCGCCCGGATCACCGCGCTCGTCGAGACGGGCGAGGCGGAGGGCGCCGAACGCTGGTCCGCCCCCTGTGAACTCCCCTCTTCCGGCTACTGGTTCGCCCCGACGCTGTTCACGAACGTCACCCAGGCGCACACCATCGCCCGCGACGAGATCTTCGGCCCGGTGCTGTCGGTGCTGTCGTTCCGTACGCCCGACGAGGCGGTCGCCAAGGCCAACAACAGCCAGTACGGCCTCTCGGCCGGCATCTGGACGGAGAAGGGCTCCCGCATCCTCGCGGTGGCAAACAAGCTCCGGGCGGGCGTCGTCTGGGCCAACACGTTCAACAAGTTCGACCCGACCTCGCCCTTCGGCGGCTACAAGGAGTCGGGCTTCGGCCGCGAAGGCGGTCGTCACGGCCTGGAGGCGTACCTCGATGTCCGATAACCGTCTGAGCGTCTTCAAGACCTACAAGCTGTACGTCGGGGGCAAGTTCCCCCGCTCCGAGAGCGGCCGGGTGTACGAGGTGACGGACTCCAAGGGCAAGTGGCTGGCGAACGCCCCCCAGTCCTCGCGCAAGGACGCGCGTGACGCGGTCGTGGCCGCCCGCAAGGCGTTCGGCGGCTGGTCGGGCGCGACGGCGTACAACCGCGGCCAGATCCTCTACCGCGTCGCGGAGATGCTGGAGGGCCGCAAGGACCAGTTCGTACGGGAAGTGGCGGACGCGGAGGGCCTGTCGAAGTCCAAGGCGGCGGCCGTCGTGGACGCGGCCATCGACCGCTGGGTCTGGTACGCGGGCTGGACCGACAAGATCGGCCAGGTCGTGGGCGGGGCGAACCCGGTCGCGGGCCCGTTCTTCAATCTGTCCACGCCCGAGCCGACCGGTGTGGTCACGGTGCTGGCGCCCCAGAAGTCCTCGTTCCTGGGCCTGGTCTCGGTGATCGCTCCGGTGATCGCGACCGGCAACACGGCGGTCGTCATCGCCTCGGCCCACTCCCCGCTGCCGGCCCTGTCCCTGGGCGAGGTGCTGGCCACCTCCGACCTGCCGGGCGGCGTGGTCAACATCCTGTCCGGGAAGACGGCGGAGATCGCGGCACCGCTCGCGTCCCACCAGGACGTGAACGCCATCGACCTCACGGGCGCGGACACCGCTCTGGCGCAGGAGCTGGAGATCGCGGCGGCGGACAACCTGAAGCGGGTCCGCCGCGGCGCCGGCGACGGCGACTTCGACTGGTCGGCCGATCCGGGCACCCACCGCCTGACGGCCTTCCTGGAGACGAAGACGGTCTGGCACCCGACGGGCGCGCTCGGCACCTCGGGGTCCTCGTACTGACGCCCCGTACCGGCTCCTCGCACCGACCCGCGCGAGGGCCGGCCGGGCCCGCCCGCACGAACGCGGCCCGCTTCTCCGGATTTCCCGGAGGAGCGGGCCGCGTCCGCGTCCGTCTCAGCCGCGCGGCAGTTGTGTGACCTGCCCCGCCACCGGCAGGTCCTTCAGCGCGCCGCCGCTGGTCACCGGGTCGGTGACGGCGGCCGTGGAGAGCGGCTTGAAGTCGGCGATCTGCGTCTCCACCGTGTTGTTCAGCGGGTCCGTGCCCGTACCGGCCAGCGGGTCGAGCCGCATATGCGTCACCGGTGCGGTGCCGTTGTGGAGCGAGTGCCCGAGCGCCCCGGTGTCTGCGCCCGTGGCCGGTACGAGGGGCAGCGGCGCCGCCTGGGCCGCCGCACCTCCCGCGCCGAGTGCGGCGCCCACCGCGGTGACGGTCAGACCTGCCCGCAGCACAGCGCGGCGACGGGACCTGGAAAGTGCGTGACGTGCCATGGAGTTCCCACCTGATCGAGCCGATCGAGTAACCATTTGAGTACATAGAGTAGTTGAGGTGTGATGCTCGATACCAACCCGGCCTCCGGGGGATCCCCTGCGCGGGTCAATGCCTCACAATCGTGTCCTGTGAATTCCCAACCGCTCCTGACCCGCGTCGTGCTGCTCGCGGGCCCCTCCGGCTCCGGCAAGTCCTCCCTCGCCGCCCGCACCGATCTGCCGGTGCTGCGCCTGGACGACTTCTACAAGGAGGGTGACGACCCCACGCTCCCGCTCGTCCCCGGAAGCACGGACATCGACTGGGACTCCGCACAGTCCTGGGACGCCGATGCGGCCGTCGCCGCGGTCACGGAGCTGTGCCGCACGGGGCGCACGAGCGTCCCGGTGTACGACATCGCCACGAGCTCCCGCGTCGACCACGAGGCCCTCCACATCGACCGCACACCACTGTTCGTGGCCGAGGGGATCTTCGCGGCGGACATCGTCGAACGGTGCCAGGAACTGGGCGTACTCGCCGACGCGCTGTGCCTGCGCGGCCGTCCGACGACGACCTTCCGCCGTCGGCTGTTGCGGGATCTGCGGGAGGGCCGCAAGTCGGTGCCGTTCCTGCTGCGGCGGGGGTGGCGGCTGATGCGCGCGGAGCGGCGGATCGTGGCACGGCAGGCGGCCCTCGGTGCGCACCCGTGCGGCAAGGAGGAGGCCCTGGGCCGGCTGGCCGCCGCGGCGGCGGGCCGCTGCCGACGGGCGTCCGCGGCGCGGGAAACGGTGTAGCGGGCTTCCTGCAACCGGGGGCGCTGCCCCCGGACCCCCGCTCCTCGATCGCCGGCGGGGCCTGATCTTGCACACACACGCCGACGGGGCCGGACTGGACCCCCCGGCCCGTCCGACCCCGCAGCACTCCCCCGTACCCCCGTGCACCGCCGCCTCCCCCGAAGCAGCGGCCCCGCTTTCCCCCGTATCCCCCGTATCCCCCGTTTCCCCCCGTCCCCTCAGGCCACCAGCTCGCCGAAGGACTCCTCCTCGTCACGGCCGAAGCTGAGGACCTCGTCCTCGCGCAGCCGACGGAGCGACCGCCAGATGCTGGACTTCACCGTGCCGACACTGATGTCGAGGATGGCCGCGATCTCCGGGTCGGTGCGGCCCTCGTAGTAGCGCAGGACCAGCATCGTGCGCTGGAGTTCGGGCAGCCGCGCCAGCGCCTGCCAGAGCACGGCGCGCAGTTCCGTGCCGCGCATCGCGTCCGTGTCGCCCGCCGTCTCCGGCAGCTCCTCGGTCGGATACTCGTTGAGCTTGCGCCTGCGCCAGGCGCTGATGTGCAGGTTGGTCATGGTGCGGCGCAGATAGCCACCGACCGCCGCCTTGTCGCTGATCCGGTCCCACGCCCGGTACGTCGAGAAGAGGGCGCTCTGCAGCAGATCCTCGGCCTCGAACCGGTCTCCGGTCAGGTGGTAGGCGGTTGCGTACAGGGAGGCGCGGCGCTCCCGGACGTAGGCCGTGAACGCCGTTTCGGCGTCCTCGACCTGCGCCGGGGACTTCCGCTCCCCCATGACCTCCCCGTACGCGGCTCCCCCGTTGCTTCCCCCGTTGGCCCCCACAGGCGCGTCAACCACCGTCATGTACGGCATGTGCTGACGCCCGACGCCACGAACGCACCCCCGCCCTCCCCCGAGCTCTCGGCTCCGCTCGAGCAGGGAGGGGCCCCCTCCAACGCCGGACTTCTCGGTACTCCGGCCGACATCGTGGAGACGCGTGACAACTGCGCTTGCGGTGATGCTGTGAGTTGCGTTCATCTTGCGCCCCCCATCGGTGGAGTCCGTCCGTTCCTTGTGCCAATGAGCTTGCCGGGGCAGTTTCATCACGCTGTCCGCCGACTGTCACAGCCCTGTCACAGGGCCTGCCGTCTGTGCGTCGGCGCTGCGCCGGATGTATGAGTCGGCGCCAACTGTCGAACTGGGGCTCCACCATGGGTCAGAATGACCAGCGTGCCTTTCCTGTTGCTGATCGAGGACGACGACGCCATCCGCACGGCCCTCGAACTCTCGCTGTCACGCCAGGGCCACCGTGTGGCCACCGCGGCGACGGGAGAGGACGGCCTGAAACTGCTGCGTGAGCAGCGGCCGGATCTGATCGTGCTGGATGTGATGCTGCCCGGCATCGACGGTTTCGAGGTGTGCCGGCGCATCCGGCGCACCGACCAGCTGCCGATCATTCTGCTGACCGCGCGCAGCGACGACATCGACGTCGTGGTCGGGCTCGAGTCCGGTGCCGACGACTATGTGGTGAAACCCGTGCAGGGCCGGGTGCTCGACGCCCGGATCCGGGCGGTGCTGCGCCGCGGTGAGCGCGAGTCCACCGACTCCGCGTCCTTCGGGACTGTGGTGATCGACCGCTCCGCGATGACCGTGACCAAGAACGGCGAGGATCTTCAGCTCACGCCGACCGAGCTGCGACTCCTGCTGGAGCTGAGCCGCCGGCCGGGCCAGGCCCTGTCGCGGCAGCAGCTGCTGCGGCTGGTCTGGGAGCACGACTACCTCGGTGACTCCCGGCTCGTGGACGCCTGTGTGCAGCGGCTGCGCGCCAAGGTGGAGGACGTACCGTCCTCGCCGACCCTGATCCGTACCGTTCGGGGTGTGGGCTACCGGCTGGATTCGCCGCAGTGAGCGACGCCGCCAAACGGAGCCTGCTCACCGGGCTTCGCTGGACCAGTCTGCGACTGCGTCTCGTCGTGGTGTTCGCGCTGGTGGCGCTGACCGCCGCAGTGTCCGCCTCGGGGATCGCGTACTGGCTGAACCGCGAGGCCGTACTGACGCGTACCCAGGACTCCGCGCTCGGGGACTTCCGCCAGGAGATGCAGAACCGAGCGGCCTCGCTGCCGCTGCGTCCCACCAAGGACGATCTGCAGAACGCCGCCGTGCAGATGGCGAGCAGCTCGCCCGGCTACAGCGTGCTGCTGGTCGACGAGCGCGACACCGGCAAGCCGATCGTCGGCAACTCCGACCTGGACACCTTCACGCTCGACAACGTGCCGCTGTCGCTGCAGAAGGCGGTCAACAAGAAGCAGCCGGTGGAGGCGGGCAACAAGTACGAGTACCACCTGTTCTGGCAGCGGGTCAGCATCCGCGGTACGCCGTATCTGGTGGGCGGCACGAAGATCATCGGCGGTGGCCCGGCCGGCTACATGCTGAAGTCGCTCGACCAGGAGCGGCAGGATCTGAACTCCCTCGCCTGGTCGCTGGGGATCGCCACCGGGCTCGCCCTGATCGGCTCGGCGCTGCTCGCGCAGGCCGCCGCGACGACCGTGCTGCGGCCCGTGCAACGGCTCGGTGACGCCGCGCGCAAGCTCGGCGAGGGAAAGCTCGACACCCGGCTCGTGGTGTCCGGCACCGATGAACTCGCCGATCTCTCCCGTACGTTCAACAGGACCGCGAGCTCGCTGGAGAAGAAGGTCGCGGACATGAGCGCGCGGGACGAGGCGAGCCGGCGGTTCGTCGCCGACATGTCCCACGAACTGCGCACCCCGCTCACCGCGCTGACCGCCGTCACCGAAGTACTGGAGGACGAGGCGGACAGCCTGGACCCGATGATCGCGCCCGCGGTGCATCTCGTGGTGAGCGAGACCCGGCGCCTCAACGACCTGGTGGAGAACCTGATGGAGGTCACCCGCTTCGACGCGGGTACGGCCCGGCTCGTCCTCGACACGGTCGATGTCGCCGACCAGGTCACCGCTTGCATCGACGCCCGCGCCTGGCTGGACGCGGTGGATCTGGACGCCGAGCGCGGCATGATGGTCCGCCTCGACCCGCGCCGGCTCGATGTGATCCTGGCGAATCTGATCGGCAACGCGCTCAAGCACGGCGGTTCGCCGGTACGGGTCGCGGTACGGACCGAGGGCGACGAACTCGTCATCGAGGTCCGCGACCACGGCCCCGGTATCCCCGAGGACGTCCTGCCGCATGTCTTCGACCGGTTCTACAAGGCCAGCGCTTCCCGTCCGCGCTCCGAGGGCAGTGGTCTCGGTCTGTCGATCGCCATGGAGAACGCGCACATCCACGGCGGTGACATCACGGCCGCGAACTCGCCGGACGGCGACGGCGCGGTGTTCGTACTGCGGCTGCCGCGCGATGCCGAGCCGCTCACCCGTTCCGCCGGGGATCACGACGCGGGGGTTCAGGACGAGGAGGGCGACGCGACGTGATGGGCAGCAACCGCCGGGCACACCGTTCGGCACTGGCGCTGGCCGGTGCCGCGATCACGGCCGTGCTGGCCGCGGGCTGCGGGATCAGGACCACCTCCGTGCCGGTGGACGCCGGGGCCGCACCGTCCCAGGTGCCGTGCTCGATGTCCGCGGAGGACATCGCCACCCAGGCTCTCCAGGGCATCCCCGTACAGATCTATCTGGTCTGCTCCTCGCAGCTGGTCACGGTGGACCGCACGGTGCAGGTCGGCGATACGAAGTCGGACCGGGTCCGGGTCGCGCAGGCGCTCCTGGACGAGCTGGAGCAGAAGCCGCCCGCCGATGAGCGGCAGGCCGGGTTCTCCACGGCCGTCCCGGCGACCCTGCAGATCAGCGCGGCCCGCCGCGGCGACCGGCAGGGCACGCTGCGGCTCAGCAAGCAGCCGGAGGACCTGCCGTCCGAGGCTCTGGCGCAGATCGTGTGTACGTACGCGGAGAGCGAGTCGCTCGCCCCGGGCGGCACGGTGGTGCTGGGCGGGCCGGGGAACTATGCGCCGCGTGGGTATCTGTGCACCTCGGAGACGAAGGCCAGGCCGAGGGCGGCACCGACGCTGGGGGCGGGGACGGGAGCCTGAGCGGGGGACGGAAGCGGCCGGCGGCCGGTTCTTCCGTCCTCAAGCGCCGGACAGGCCGGGTTTTTACGTCGTTCCGGCCGGATTTTTGCGTCGCCCCGGCTGGGTTTGTCGCCGTCACGGCTGAGATACGGGTTCGTCGGGCCGGGCGGAACCGATCCTGCCGCCCGGCGCGTCTTGGGGGGCGTGCGTCAAGGTTCGGGCAGTCAGGCTGTCATCCGCTTCCGCGCGGCCGGGGTATCTCTCCTCCTCGCGCATCTGCTGTTTGTCGGGTGGCTGACGCTGCGCCCGCTCGATGTGCCGTGGACGCCCGCCTCGAATCTTCAACCGTTCGCCGGTATCAGAGCGGACCTGTCCCTGGGCCCGGTCGAGGCTGCCCGTCGGATCGGTGAGGGGTTGCTGCTGCTCGCCCCACTGGGCGTGCTGCTGCCGGTGGCCGGGGGCCGGCTGTTCGTCTCCCCGTGGGCCTCCCTGGCCCGTACCGTCGCGGCGGGGGCGCTGATCTCGCTGGCCATCGAACTGGCGCAGACCGGGGTGCCGGGCCAAGTCGTCGACGTCGACTCGCTGCTGCTGAACACCACCGGTGTGGCGCTCGCCCATCTGCTGGTCGTGCCCATGTGCCGGGCGCGGCTGCGCCGCAGGAACCAGCAGCGGATCAGGGTGCTGCCCCACCCCAGGGACGAGGCGGCTCAGGGGCCGACCCCGACGATTCCCAGGGTCGGTATCGCACCGTAGAGCGATGCTTTGCCCCTGTTCGTCGGGCGACCATGGATGCATCGGGAGCACGACGGAGCTGCTCCCTCAGCAACGGTTCGCGAAGGAGCCCACCATGGCCGCACTTGCCCGCCCCCGTGACGGACGCATGATCGGCGGAGTGTGCGCAGCGCTGGCAAGGCGCTTCGGCATCTCCGCGGGAACCATGCGCATCATCTTCCTGGTCTCCTGCCTGCTGCCGGGGCCGCAGTTCCTGCTCTACCTGGCGCTGTGGGTGCTGTTCCCGTCCGAGAAGACGGCGTCCGCCGCCTGGTGACCCGCGTACGCACCACACGCCTGTGGGGCGGACACCCGGTTCGGGTGTCCGCCCCACAGGCGTGTGTACGGGGATCAGCCGCCGAGCGGGAGACCGTTGGCCGACAGGCCGCTGGTGCTCAGGCCACCCGCGGGCAGACCACCGATCAGGCCTTTGACCGGGGCGGTGGCGTCGCCGGCGAGCTTCTGCCGGCCGGTGCCGAGCAGCTTGGGGGCCGTGTCCTGGACCGGCAGGGTCCGGGTGGTGTTCTCCAGCGCCGAGCCGGCGACCGGCAGGGCAGTGGCCGCGGCGTCGGCCGGCAGCACGGTGGCGGATGCGGTCCCCGCGGCGGCAGCGGCGAAAGCGGCACCGAGAGCGGCGACGCCGAGAGTCCTGACAGCAGACTGCTTCATGTGAAATTCATCCTTGGGGAAGGGGATGTGAGCGGCTCTGAAACGTAGTCATCCCACTGCCCGTCCCGCAAACATGCCGACACACGGAAAACGGCCGGAATTTCGCAGTCCCGGCCGTTTCCCGCGGAGGTACGGTTCAGCCCGCGGAAGCGGAAGGCACGCTGGTCGCAGCGGTCTGCTCGAAGAGCCACTCGGACTTCAGCTCGGCATATCCGGGCTTGATCACGTCATTGATCATCGCCAGACGTTCATCGAAAGGAATGAATGCCGACTTCATCGCATTGACGGTGAACCACTGCATGTCATCGAGCGTGTATCCGAAAGTCTCGGTCAGCTTCTCGAATTCATGACTCATGCTCGTACCGCTCATCAGCCGGTTGTCCGTATTAACGGTGGCCCGGAAATGCAGCTTCCGCAGCAGCCCGATGGGGTGGTCGGCGTACGAGGCGGCGGCGCCGGTCTGGAGGTTGGAGGTCGGGCACAGCTCCAGCGGGATGCGCTTGTCCCGTACGTAGGAGGCGAGGCGGCCGAGCTTCACACCGCCGTCCTCGGCGACCTCGATGTCGTCGATGATGCGGACGCCGTGGCCGAGCCGGTCGGCGCCGCACCACTGGAGCGCCTGCCAGATCGACGGCAGGCCGAAGGCCTCGCCCGCGTGGATGGTGAAGTGGTTGTTCTCCCGCTTGAGGTACTCGAAGGCGTCGAGGTGCCGGGTGGGCGGGAAGCCCGCCTCCGCCCCCGCGATGTCGAAGCCGACGACGCCCTGGTCGCGGTAGCGGTTGGCGAGCTCGGCGATCTCCAGGGAGCGGGCGGCATGCCGCATGGCGGTGAGGAGGGCGCCCATCCTGATGCGGTGGCCGTCCTGACGGGCCCGCCGCTCACCCTCGCGGAAGCCCTCGTTGACCGCCTCGACGACCTCTTCGAGGGTCAGCCCGGCTTCCAGGTGCTGCTCGGGGGCGTACCGCACCTCGGCGTACACGACACCGTCCGCGGCCAGGTCCTCGGCGCACTCGGCGGCCACCCGGACCAGCGCGTCACGGGTCTGCATGACGGCGCAGGTGTGTGCGAACGTCTCCAGGTAGCGCTCCAGCGATCCGGAGTCGGCCGCCTCTCGGAACCAGATGCCGAGCTTGTCGGGCTCGGTCTCGGGAAGTCCGTCGTAGCCGCTCGCGGCGGCGAGGTCGACGATCGTTCCCGGACGCAGGCCGCCGTCGAGATGGTCGTGGAGAAGAACCTTGGGGGCACGCCGGATCTGGTCCTGGCCGGGCACGTGGAAGGTCGGGCTCATCATTTGGGCACTCTAACGCCTACGCGCGTAGATTGTCGCTTGCCGATACATAATAGTGACCGCGAATACGGGTGGCATACACCTGTCCTTCTGACACTGTTCTGCTATGGCACAGCGCGCACTCCCCCTGCCTGCTGCAAGGCTGGGACGGGCCGTCAGGACGGCCGGAGCACCATCTGCGGTCAGCGGCGTGGTTCTGCTGCTCCCGGACGGCGAGGCCGACTCGCACCGCCGCCCCTCCCCTCTCTCGTACGCCCTCCAGCTGCCGCTGGCCCGCACCCTGGCCCGCGCGGGCCAGGAGGACGGGCTCGCCGCGCATGTCGTGCGCTACCGCTGTCGCGGCTGGAACGCGACCGACGCGCAGCTCGCGGCAGACGCCCGATGGGCGGTGGACGAGGTCGTACGACGCTACGGCGACGTCCCCGTCTGCCTCGCCGGCCACGGCATGGGCGGCCGGGCGGCGCTCCGTGCGGGCGGCCACGCTGCGGTCAACTCCGTTCTGGCGATGGCCCCTTGGCTGCCCGAGAACGCGGCGGACGCGCCGGAGCCGGTGAAGCACCTGCTGGGCCGGCAGGTCCTGCTCGTCCACGGCACGAACGATGCCCGCACCGACCCCGAGCTCTCCTTCCGCCTGGCCGAACGCGCCAAGAAGGCCAACCGCGACACCTGCCGCTTCGAGGTCCACTCGGACGGCCACGGTCTGCGCCAGCACCGGGCCGAAGTGGCGGCCCTGGCAACGGACTTCGTCCGCGGATCGCTCTTCGGCCGGGCATACGCGCGCCCGGTCGCCGACGCGCTGGCGGCGCCGCCGCCACTGGGCTTGCGGATGCCGCTGGCGGCGGGGTTCGGGAGGTCGCTGCGGGACTGAGGGGACGGAGCCGGTGACCGGCGGCACCGGGACCGGAGTTGAGCACGGCCTCGGGACTGGTGAGGTCGTATGTTGAGGCGTTCCGAAGCAGCAGGCGCTTTCCGACGTGATCCTGTCGCAAAGTGATTCAAACGCTCTGGGTGGGTGTCCGCTGCCCTCGCGCGATCGGGCAAGTCATGTTCGGGCCCGGTGTACGCAGACTCCCGACAGACCGCTAGGGTGCGCGAATTCGACGCTCAGCTCTACGCAACATATCTGTAGGAAGACAGTGACGATGCGTATCGGTATCACCGGCCACCGCGGCCTTCCCTCGGACGTGGCCGACCAGGTTCGCGCCAGTCTCATCGCCCACATCGAAACACTTGAGAATACAGACCTCATCGCCATCAGCTGCATCGCCGACGGTCCCGACGCGTGGTGGGCACAGATCGCCCTCGACGCGGGAGCGAAGCTCGAAGTCGTCATCCCGGCCGCCGAGTACCGCGAGGGTCTGCCGGATTGGTATCGCCCCGAATACGACCGACTTCTCAGCAACGCGTCCGATGTCCACCACACTGGACTCGCCGAATCGACCTCCGAAGCCCACCAAGCGGGCAGCGAAATCCTCGTCCGCCTCTCCGACCGCCTGCTGGCCGTGTGGGACGGCAAACCCGCCCGCGGCTACGGAGGAACAGCGGACGTCGTCGGCTACGCGCGCCAAGTCGGCGTACCCGTAACCGTCATCTGGCCGGATGGCGCCTCCCGTTAGGTGCCTGACGACGACTTCCAGCTCAATCCGGCAGCAAATGCCCCCGCCTCGACAGCAGGAAGCGCTTGAAGGCGGCCACCGGCGGGGTGTCCGGGTGGCCGTCCAGCCAGGCGACGCCGATCTCTCGGGCCGCCCTCGGGGCCGTAACCGTGAGTTCCACGACGCCGGGGCGGGCCACCGCGGGTGGTGGCAGCAGGGCCACGCCGAGGCCGGCCGCGACCAGGCCGCGCAGGGTCTCCGCCTCCTCGCCCTCGAAGGCGACACGGGGCGCGAAGCCCGCCTCCGCGCACAGGTCGTCGGTGATCCGCCGCAGGCCGTACCCGGGTTCGAGGGTGACGAACTTCTCGTCGGCGGCCTCCGCCAGTCGGATGCGGCGGCGCGAGGCGAGCCGGTGGTCCTCGGGGACGACGAGGCGCAGCCGCTGTTCGTCGAGGCGGCGGGCGACCAGATCGGGGGCGTCCGGGACGGGTGAGGTGAGGCAGAGGTCGAGGCCGCCGGACCGGAGGCGTTCGATCATCGCCTCGCCGTAGTTCTGCACGAGCTGGAAGCGGACCCGGGGGTGGTCGACGCGGAAGGCTCGGATCAGGGCGGGTACGGTCTCGGATCCCATGGTGTGCAGGAAGCCGAAGGCGACCTTGCCGGTGGCCGGGTCGGCGTCCGCCCGTACCGAGTCGGCGGCCTTCTCGACCTCGGCGAGGGCCCGCTCGGCCGAGCCCAGGAAGGTACGGCCCGCGGGGGTGAGGGAGACGGTTCGGCCCTTGCGGGCGAACAGGGCGACGCCCAGGTCCTGTTCGAGCCTGACCATCGCCCGCGAGAGCGTCGACTGGGGGACGCCGAGCTCGTGCGCGGCGCGGGTGACGTGCTCGTGGCGGGCCACCGCCTCGAAGTGGGCCAGCCGCGGCGCGAGGACTGCGCGAATGTCTTCTTCGTAACTACTGGGTGACAGCCGGGGCTGTGAGCTGCGTTCATGCACCATAGGAACGATTATGGCAAGTTCATGCATTGGACGCATGAAACCGGCGAGCCTACTTTTGAACCATGCCTCCTGCCAGTACCGGGGCGTCCACCCTCACCGTGGCCGCCTCGACCCAGCCGTCCCCCGTCGCCGCCGCTGCCGCCACCGCCGGCCCCGCCGCGCCGGACCGTCTCGAACCCGGCCGCCCCGGCTACCGCCGGATGAGCTTCGCGCTCTTCGCCGCCGGTGTCGCGACCTTCGCTCTCCTCTACTCCACCCAGGCCCTGCTGCCCGCCGTCTCCGCCTCCCTCGGCGCCACGGCCGGACAGGCCAGCTGGACGGTCTCCGCCGCGACGGGCGCGCTGGCGCTGTGTGTGCTGCCGATGAGCGCGCTCTCGGAGCGGTTCGGACGGCGGCAGATGATGACCGCTTCGCTGACGGTCGCCGTACTGGTCGGGCTGCTCGTACCGTTCGCGCCCTCGCTGGGCTGGCTGATCGCGCTGCGCGCCGTCCAGGGCGCGGCGCTGGCCGGACTGCCCGCATCCGCGATGGCATATCTGGCGGAGGAGGTACGGCCGAAGGCGCTGGTCGCCGCGATCGGACTGTTCGTGGCGGGCAACAGCATCGGCGGGATGAGCGGACGTATCCTCACCGGCTGGGTCGCCCAGCTGTGGGGCTGGCGGGCGGCGCTCGGCGCGGTCGGGCTGCTGGCCGTGGCCTGCGCGGTCGTCTTCCACTTCATGATCCCCCGGGCCCGGCACTTCACCCCCGGTTCGCTGAACCCGAAGGCTCTCGCGAAGACCGTGGGCGGGCACCTCGCCGATCCGCTGCTGCGCCGGCTGTACGCGATCGGCGCGCTGTTCATGACGGTGTTCGGCGCGGTCTACACGGTGATCGGATACCGCCTGGTGGAGGCGCCGTTCAACCTCCCGCAGGGCATCGTCGGCTCGATCTTCCTGGTCTATCTCGTCGGTACGGTCTCCTCCGCCGCGGCCGGCAAGCTGGTCGCCCGGCTCGGCCGACGGGGCGCGCTGTACCTGGCCGTCTCCACCACGGCCGCCGGTCTGCTGCTCTCGCTCGCCGACCGGCTGGCCGCCGTACTCCTCGGCCTGGTCCTGATCACGGCGGGCTTCTTCGCCGGGCACGCGGTCGCCTCCTCGTCCGTGAGCCGTACGGCGACGAAGGGCCGTGCCCAGGCATCGGCGCTCTACCAGTCCGCGTACTACCTGGGCTCCAGCGCGGGCGGCACGCTCGGCGCGGTCGCCTTCCACGCCGGAGGCTGGGCCGGGACCGTGTCGCTGGGGCTGCTCGCGGTCCTCGGTGTCGTCTCGATCACGCTGTACGGCACGCGGGCCGCACGCGCCGAGCGGCGCCGGCTCGTGCCGGTGGCGTCCGTACCGAATTGAGACATACGGCGCACAACCATCCGCTCCCCGACGCGCGTCTAGCAGGCGGAAGCACCTTGGACCGAACGGCAAATGGGGGGTGGGAGAAGGAGCGGGGCTGGGTGCGTGCAGCTGCAAGGCGGAGGAGGGAAGCAACGCGAATGGGGTCTCCCCTGCTCGACCGAAGCCGAGAGCTTGGGGAAGTTGTTGACCGACGACAACGCCGCAGATGTGCGTGCCCAGCCCCGCGACGCCGCCCCCCATTTGCCGGTCGGTCTTACGCGCGCGAAGGAGAGTTGGCATACATGAGAGTCACAGGGAACATACGGGGGGTCCGGACGCGGCGCGCACTCGCGCTGTCCGTCGCCGGTCTGATGGCGGCGCCCGCCCTCGTCCTGGGCACCGGCGGATCGGCGCAGGCGGCGTCCTGCACGACGTCCACCGGGCCGTACCAGAAGCAGGTGGAGAAGTATCTGCACCGGCCGGTCGACGGCAGGCAGTCGACCGCCGACTGCAAGGCGATCCAGTCGTTCCAGCGCACCTACGGGGTCACCCCGGACATCGGTTACGCGGGGCCGGTCACCTGGCGCACGATGAAGACGCTCACGGCCCAGAAAGCGGCCGGCAAGAACCCGAACAAGGCCAAGAAGTGCCCCACCAACAAGGGGCGCATCGCGTGTGTGGACCTGACCCGGCAGCTGAGCTGGATCCAGGACGGCAGCAAGCTGAAGTTCGGTCCGGTGCCGATCCGCAGCGGCCGCAACGGATACGAGACCCGCACCGGGTCCAAGAAGATCTACATGCGGCACATCAACCACGTTTCGTCGATCTACGACGTGTCGATGCCGTACGCCCAGTTCTTCGACGGCGGACAGGCGTTCCACTCGGTGGGCCTGAAGATGTGGAACCCGCCGGGGTCGCACGGCTGCGTCAACATGCGCGGCGCCGACGCGAAGTCGTACTGGAATCTGCTGAAGAACGGCGACGACGTGTACGTGTACGGGCGCAAGCCCGGCACCTGACCGGAACGTGTGCCGCATCGGCACTTCCCGCCCCCGTTGTCAGTGGCCTGCGGTAGCTTCCCAGGAGCTGAAGTGAGCGGCATCACAGCGCAACAGGGGTGGAGCGATGAGTGATCGGACAGCTACGGCGGACATCGACAGCCGTCTGGAGGGACACCGGGGCGAGCTGACCGGCTACTGCTACCGGATGCTCGGCTCGGCCTTCGAGGCGGAGGACGCGGTACAGGACACGCTGGTGCGTGCCTGGCGCAACTTCGAGAAGTTCGAGGGGCGTTCCTCGCTGCGGTCCTGGCTGTACCGCATCGCCACCAACGTCTGTCTGGACATGCTGAACGCGGGCAAGAAGCGGGCCCGTCCGGTCGATCTGACGGGCCCGACGCCGCTCGCTCAGGCGGCACTCAACCCTCTGCCGGAGAACACCTGGCTGGAGCCGATGCCGGACGGACGGATCCTGCCGTCGGTGGCCGACCCGGCGGAGGCCGCAGTGGCGCGGGAGTCGGTGCGGCTGGCGTTCATGGCCGCGTTGCAGCATCTGCCGCCCAAGCAGCGGGCCGTGCTGATCCTGCGCGAGGTACTGGCCTGGAAGGCGAGCGAGGTAGCCGAGCTGCTCGAAACCTCGGTCGCCTCGGTCAACAGCGCCCTCCAGCGGGCGCGCGCGACCCTCGCGGACCACGAGGGTCCGGCCGCCGACACCGCCGATCCGCTCGACGAGGAGCAGCGCAAGCTCCTCGATCGGTACGTCGCGGCCTTCGAGGGGTACGACATGGCGGCGCTGACCGCACTGCTCCACGAGGACGCCGTGATGACCATGCCGCCGTTCGACCTCTGGCTCCAAGGGCACGACGACATCACCGGCTTCATGCGCACCATCGGCGCGAGCTGCGAAGGCTCACGGCTGGTGGCGACGGAGGCGAACGGCACCCCGGCGTTCGCGCACTACAAGCCGGATCCGGACGGGCCGGGGTTCGTTCCGTGGGCGGTGCAGCTCATCGACATCTCTGAGGGCTCCATCACGGGGATGCACTGCTTCCTGGACACACCCCGCTGGTTCCCGCTGTTCGGTCTGCCGGACCGTCTCGACGCCGACGCGGCGTGAGGCGCGGCGTACGGAACGCACTGGCGGCGGGCTGGGTGGCGCTCGCGGCCGGCGGCTGGGGGCTGACCCAGTGGCTGGGTGAGCCCGTCGCCACCGAACGGGTCACCCCCAAGACAGCCCGGACCACGGCGCCCGGCGGTGAGCCGGGACCGCAGCCGGAGAACGGCTGCGCCAACGCCGACGCGACCGTGTCATTCGGGGCGTCGCCGTCCCCCACAGCGACAGCGGTCCCAGGCAGCGGCGTGGCCAGACTCCTGGTGTGCGCACGGTTCGAGGGAAGGAGCCCGGCGGGCCCGAGCGGGGACTGAACGTCGGCGGGGCAGGCGGACGGGAGCGCGCGCTCCCTGAAGCGCCGCCCCTTCAGGCCTCGTTCCCCACGGCCTCGCCCCCGGTCCCGCACCCCACGTCCACCACATCGGCCAGGCCCACCATGTCGAGCAGGCTCTGCAGCTCGGGTGGCGTATTGCGCAGCCGCAGCCGTCCGCCGCCCGCACGGCGTGCGACGAGCCCCAGCCGCGCGATCGCCTCGACCAGGGCCAGATCCGCCTGTACGACCCCGCCCACATCGCAGTCCACCCCGGCGTCCGGGTCGCGGACGGCGCCCTCGGGGTCGTACAGCAGCGACTCCAGCTCGGCACAGAGTCCCGGCACGGCGGCCCGCGTGACGCGGCCGGTGACGACGAGAACGATCGGGGTCGTGGCTTCCACATCAGGGAGACCGGAGCGGCGGCCGAAACTCATCGCTGCCCGCATCCGCACTTTCGCCACCCCGGCCGGCACCCCCCGGCCACAAGCCCGCCGGCAACCGCCCGTAGCCCGCCCCTCCACTCGGCCCCGGGCCGATGAACTTCCGTCAACTCTCCTCACCTGTGAGGTTTCTGTGAACCATCGCGATCATTTCTCCCTCTAGGTACGTGAACCGGCCGGCACCGGCGTCCCAGCGGTGCCGGCTGACCAGTGGCTCCTCAGCGGGCCGCCTGATTCTCCAGGGGGAGAGTTGCGCAGACACGTGAGAAACGCGTGTGTTTCAACCATCGCCACGGCGGCCGCCGTGGCGCTCGCGGCCGGGATGGCCACCCCGGCGATGGCACAGCCGGAGCAGGTCCGGCCGGCGGGGACGAAGCCCCTGCCCCGCCATCAGCTGACGCTCATCACCGGCGACCGCGTCTCGGTGGACTCCAAGGGCCGGGTCGTGGGCTTCGAGCCCGCGAAGGGGCGTGAGCGGATACCCGTACAGCGGCAGGTCCACAACGGGCACACGTCCATCATTCCGAGCGACGCCCACCGGCTGATCGGCTCCGGAAAGCTCGACCGGCGGCTCTTCGACGTCACCCTGCTGAACCGTCCGGAGATCCGCAGGTCCCAGCAGAAGGGCCTGCGGCTGATCGTCGGCTACCGGGGCGCACAGACCGCGTCCGCCAAGGCCGACGTCAGGGACGCCGGTGGCACCGAGGTCAGCCGGACGCTGAAGTCGCTGAACGCCGAGTCGGTGATCACGCCCAAGAGCGACGCCAAGGACATCTGGCAGGCACTCACCGCCAAGCCGTCCCGCAGCGTCCAGCGCACCACGGCCCCGGGGATCGACCGGGTATGGCTGGACGGCGTACGCAAGGCGAGCCTCGACAAGAGCGTGCCTCGGATCGGCGCACCCGCCGCGTGGAAGGCCGGCTACACCGGCAAGGGCGTCAAGATCGCCGTCCTGGACACCGGTGTGGACGCCACCCACCCGGACCTCAAGGGCCAGATCCTGGAGACGAAGAACTTCTCCACCTCGTCCGACACCAAGGACCGGATCGGGCACGGCACCCATGTGTCGTCGATCGCGGCCGGTACGGGCGCCAAGTCGGGCGGCACGTTCAAGGGCGTGGCGCCGGACGCCAAGCTGCTCGAGGGCAAGGTGCTCGACGACGACGGCTACGGCGACGACTCCCGCATCGTGGCCGGGATGGAGTGGGCGGCCGCGCAGGGCGCCGACATCGTCAATCTGAGCCTCGGCGGCCTCGACATGCCGGGGATCGATCCGCTTGAGGCGACGGTCAACAAGCTGTCGGCCGAGAAGGGCGTCCTGTTCGCCATCGCAGCGGGCAACGAGGGCGAGGCCGGCGCCGGCACGGTCGACTCCCCGGGCAGTGCGGACGCCGCGCTGACCGTCGGCGCGGTCGACGACAACGACAAGCTGGCCGACTTCTCCAGCCGCGGTCCGCGCATCGGCGACTCAGCGATCAAGCCCGATGTCACCGCCCCCGGCGTGGACATCACGGCGGCCGCGGTACCGGGCTCGCTCATCGACCAGGAAGTCGGCCAGAAGCCGGCCGGCTACACCACCATCTCCGGTACGTCGATGGCGACCCCGCATGTCGCGGGCGCCGCGGCGCTGCTCAAGCAGCAGCACCCGCAATGGCGGAGCACCGAGCTGAAGGGGGCCCTGACGGCCTCCACCAAGCCGGGCGCGTACACCCCGTTCGAGCAGGGCACGGGCCGGATCGCCCTCGACCGGGCGATCGACCAGAGCGTCATCGCCGACCCGGTCTCGGTCGGGTTCGGTACACAGCAGTGGCCTCACACCGACGACACCCCGGTCACCAAGCAGGTGACGTACCGCAACCTGGGGACGACGGACGTCACCCTCTCGCTGGCAGTGACGGGTCTCGACCCGAAGGGCAAGCCCGCCCCGGCCGGTTTCTTCACCCTGGGCACGAGCGAGGTCACCGTCCCGGCGGGCGGCACGGCCGAGGTGCCGCTGACGGCGGACACCCGGCTGGGCGGCACGACGAACGGTTCGTACTCCGCGTATGTCGTGGCGACCGGCAGCGGCCAGACGGTCCGCACAGCGGCCGCGGTGGAGCGCGAGAACGAGTCGTACGACGTGACGCTCAAGGCCATCGGCCGCGACGGCAAGGCGCCCGCGAACGCGACAGCCAATCTCTCCGGCCTCGACGACTCCGTCTCCGACATGTGGCTCCTGCCCGAGATCACCGACGGTTCGGTGAAGGTGCGGGTGCCCAAGGGCCTGTACTCGCTCAGCGCGGACCAGGTGCTGGGCTCGGATGATGTCTACAAGGGCGGCGACTGGTTCGCCCAGCCGAAACTGAACGTCACCAAGAACACCACGGTGACGTTCGACGCCCGCAGGACCAAGCCGGTCAGCATCACCCTGCCGGTGAAGGGGCTCAAGCCCGGCTACGTCGCGACCGACTACACGATCGGCGACAAGAACCACTCGGCGGCCTTCGGCTACGCCGTGCCGGACCAGAAGAACTTCCGCACGGCGCATGTAGGCCCGAAGCTGACCGACCGCTCGCTGTCCCAGCACTGGACAGGCACCTGGTACAACGGTGCGTCGAGCGAGTACGACATCGTGCTCGGCGGCCCGGTGACCCAGCTCTCGGACGGCTACTCCCGCAAGCTGACGGCCAAGCAGTTCGCCGCGGTCAAGGTGGCCATGGGGACGCCCGGCGTGAGCGGCAAGACCGGTGCGATCAACGCGTGGGGCAGCCTGCCCGACGGGGGCGGGTCGTTCCCCCCCATCCAACCGGCGCGGCAGAAGCTTCCCGGCACCCGCACGGTCCATGTCTCCACCGCCGACAAGGCCAAGTGGAGCTTCGACTTCACGCAGATCGCCGGCCTCGACGCGCAGGGCTTCCCGATCGGCGAGTCCATGTACCTGCTCGGTGCCGAGCAGACGTTCACGGGCGGCAAGACCTATTCGAAGACCGTCAACACCGGTGTCTTCGGACCGCGGATGACCACGAGTGACGGCATCGTCCGCGAGGGCAACGACCTGACGGCCGTCGTCCCGCTGCACGCCGACGGCAAGGGCAACGAGGGCTACACGGACTACACCTCGGTGAAGACGGTCCTCTACCGCAACGGCAAGAAGTTCGCCGAGAACCAGGACCCGCTTTCCGGTCAGCCGTTCAGCGTCCCGGCCGCCTCGGCGGACTACAGGCTGACGACCTCGGTCCGGCGCAGCGCCAAGATCGGCACCCTGTCCACCCGCATCGACGCGAGCTGGACCTTCAAGTCCAGGAAGGCACGCTCCGCGAAGCTCCCGGCCTCCACGGTCCGCTTCACACCCAATGTGACGCCGGACGGCAGGGTGACGGCGGGCAGGACCGCTTCGGTGCCGGTGACGGTGCAGGGTGCGGCCGCCGGCAAGAACCTCAAGTCGCTGACGGTGTACGTCAGTTACGACGCCGGAAAGACCTGGAAGAAGACCACGGTCAAGTCGGGCAGGCTCTCCGTGAAGAACCCGGCCAAGGGCAGGTCCATCTCGTACCGGGCCAATGTCACGGACAAGCAGGGCAACAAGTCGTCGGTGTCGATCTACAACGCGTACTTCGGCAAGTGAGTGGGCCGATAGGCGCACCGACCGCGTGAGAGCGGCCCGCCGGGACGGATTCCTCCGCCCCGGCGGGCCGTTCGCGTTACGTGCGGCGCGCGGCTGCGCAGTTACGCGATGCGCTCGCGCACAACCGGCGTCGGCGTGAACTCCGTGCCCTCCGGGGCGATGTCGTACGAGGAGGGCAGGGCCTTCAGCGCGTAGTCGAACTTCTCGGGGGTGTCGGTGTGCAGCGTCAGCAGCGGCTGTCCGGCCGTGACCGTGTCACCGGGCTTGGCGTGCAGTTCGATGCCCGCGCCCGCCTGCACCGGGTCCTCCTTGCGGGCGCGGCCCGCGCCGAGGCGCCAGGCGGCGACGCCGATGTCGTACGCGTCCAGGCGGGTCAGTACGCCGGTGGCCGGGGCCGTCACGACGTGCTGCTCGCGGGCGACCGGAAGCGTGGCGTCCGGGTCGCCGCCCTGGGCGGAGATCATCCGGCGCCAGACGTCCATCGCGGAGCCGTCGGCGAGGGCCTTCTCCGGGTCGGCGTCCCTCAGCCCGGCCGCGTCCAGCATCTCGCGGGCGAGGGCCAGGGTGAGGTCGATGACATCCCTCGGGCCGCCGCCGGCCAGCACCTCGACCGACTCGCGCACCTCCAGGGCGTTGCCCGCGGTCAGGCCGAGCGGGGTGGCCATGTCGGTGAGCAGCGCGACCGTCCGGACTCCGCTGTCGGTGCCCAGCGCGACCATGGTGGAGGCCAGTTCGCGGGCGTCCTCGATGGTCTTCATGAAGGCGCCCGAGCCGACCTTGACGTCCAGGACGAGTGCGCCGGTGCCCTCGGCGATCTTCTTGGACATGATCGAGCTGGCGATCAGCGGGATGGCCTCGACGGTGCCGGTGACATCGCGGAGCGCGTACAGCTTCTTGTCGGCGGGGGCGAGCCCGTCACCGGCGGCGCAGATCACGGCGCCGGTGGTGTCCAGGACGTTCAGCATCTCGGCGTTCGAGAGGTGGGCGCGCCAGCCGGGGATGGACTCCAGCTTGTCGAGCGTGCCGCCGGTGTGGCCGAGTCCGCGGCCGCTGAGCTGAGGCACGGCGGCGCCGCAGGCGGCGACCAGCGGGGCGAGCGGCAGGGTGATCTTGTCGCCGACGCCGCCGGTGGAGTGCTTGTCGGTGGTGGGGCGGGAGAGCGAGTCGAAGTTCATCCGCTCACCGGAGGCGATCATGGCGGCGGTCCAGCGGGCGATCTCCGTACGGTTCATACCGTTCAGCAGGATCGCCATGGCCAGCGCGGACATCTGCTCGTCGGCGACCTCGCCGCGGGTGTAGGCATCGATGACCCAGTCGATCTGTTCGGGGGTCAGCTCGCCCCGGTCGCGCTTGGTGCGGATGACGGAGATGGCGTCCATGTCCTGGGAGTCCTTCCGGCCGGTACGTACGTACGCAAGAGTCCTGAATGACTCTACGCGCATAGAGGGCTGAGATGGGGGTGGCCCTCCCGACGGGCAGGAGGGCCACGGTGGTGCTGCTGCAGATGGTCTCTGCTTCGGCTGGTCTCGCTACTTCAGATGGTCCGGTCCGAACGCCTGCGGCAGCATCTCGTCGAGCGTGCGCAAGCCGTCCGGCGTCTCCAGGATCAGCTCCGGCCCGCCGAACTCGTACAGCAGCTGCCTGCACCTGCCGCACGGCACCAGGATCTCGCCCGCCCCGTCCACACAGGTGAAGTGGGTCAGCCGCCCGCCACCGGTGGCATGGAGCTGGGAGACCAGGCCGCACTCGGCGCACAGCCCGATGCCGTACGAGGCGTTCTCGACGTTGCAGCCGGACACCGTACGGCCGTCGTCGACGCGGGCCGCGGCGCCGACCGGATAGTGCGAGTAGGGAACGTACGCACGCCTCATGACGGACCGCGCGGCGCTCCGCAGCGCCGCCCAGTCGACCTCCGCGGCGGCCGTCACTTGCCCTGGCCCTTCCGGTAGCGCATGCCGTCCGCCTTCGGCATCCGCAGCCGCTGCGCGGAGAGCGAGAGGACGAGCAGCGTGACGATGTACGGGGTGGCGCTCACGAACTCGGTGGGCACCGTGTCCGTGGCGAGGTACCAGACCAGCACCGCGGCGGCGATGACCGCGCTGACCGCGCCCTGCACGAAGCTCTTGCGGTACAGCTTCCAGGCGGCGAGCACGGCCAGCACGACCACGAGCAGCAGGAGCAGCGCGTGGACGGACTCGCCGCCGTTGCGCAGCTGGAGCGCGTCGGCGAAGCCGAACAGGCCTGCGCCCATGGCGAGCCCGCCGGGCCGCCAGTTACCGAAGATCATCGCGGCGAGACCGATGTAACCGCGGCCGCCGGTCTGGCCCTCGTTGTAGATGTGCGAGGTGACGAGCGAGAGGAAGGCACCGCCGAGGCCGGCCATGCCGCCGGAGACGACCACCGCGATGTACTTGTACCGGTAGACGTTCACACCGAGCGACTCGGCGGCGACCGGGTTCTCGCCGCAGGAGCGCAGCCGCAGCCCGAACGAGGTCTTCCACAGCACGAAGAACGTGAGGGCGAAGAGGACCACGGCCAGGACCGTCAGCAGCGACACGTTGGTGACCAGGCCGCCGATGACGCCGGCCAGGTCGGAGACGAAGAACCAGTGGTGCTTCTCGATGGAGTGCAGCCAGTCGGAGAGGCCCGGGATCGTCACCGAGGTGATGTCGTCGGCCGGTGGCGACTGCTTGGGGCTGCCGCCCTTGGCCGCCGCCTCGCCCGTGTTGAACCAGAGCTTGGCGAAGTAGGTGGTGAAGCCGAGCGCCAGGATGTTGATGGCGATACCGGAGATGATGTGGTCGACGCCGAAGGTGACGGTCGCTACGGCGTGCAGCAGCCCACCGAGCATGCCGCCGATGACGCCGGCCAGTACGCCGAGCCACGGGTTGGTCTGCCAGCCGGCCCAGGCACCGAAGAAGGTGCCAAGGATCATCATGCCTTCGAGGCCGATGTTGACCACACCGGCCCGCTCGGCCCAGAGGCCGCCGAGACCGGCGAGCCCGATCGGCACGGCCATCGCGAGCGCCGCGCTGATCTGCCCGGCAGAGGTGACGTCCTGCGCGCCGGTGATGGCGCGCACTGCGGACAGCGCGAGCAGCGCGCCCGCGATGATCAGCAGGACGACGGGGAAGGAGAGGCGGGTGCGGCCGCCCTTGCCGCCGGAGACCTTGGGGGCCGCGGGGGGCGGTGTGGAAGTCGCCGTGACGGTCACGCCGACACCTCCTGCTGGTCGGAGTTACGGGCGGCCTGTGCGGCGAGTTCCGCGCCGACCTTGCTCTGCTGGCGCTTGAGTCCGTAGCGGCGGACGACCTCGTAGGCGATGACGACGCACAGGACGATGACGCCCTGGATCACGCCGACGATCTCCTTGTCGTAGCCCTCGAATTCGAGCTTGCCGGTGCCGCGCTCGAGGAAGCCCCAGAGCAGTGCGCCGAGCGCGATGCCGATGGGGTGGTTGCGGCCGAGGAGGGCGATGGCGATACCGGTGAAGCCGATGCCGACCGGGAAGTCGCCGCTGTACTCGAAGCTGTCGTTGAGGAGGGTCGGCATACCGACCAGACCGGCCACGGCGCCGGAGATCAGCATCGAGGTGACGACCATCTTCTTCACGTCGACACCGCTGGCCTCGGCCGCGGAGCCGGACTGGCCGACGGTGCGCAGGTCGAAGCCGAACCGGGTGCGCGAGAGCGCGAACCAGTAGGCGATGCCCGCGACGACCGCGACCACGATGAAGCCCCAGACGGGCGCCGGGGTGGTCGGGAGCTCGAAGAAGTGCGAGGACTCCGGGAGCGGCTTGGTGGAGATCTTCGTGCCGGCCTTGTCGAGGTGGCCGAGGCGGCCCTGCTGGAGCAGATAGCCGATGATGGCCGTCGCGATGGCGTTCAGCATGATCGTCGAGACGACCTCGCTGACGCCCCGGGTGACCTTGAGGACGCCGGCGATACCGGCCCACATCGCGCCGACGATCATCGCGGTGAGGATGATCAGCGGGATCTGCAGGGCGCCGGGCAGGGTCAGCGCGCCGCCGACCGCGGCGGCGAAGAAGGCGGCGAGGCGGTACTGGCCGTCGACGCCGATGTTGAAGAGGTTCATCCGGAAGCCGACGGCCACCGCGAGACCCGCGAGGTAATACGTCGTCGCCTTGTTCAGGATGTAGACCTGGCTGTCCGACTTCATCCCGTAGTCGAACATGATGCCGAAGGCGCTGAACGGCTCCTTGCCGGTGGCGGCCAGCACGAGTGCGGTCACCAGGAAGGCGACCACGATCGCGAGTACGGGGGCCGCGATCCCCAGGAGCAGCCGCTCCTTGTCGATCTTCTTCATCGGTCCTCTCCCCCGTTCCGGGGGTCGGTGTCGGTGCTTTCGGCACCGGAGTCGTCCGGCGCAGGTGTCTCGTCCGGCGCTTCGAGGTGGCCGGTGGCCGCGCCCGTCATCGCCGAGCCGAGCTCCTCCGGGGTGATGGTCGCCGGGTCGGCGTCCGCCACCAGCCGGCCGCGGTACATGACGCGCAGGGTGTCGGAGAGCCCGATCAGCTCGTCCAGGTCGGCGGAGATCAGCAGCACCGCCAGTCCTTCGCGGCGTGCCTCGCGGATCTGGTCCCAGATCTGTGCCTGGGCTCCGACGTCCACGCCCCGGGTGGGGTGCGCGGCGATCAGGAGCTTCGGGTCGTGGCTCATCTCGCGGCCGACGATCAGCTTCTGCTGGTTCCCGCCGGAGAGGGAGGCCGCGGTGACCTCGATACCGGGGGTGCGGACGTCGTACTCGCGCACGATCCGCTCGGTGTCGGCGCGGGCACCCTTGAGGTCGAGGAACACGCCCTTGCTGTTGGGGCGTTCGGTGACATGGCCGAGGATGCGGTTCTCCCAGAGCGGGGCCTCCAGCAGCAGTCCGTGCCGGTGGCGGTCCTCGGGGATGACGGCCATGCCGTCCTCGCGGCGCTTGCGGGTCGGCGTGCGGGAGATGTCGACGCCGTCCAGGGTGAGTACGCCGGTGTCGAGGTGGCGCATGCCCATGATCGCGTCGACCAGTTCGGACTGGCCGTTGCCCTCGACGCCCGCGATGCCGAGGACCTCGCCCTTGTGGATGGTGAAGTCGATGCCGTCGAGCACCGAACGCACCACGCCGTCCGGGTCGGTGGCGGTCAGCCGCAGCCCCTCGACGGTCAGCATCGGGATGTCGGTGACGGTCGACTCGCGGGTCTCCGGCGACGGGAGTTCGCTGCCGACCATCAGCTCGGCGAGCTGCTTGGTCGTGGTGCGCTTCGGGTCGGCGGTGCCCACCGTCGTACCGCGCCGGATGACGGTGATCTCGTCGGCGACCGAGAGGACCTCGCCCAGCTTGTGCGAGATGAAGATGACGGTCAGGCCCTCGGCCTTGAGCTCGCGCAGGTTGTCGAAGAGCGCGTCGACCTCCTGCGGTACGAGGACGGCGGTGGGCTCGTCGAGGATCAGGGTGCGGGCGCCGCGGTAGAGGACCTTGAGGATCTCCACGCGCTGCCGGTCGGCGACCCCGAGGTCCTCGACCATGGCGTCCGGGCGGACACCGAGGCCGTAGGCGTCGGAGATCTCCTTGATCTTGGCGCGGGCCCGGTCGCCGATCCCGTACAGCTTCTCGGAGCCGAGGACGACGTTCTCCAGGACCGTGAGGTAGTCGGCGAGCATGAAGTGCTGGTGCACCATGCCGATACCGCGGTCGATGGCGTCGCCGGGGTTGTGGAACGAGACCTGCTCGCCGTCCACCGCGATGGTGCCCTCGTCCGGCTTCTGCATGCCGTACAGGATCTTCATCAGAGTGGACTTGCCGGCGCCGTTCTCGCCGACGAGAGCGTGGACGGTGCCGCGGCGCACGGTGATGTCGATGTCGTGGTTGGCCACGACTCCGGGGAACCGCTTGGTGATGCCGCGGAGCTCCACGGCATGAGGACTGCTGGACGCGTTGATGACGCACTCTCCTTGGCAGGAGCGGAGGGCGGAGGCGATGGGACGGAGGCGGTGGGGGCGGAAAAAGGTACCGCGCCCGGCGGGCGCTACGCGCGTAGCGCCACCGAATCGTTGGCCACCCGATGACAGGTGGCAGACAGTGTGCGTACGACTACCGCGGATGCGAGGGGAGCCGTACGCGAATCGGGGCCCGCGCGAAGCCGAAGCGGCTCACCCGGGCCCCGATCGACGGGTCGGATCAGGTCGTGGTCTTGACCGTGATGGTGCCGTCGACGATCTTCTTCTTCGCGGCGTCCAGCTGGGCCTGGATGTCCTTGAGGTGGTCACCCGTGGTGGTCAGGCTGACGCCACCCTTGGCCAGGGAGTACGTCTGCGTGCCCGCCACCGGCTTGCCGTCCTTGACGGACTTGACCAGGTCGAAGACGCCGGTGTCGACGTTCTTGACGACGGAGGTCATGATCGTGTCCTTGTACTTCGACAGCGCCGGGTCGAGCGCCTGGTCGGAGTCGACACCGATGGACCAGGCGCCCTTCTTGCCGGCGACGGCCTCGATCGAACCGGCACCCGAGCCGCCCGCGGCGGCGAAGATGACGTCCGCACCCTTGTCGAGCATGCCCTTGGCAGCTTCCTTGCCCTTGTCGGGGCTGCCGAAGCCGGACAGGTCCGAACCGGTGGACAGGTACTGGATCTGCACCTTGGCCTTCGGCTTGGTGTCCAGGACGCCCTGCTGGAAGCCCGCGGCGAACTTCTTGATCAGCGGAAGGTCCACACCGCCTATGAAGCCGACCTGGCCATCCTTCGACTTCAGCGCGGCGGCGACACCGGCAAGGTAGGAGCCCTGCTCCTCGGTGAAGACGATGCTGTCGACGTTCTTCGCGTCGGAGACCGAGTCGACCAGACCGAAGTTGACCTTCGGGTACTTGGCGGCGACCTTGTCGACCGCGTCCTTGTACGCGAAGCCGATCGCGACGACCGGGTTGTAGCCGCCCTCGGCGAGCGACTCGAGGCGCTGCTCGCGGTCGGCGGGGGTCTCACCGGTCTTGGCGGTGAGCTCCTTCGTCTCGGCACCGAACTCGGACTTGGCCTTGTCCAGACCACGCGCGGCGGAGTCGTTGAACGAGTTGTCGCCACGGCCGCCCACGTCGTAGGCCATGCCGATCTTCATCTTGCCCTTGTCGGAGCTGGAGCTCCCGGTGGACGACTCGCCACACGCGGTGGCGGTGAGCGCGAGAGCTGCAGTGACAGCACACGCAGCGGTGATCTTGGATACCCGGCGCAAGGGAAGGCTCCTTCAAACCTGACCGAAGCGCCTCTTCCGGCGCTGGTTTCGCCGAGATCGTAACGCGCGTAGATGTCAGATAAAGCCCTGTACGGAAGCCGTTATCGGATCGTCGCGAACCAGAGGTTACCTGTCCGGTTACGGATGGTTGCCGTCCAGCAACGCGGAGGCGGTGAAGAGCTCCACCGCGACCGTGATCGCCTCCTCGTCCGCGTCGAAATCGCCGCGATGCAGGTCGAGCCGGGCGGTGTCGCCGGGGGTACGGACGCCGAGCCGGGCCATGGCTCCGGGGACGTGCTCCAGGTACCAGGAGAAGTCCTCGCCGCCGAGGCTCTGCTCGGTGTCCTCGATCGCCTGCGATCCGCGGCGGGCGGTCATCGCCCCGGCCAGCAGATCGATCACGGCGGCGTCGTTCACAACGGGCGGAACGCCCCGGACGTAATTGATCACCGTCTTGGCCCGGTGCATCCCGGCCACCTCGTCGATCGCCGCGTGCACCAGGTCCGGCGCCTCCCGCCAGGCCGCCAGGTCCAGGCAGCGGACGGTGCCGGACAGTTCGGCGTGCTGCGGGATCACGTTGCAGGCGTGACCGGCCTCCAGCCGTCCCCAGGTGACGGCGAGCCCGGCTCGCGCGTCGACCCGGCGGGCCAGCAGGGCGGGCACCTCGGTGGCGATCTTGGCGGCGGCGGTGACCAGGTCGGTGGTCAGATGCGGCCGCGCGGTGTGCCCACCGGGACCGTCGAGCGATACCTCCAGCCGGTCGCAGGCCGAGGTGATCGCCCCGACCCGCAGCCCGATCCGCCCCACGTCCACCTTCGGGTCGCAGTGCACTCCGATGATCCGCCCGACACCCTCCAGTGCCCCGGACGCGATCGTGTCGGGCGCACCGCCGGGCAGCACCTCCTCGGCCGGCTGGAAGATCAGCCGCACCGGCCGCGGCAGCAGCCCCTGCCGGTCGAGCTCGGCGAGCACGAGCCCGGCACCGAGGACCGAGGTGGTGTGGATGTCGTGCCCGCAGGCATGCGCCCGGTCGGGGACGGTGGAGCGGTACGGGACGCCCGCCTTGGTGTCCGGGATGGGCAGAGCGTCGATGTCCGCGCGCAGAGCGAGCATGGGCCGCGGATCGCCTTCTCGTCTGCCCACGTCGCACAGGAGCCCGGTCCCGGTGTCGAGTACCCGTGGTTCCAGCCCCGCCTTCTCCAGCCGGGCCTTGATGGCCGCGGTGGTACGGAACTCCTGGTTGCCCAGCTCGGGGTGCATGTGCAGATCGCGGCGGAAGGCGATCAGTTCGGCACGCAGGGCCTCGGGCAGGGTGCCGGGCAGCGCCTCGTCCCCGGACGGTCGGACATCGGAATCACGGGACATCAACTGGTTCACCTGGTGAAGGGTAAGGCCCTTGACCCCTCAACTGACCACAGATCAACAAAAGTTCAGCCGCATAGACGAACAAAATGTGGCGTCGGAGCGTGTGGCGTGAGATGGAGGTGGGTAAACTCACCGATTTTCTACTGGCTGCGGCGCACCGGCAGCAGCGCCAGCCCGATGCACAGCGCACCGACCGGCAGCAGATCCAGGCTCACGGCCGCCAGCACGACCCCGGCCAGCACGGCCACCGGAGCCCACGCCCGGACCAGGTCCCGGCGGAAGAACGCGAGCAGGGTGACGAGGCCCAGCAGTCCGAACCAGAACAGCAACGGCACCACCGTGTAGACCAACGGCATCACACCGGGTACGTCCTGCACCCGCCCGAACAGGTCGCTCATGGCCTGCTTGTCCGCCGCGACGAACCCGACCGCCAGGTCGATCACCGCCTGGACCGCCACCGCCGCCGCCCCGGCCAGCCCGGCCCAGGCCGCCACCTCGACGGCGACCCGCCTGCCGCCGCGCACCACGGCAACCTTCCGCAGCCCCAGGAACACCGGCACGAACACGAGCACCCCGGCCAGGAACAGCAGATGCGCCAGCGTCCACCACACACCGGGCCCGTAATCGCTGACGGCCCGCCCGACCAGTCGCACCGCCCCGTACCCCGCCATCAGGGCAGGTCCCGCGAGGAACACCGTCCCGGCTGCACCCTGTCGCTCCGTCGCCATCCGCATCATCGTCATGCGTCGATGCTCGCGCCCGGCCGACCCTGCCCACTATCGGGGCTTCCCCCCAACAAACCCTGGGCTTACTCCACTTACGGGTCAGGGTGATCCATGACGCCCCGCTCAGACTTGCGTACGGCATTGGCATCGACCGCCACCCCGGCGGGCAGGAGCCGTCATCGGCGCACGCCTCCGGATCGCGGGGTAGGCTTAGTCCAGTGGTTAGTCCACCCGCCGATCCGTCCTTGCGAGGCAGCCGTGGAAGCAGCTCGTCAGTACAACGTCCATGAGGCCAAGACCCACCTCTCGCGCATCCTGGAACAGGTGGCCACAGGCGAGGAAGTGGTGATCTCCAAAGCGGGAGAGCCAGTAGCCAAGGTCGTGCCGCTCCGCGCCCGGGTGAAGCGGACCGGGCGCGGCTCGCTCCAGGGACAGATCCGCATCAAGGAGGACTTCGACGATCTGCCGGACGACCTGGCCGACGCCTTCGGGATGCGCTGATGAAATTGCTGCTCGACACACATGTCGTTCTGTGGTGGCTCGACGATTCCGCCGAGCTCACCGACGAGATCAAACACCTGCTGGACACGGAGCCCTCGGTCTTCGTCAGTGCGGTCACCCCGTGGGAGATCGCGATCAAGCAGTCCCTCGGAAAGCTCGAAGGTCCCGAGGACCTGGCTGAACGGGTACGGGACAGCCAGTTCACTTCACTTCCGATCACCGCGGGACACAGCGTGCGGGCGGGCAGACTGCCCGCACATCACCGCGATCCGTTCGACCGGATACTGATCGCACAGGCCCAGACCGAGGGTATGACCGTCCTGACCCGCGACAAGTGGATCCCCTCCTACGACGTGCAGGTCATGCCCGTCTGAGTACTTTGCGCCCTTCGCCTCGGTGCGGGCCAGGGCGGGGGGCAGCGTGTGGACAACCATGGAGGGGAAGCTCAGGACCGTGCGGCCGACAGCGGCGGCTCCTCGGGCCCATGGAGCCGGTCCCCACGGCTCACCGCCACGCGCACGGCATCCCTCAACGCCTCGGTCAACCGGGCAGCCGGATACCGGACCTGGGCACCCTCGGCCCGCGGGTCAGCCAGCAGCTCCTCCGCGCGCCCGATCAGTTCCACCCCCATACCGAGTTGCACAACCTCGATCTGATCGGCAACGCGGGAGACGGGACCGTATCCGCGCCCGTCGGTGATCAGCAGGCAGATCCGGTCGTCGGCACCGGTCCAGGGGAGCAGGCGAGTTACGGGGGTGTCGGCATGGCAGGCCCTGCTTTCGTCGATACGTCCTTGTTCAGCGGCGACGTCACGCCAGGTCGCCTTCCCGCGCGCCGACAGGGACGCCCGTGCGAATCCGCCCCGGCGGTAGAACCAGGTGCCCTAGTCGTCCAGTCCCAGCCGCTCGGCGAGGTCTGCTACCGGGGAGCTACGACGACGGCGGGGCGGACAGCCGCACGACCCGGGCGCGCGGCACCCCCGACGCGCCCCCGACCCCCGGCAGAGCCACCCGTTCGATTGCCACTCGCCCGCCCCCTTCGGCTCTGCCGCAGTAAATGCGTACACCTCACTCCGCATTGCAATCTTGGCGCGTGATCGAACATCCAAGGTCGCCGGAGGGGTGCTGAGGGGAGGGCATCGGCGCTGCCGCAGTAAATCCGGCATTTACTGCGATGGCCCTCCGGAAGGGTGGACGTCACAGATTGCAGCGGTGATTACCGACAGCTACTTGTCGGGGGTGACGGCTTATGACGAGCAACAGAGCCGATCCGGCGTGGCGTTCTTGTACGACCCGGACCGGAGCCTCTTGAGCAGCGTGGACGAGGAGACGACGCCCTCGCGGACGGAGGCGGCCACCCGCATCAGGTGCCGGAACTGGGACTCGATCAGGTCGAAGTCGATGACGTTCTTCCCGGCCTCGCCGAACAGGGTGTCGATGTGCGCGTACTCGGTCTGCCTGGACGGCCGGTAGAAGGTCAGGCCCTTCCAGTTCCTGATCCTGGGCATCAGGTCGAAGCCCAGCCTCGAAGTGCTTGCGGATGAACTGCCCCGGCCGCGTCTTGTCGACCACGGCCTTCTGCCAGTTCTGCGTGGCCAAGGAGATGTCGATGCGCCTGCCGTCCTCGCCGATCGCGCTGATGTACTCGCCGCGGGCGGCCGTCCAGCCCCTGAAGGGCGGCCACGGCCCCGGCGGTCATCTCGGCGGCCTTCGCCAGCGCGGCCTGGGCCGGGCCGCCATCGTCGATGTCCTTGAGCACACTGCGGTAGTTGCCGATCAAAGCCTCGGTCATCTCCCGCTCGGCCAGCCGGATCTCCTCCAGCTCCTCCTTCGCCTTCTTGATCTTCGTCGCGATCCGCTTGCAGAACATCAGCGCCAGCTCGTCACGGACCCGCCGTTCCATGTCAGCGCCTACTCGTCGAAAACGAACATGATGTGGTCGTCGTCCAGGTACTTGATATCGACCTCGCACCCTTTCTGCACCCTCGACGAGCGGAAGGAGGAAATGGTGTCGCGGCCTTCCACGCTCTTGGTCACGCCGCCCTCCTGCCAGGAGAGACGGTATTTTATGTCGACGCTTCCGCCGTCGTTCGAGCCGAGGTAGCGGACGTCCTCCACCAGGGCCCGGATGTCCCGGCCGTGCGAGCGGATCTCGTGGTCGCGTTTGAAGAGGTGGGCGATATAGGAAATGCTGCCCACGATCAGAATTGCGGAAAAAAATGAAGACGAATACCACGGACTATCCCTTACGTAAAAGCGCAGTCTAACGTCACCCGTAAGCGCTGTCACAGGGATATGACCCGGCCCACGCACGAGTACTTCCGCGTTCCGGGCGGGGGCCGACGGGTGGGCGGGGCCAGGGGTGTCCGCCTGATACGTCCTACGCCTCTGTCACCGCCGTGGCGCGCCACGGGGCCAGCCGTTGCACGTCGCGAGCCGTCTCCGTCACCCCCGACAGGAAGCCCTGGGCGCGCGGGGATGCCGTGTCGCGGAGCCATTCCGGGGCGATGTCGCAGACCGCGACCTTGACGTCCGTACCGACGAGGGCAAGGGGCAGGGTGTGGACGACCGTGGAGGGGAAGCTCAGGACCGTACGGCCGATGGGTCCGCGGCGGGCGATGAGCTCCAGGGGGAGGTCGGGGCGGACGATCTCCAGGCCGGTGGCGGCCTCCAGGGCGTGGAGCTTGTCGGTGGACTCGCGGCGGTGGGCGAAGTAGCGGGTGGCCCCATGGGTGCGGGCCAGGGCCGCGACGGCCTCCAGGTACCGGGCCCGGTCGACCACGCCCGTCTCGACGAGCGAGGTGCCGACCAGGTCCGCGCCCTTGGTGAGCAGCGGCGGGCCGAAGCGGGCGCGGGTCCAGGCGAAGGTGTTGGGGGTGACGGTGACGCCGGGCGGAGCCTCGACCGGCATCGCCGTGAAGACCTCGACCGTACGGGTGGCGGACGGGGTGAAGCGGCTGCGGGCGCAGGCCGCGACCGGGGCCAGGACGAGTTCGCGCGGGTCCGGGCTGCCCTTGCGGTGCCATCGCACCAGACGTTCACCGCGGGCCAGTTGGGCGACGAACTCCATGGTGGCCGTGCCGTCGTCGACCACCGTGAGACGGCGGGCGCGGACCATGGTGAGCAGGAGCTGGACGTAGCGGGAGAAGGGGTCGCCGATGACGATCCGCTCGGCCCTGCGCAGCAGTCCGGCCAGTGAACGCAGGGTCTTCAGGGGCGCGCCGGCGCCGCCGCGCGCCTCCTGCCACCGGACGTTGACGCCCTCGTCGCGGGCCAGCTCCGCCATCCGGCGCAGCTGGCCGCGCGACATCGGGTCGACCGGGGGGAGGACGACGACCGTGATGTCCGTGAGGACGTGGTCGTCGCCTCCCTCTGTGTAGGCCCACTCCAGGACGTTCAGGAGCTGGACCGGGCTCTCGACGAAGGCGAGGTTCACCGGTCGGCCCGTCAGACCGCGACCGGCTCGGCGGCCGGGGCCGTCTCCGCGCTCTCGGCGACGACGCCCGCGACCCGGCGGAGCTTCTTCATCGGGCCGAGCTCGGACTCGTACACCTTCTTGATGCCGTCGCCGAGCGAGGCCTCGATGGTGCGGATGTCGCGGACGAGGCGGGTGAGGCCCTGCGGCTCGACGGAGGCCGCCTGGTCGGAGCCCCACATGGCGCGGTCGAGGGTGATGTGGCGCTCGATGAACGCGGCGCCGAGGGCGACGGCGGCGAGGGTCGTCTGGAGGCCGGTCTCGTGGCCGCTGTAGCCGATCGGGACGTTCGGGTACTCCTGCTGGAGGGTGTTGATGACCCGGAGGTTCAGCTCCTCGGCCTTGGCCGGGTACGTCGACGTGGCGTGGCAGAGAAGGATGTTGTCCGATCCCAGGACCTCGACCGCGTGGCGGATCTGGCGCGGGGTCGACATGCCGGTGGAGAGGATGATCGTGCGGCCGGTCGCCCTCAGGGCGCGCAGGAGTTCGTCGTCGGTGAGGGATGCCGAGGCCACCTTGTGCGCGGGGACGTCGAACTTCTCCAGGAAGGCTACGGCCTCGGTGTCCCACGGGGAGGCGAACCAGTCGATGCCGCGCTTGGCGCAGTGCTCGGAGATGGCCTGGTACTCGGCCTCGCCGAACTCGACGCGGTGGCGGTAGTCGATGTACGTCATCCGGCCCCAGGGGGTGTCGCGCTCGATGTCCCACTGGTCGCGCGGGGTGCAGATCTCCGGGGTGCGCTTCTGGAACTTCACGGCGTCGCAGCCGGCGTCGGCGGCCACGTCGATCAGCGCGAGGGCGTTGTCGAGGTCGCCGTTGTGGTTGATGCCGATCTCGCCGGTGACGTAGACGGGCCGGCCCGGGCCTGCGGTGCGGGTGCCGAGGGTGCGCAGACGGGAGGTGTTCATGAGGTGCGTTCCTTACTTGGGGGGACTGGGGGGGTGCTTGGGGGGGGGTGAGTTGCTGGGGGGGGTTACTTGGGGGACTGGGTGGGAGCTGTGGTCGTGAGGGTGGGGCCCAGCAGCCAGGCCGCGATCTCGCGGATGGCGCCGAAGCCGCCAGGGGTGGTCGTGACGGCGCGCGCCGCGGCACGTACCGAGTCATGGGCGCTCGCGACCGCGACGGGCCAGCCGGCCAGCGCGAAGCACGGCAGGTCGTTGACGTCGTTGCCGACGTAGAGGACGCGTTCCGGAGCGATGGACTGTTCGTCGCACCACTGCTTGAGCGCCAGGTCCTTGCGGTCGATGCCGTGCAGGACCGGGATGCGGAGCTTGTGGGCGCGGGCCGCGACGACCGGGTTCTGTTCCGTGGAGAGGATCAGCAGCGGCATTCCGGCCTTGCGCAGGGCCGCGATGCCCAGGCCGTCGCCGCGGTGGACGGCGACGATCTCGCGTCCGTCGGCGTCGATCAGGACCCGGTCGTCGGTCTGCGTGCCGTCGAAGTCGAGGACGACCGCGTCGATGTCGTCCCGGGTGGGCAGCGGTGAGGGGTCCAGGAGCGGCGCGAGGGCGCGGGCGCGGGCCAGGTCGTGCGGGTCGTCGATCTCCAGGACCCGGGCGGCGTCGGTGCGCACCAGGGCGGTGTGGCCGAAGAAGCGGTGGCGGTGGATACGGAAGCCCGCGGCGTTCATGGCGTACGCGGTGCCGGTCTCCAGCAGGTCCTCCGGGCGGTCCTGGCGCATCTGCCGGACGGACTTGTCGTGGTTGACGCCGTAGTTGCCCTCCTCCGGCGCACTGCCGTCGCGCCAGAGGAAACCGTGGAACGGGGCCACCGTGACCGCCGTGTCGGCGCCGTCGCGGGTGACGGCCGCGGCGACGCCGTCGATGTCCTCCCGTACGACGAAGGGGCTGGTGCACTGGACCAGCAGCACCACGTCGGCCTTCCGGTCGCGCATCGCCTCGTACGCGTCCAGGGCGTGCAGCACCGCGTCCTCGCTGCTCGACCTGTCCCCCGCGATGGCCGCCGGACGCTGGACGATGTGGACCCGGTCCGGGGCGCCCAGCGTGTCGCCGGCGGCGCGGGCCGCGTCGGCGATGGCCGCGTCGTCGGTCGTCACGACGACGTCCGTGACCTCACGGGAGGCCAGGCAGGCGCGTACGGCACGGGCGACCAGCGGTACGCCGCCGACCTGGGCGAGGTTCTTGGCCGGGACGCCCTTGGATCCGCCGCGGGCGGGGATCACGGCGAGCACGGTGGGCGGCGTCATCGCTGCTCCTGGTGTCGTGGTGGAAGTGGAGGTGTTCACAGCTCGCCCATCCGCCGGATGACGGGGGCGACCCGCTGGACGCCCTGCCGGTACGCGCCCCGCGCCGCTTCGCGTACCGCGTCGCGGACCGCGCCGCGCACCCCGCCGGTCTCGCGCGGCCGGTCGGTGCCCGGCAGCGGGTGGCCGTCGGGGGCCAGGTGGTGGCGGGCGAGGATGCCGGGGAGGTAGCCGGGGGCGGTGGCGGGTGTGTAGTACGGGGCGAGGTCGGGCAGGCGGGCGGCGGCGAGCAGGGCTTCGACGCGCGTGCGGGCGTTGTCGTAGGCCGTGGCGTACGTGCCGTCGGCGGCGATGCCCTGTCCGGCCAGCCATTCGCCGTCGGGCTCCGGGCGGTGGCCGCCGTCCAGGTGGTCCCAGGAGGTGAGCAGGCCGGAGCCGATGAAGTGGTGGTTGCCCAGGGCCTCGCGGACGCCGAGGTCGGTGAGGATCGCGGTCGGGATGCGCCGGTGCAGGGACTCCAGCGCGGCGGTCGAGGAGACCGTGACCAGGAGGTCGGTGCGGTCCAGGACCTCGCCCATGTGCCCGTACACCAGACGGAAGTTGGGCGGCAGACCGCCGGGCAGCCTCTCCGCGAGCCGCTGGTACGGGAGTTCCTCGATATGCGTGGTGTGCTCGCCGGGCTTGGAGCGCAGCTTCAGCAGCACCTCGCGGTTCGGGTGCAGCCTGGCGTGCTCGACGAGCCTGCGCAGCAGATACGTACGGTCGGCGCGGGACGCCGGTACGGAGGGCTGGGCGGCGAAGACGACCGTGTCGCGGCCCTCCTGCGGGCGGTGCGGCTCGCCGCCGAGGAACGGCAGGGCGGCCTCCGTGACGGCCGAGGCGTCGGCGCCCACTCCCTCGTACACCGCGCGGAAACGCTGCGCGTCGTGGCGGGAGTTGGCGAGGACGACGTCCGCGCCGTGGCGCAGCAGCAGTCCGTCGGCGAGCTTCTCGTAGACGACTCCGACATAGCCGGTGACGACGGCGGGCCTGGCGGGCAGCCGCAGCGCGGCCAGACCGTGCAGCATCGCCTGGACGGCTCCCCCGACGAGGGCGAGGACGACGACGTCGTATCCCTCGTCCCGCACGGTGTGCAGGAATTCGACGGCCGTCACCTCGCGCACCCGGTCGGCGTCTATACCGACGTCGCCGACCTCGGCGAGCTGGCGCGGGGTCGGGGTGGCCCGGCCGCGCAGCAGCAGTCCGCTGATCTCGACGCGCTGCGCCGACGTCCCGGACGCGCCGGCGGTGAGGCGGCGCGCGGTGAGCGCGCCCCATTTCCAGCGGGTGTCGGAGTCGGCGAGTACGGCTACCCGGAGGGCGGTCGTCTTTTCGGTACGTGGGGGCACGTCCCAGAACTTAGGAAGGCATTTTGATTCGCGGCCCAACGTGACGGCAACAGCTGGTTAACAGCCCGACGACGCTTGGCGAATCGCCCGCACAAAAGCCCGGCACGAGGCAAGGGATCGACCGGTTCACCATTTCGACATTCTTCGTTCACCTGCCGTCCTTTCCGGGGCCAAGGCAAATGTCGGGCCTCCGCCTAGCGTGTGACGCGTGGTTAAGCTCTCCGTCATCGTGCCGTTCTACAACGTGCGGACATATGCCCCCGATACCTTGCGAAGTCTGCGGGCCAATGCCCGAAATGATTTCGAATTCATCTTCGTCGACGACTGTTCGACCGACGGGACTCTGGAGATCCTCCGGCGCGCCGAGCGCGAGATCCCCGGTGCCGTCCTGGTCAGACACGAGAAGAACGGGGGCCTGGCCACCGCACGCAACACGGGAATCGATGCGGCGCGCGGCGAGTACCTCACCTTTCTCGACGGCGACGACTGGGTCGTTCCCGGCCACTACGAGCGGCTGCTGGCCGCCATCACGGATCTGGGGTGCGACTTCGTCCGTACGGACCATGTGCAGTTCACGGACCGCACGCGCACCGTCCACCAGGTCCCGCACGGTCTGCGCAACACCGTCATGCGGCCGCGCGACGTAATCCTGCCGTCCGACCGGTCGACGCCCGTGGACTACGCCTACGCCTGGGCCGGTGCGTATCACCGCAGGCTCGTGGAGTCGGGGCTGCTCCGCTTCCGGGACGGGCTGCGCACGGCCGAGGACCGGCCCTGGATCTGGCGCCTGCACCGCGAGGCCGAATCGTTCGCGGTGGTCGGCCTGCCGGGGGTCTTCTACCGGCGCGGGGTGGCGTCGTCGCTCACCCAGATCGGCGACGTGCGCCAGCTCGACTTCATCCGGGCCTTCGACCAGGTGCTCGAAGAGACGGCGCGGGATCCGGAGGCGGACCGGCTGCTGCCGAAGGCGGTGCGCACCTATTGCGCGGTCATGGCGCACCACTTGGAATCCATCGAAAGGTTCGAACCAGCAGTGGCACGGAAATTGCGCTCCATGAGTGCGGCTTCTCTGCGGCGCATGCCCCAGAACATTCTTGCCGATACGCTGAATTCGCTGGGCGACCGCCGTGCGGACCAGCTGCGCCGAGTACGCCGCCGTTCCGTTTCCCGGGAGGTCGCGGCCTGATGTCCGGCATGTACACCGCGCCGGTCGGCCGGTCCACCACCCAGATCTTCTCCGCGTGCACGCAGTACGCCGCCGCCACACTCGTCGCGGCATTGCGCGCGGGCCAGTTCGGTCCGCGCTCGGAGCACCGGCGCATCCTCGTCGTGAGCGACACCTCGCCCTCTCCCGAACTGGGCACACCTCTCCATCGCAGGCCCGGATTCGAGAAACTGGAGTCCGAATTCGACACGGTGCATTCCTGGAACGATTTCATCCGGCCGTTCCACCCGGCGGGCTGGTCGCCCCGGGAACAGGACGCCTCGCTGTGGGAGCGGGCTGTACGCCGGGCGTGGCACCTCGGCGACGAACCGGTCGAGATCGCCTGCGAGTCCATCCAGGCCAACCCCTCCCAGGCCCTCGCGGTGATCTTCGGCGGCAGCCCGGTGCACATCTACGCCGACGGGCTGATGAGCTACGGGCCGACCCGCAGCAAGCTCGACCAGCTGGTCGGCACCCGCATCCGCCGGCTGCTCCACCTGGACCTGGTGCCGGGCCTGCGGCCGCTGCTGCTCACCGAGTTCGGCGTCGAGTCGGAGATCGTACCGACCGATGTCTTCCTGAAGGTGCTGGACGAGCTCGCCGGATCGGTGGACGTCCCCGTCCCCGGCCCCGGCAGCGGCCCCGCCCCGGCCCTGCTGCTCGGCCAGTACCTCTCCACGCTGGGCATTCTCACGCCCCAGCAGGAGGAGGACCTGCATGCGCGGATGCTGCGCGGCGCCGTCGCCCTCGGCCACACCCGGGTCGTCTTCAAGCCGCACCCCAGCGCGCCCGCCCACTGGGCGCGGTCGCTGGAGCAGGAGGCGGAACGGCTCGGCGCGGACCTCACCGTTCTCGACAGCCCGGTCCTCGCCGAGACGCTGTTCGAAACCATGCGTCCCGCCCTGGTCGTCGGCTGCTTCTCCACCGCGCTGCTGACCGCCGCCTCGTTCTACGGGCTCCCGGTCGCCCGCGTCGGCACCGGCCCCCTGCTGGAACAGCTCGCCCCGTACCAGAACAGCAACCGCATCCCGCTGACGATCGTCGACGCGCTCCTGCCCGACCTGGAGGACACGTCCGCGGTCACCGAATGGTCGCTGCCCTCCGCCGAAGAGGTCCGGGGCGAGCCGACCGGCCTGGTCAGCGCGGTCGGCTACGCCATGCAACCGCAGATCCAAGCCGCGCTGCGCCCTGAGGCCGAGCGGTATCTCACAGGGCACCGCGACAACCTCTGGCGATACTTCAAACGGCGTCGGCTGACCGCGCTGGGACTGCCCGGAGCCGTACCCGCACAGCTCGCTTTCATCCCGCGCAACGCGACGGTGCGCCGGATCGCCCGCAAGGCCCGCACCCTGAAGCGGGCGGCGGCGGGCTGACCCGCCCTGCCGTCGGACGAGGTGGCCGGCGGGCCGTCCATGCTCCGCCGCCGCGATGACGGCGATCCTCCGGCCGTCCCCGGCACGGCAGCAGGCCCGGCCGTCCGCGCGAGCGGCCCAGGGCGGCCGGTTCCAGTTTCCACACGTCCCGGTCCGTTCCGGGAGAGGAGCATCACCGTGGCCGAAGCGCCCACGACAACCCGGTCCGCTGCGGCTGCCGCGATACCCGCCCCGTCCGCGCCCCCCGCCCCGCTCAATCCGCGCTCCGGCGCGGGCGCAGGCCGGATGCGGGCCCTGGACGGACTGCGCATCCTGGCCGCCCTCATGGTCTGTCTGTATCACTTCGCGGGGAAGGACGGCCCCGTCGCCCAGTCCTGGGGGCAGTCGCCGGGCCAGATGTTCCCGACCCTCTCCCAGGCGGCCGCCTACGGCTGTCTCGGGGTGCAGTTCTTCTTCGTCATCAGCGGCTTCGTCATCTGCATGAGCAGTTGGGGGCGCTCGCTGGGCGACTTCTTCCGGTCCAGGGTCGCCCGCCTCTACCCGGCGTACTGGGCCGCGATCATCCTCGTGACGGCGGCCGCGATCGTCCTGCCGGTCGTCGTGAAGCCACTGCGCCCGGACGAACTGCTGCTCAACCTGACGATGCTGCAGCAGCCCATGGGCGCGGACCGGGTGCTGGGCGTGTGCTGGACGCTCTGGGTCGAGCTGCGCTTCTACGTTCTCTTCGCGCTCTTCGTCGTCTGGCGCGGCGTCACCTACCGCAGAGTGGTGGCCTTCTGCTGCCTGTGGACGTTCGCGGGGGTGCTCGCCCGGGTCGCCCAGACCCCGCTGACGGACGAACTGGTCATGCGCGACCACGCGCCGTACTTCATCGGCGGCCTGGCCCTGTACCTGATCCACCGGTACGGCAGCGATCTGCTGCTGTGGGGCATCGTCGTGATGAGCTTTCTCCTCGGCCAGCGCTACTCCGTCACCGCGCTCTGGCACCCGGGCATGGACGGCGACTTCCACCGCTCCCCGTACGTGATCCAGCTGATCGTCGCCGCCGCGTTCCTCTCGGTCGCCGCGGTGGCACTGGGGTGGCTGCGCTGGGCGAACTGGCGCTGGCTGACGGTCGCCGGCGCCCTGACCTACCCGTTCTACCTGGTGCACGAACATCTCGGCTGGTTCGCCATCCGGGTCCTGCACCGCGGCTGGGGCCTGCCCCCGGTCCCGACACTGCTCGGCGCGGTCGGCTCGCTGCTGATCCTCGCCTGGCTGATCCACCGGTACGTGGAGAAGCCGGTCGGCCCGCGCCTGAAGCGAGCCATGACCACCCAGAGCGCCCGGTTGCACGCGGCGTTGCGCATGGGGGCGTGAGCGCAGGCGCGACGGGGCGGCCGTGCCGGCGGGGCGCCTGCCCCGGCTCCACAGGCGCCTGGCCGGCGGACACCCTGGACTGAGCTCCCGGCGCCGAGAACGACGACCCCGACAAGGACCCGCGCGCGGCACCGACGGCACCATCCACAACACCGGCGAGACCACCCAGGGCAGTGGCACCTGGCCCCCCTGGCAGCAGCCGTCGTCCGAGGCCGCCGCCACCGTGCCGACCACCTTCACCTACACCACCAGCAACGGCCCGACCTGGGCCTGCACCTTCCGTACCGCCGACAACCAGACCCGCATCTACCAGGTCCGGCCGAGCTTCGCGCACACCGCCGCAAGCACCGCGCAGGAGGCACCCCGGTTCCAGGCCCGGGCCCTGCCCAAGCCGTCCGGCAACTGATCCGAGGCGTGGGGGCGGGGCCGACAGGGTGGCGCCGCCCCCGTCCTGACCGTCTGTGCCGGGACGCGGTGGCCCGCAGCTACCCGTTCGGCCCGCCCGCCCGCAGCGTGAACGACCTGGGCAAGCGTCCAGGAGTCGTCGGACAAGCGCCTGCAGAGCCAGGGGCCGGCGCCTCTTCGACATCTTCCGCGGCCCGCACTTCACGCTGCCGACGGCCGGCACGGACACCGAACTCCCGGCGTTCGACGGCGACCTGGTCCGCGTGCGCCGCACGGAAGCCTACGAGGCTTACGGAAAGGGCCTGTTCCTCATCCGCCCCGACGGCTGCACCGGCTGGGCGGGCGAGGACACCTCGGGCCCGGCGCGGTACCTGGCACCGCTGGGCGTCGCCGCGGTCACCCGCCGCTGAGCGAGAGCTTCGCCGCGAACCCCAGGAACAGCAGACCGGCCGCCGAAGTGGCCCCCGCCGACAGCCGCTTGCGGCGGCTGAACGCGGCGGACAGGCGGGTGCCGCCGAATATCAGCATCGACAGATAGAGGAAGCTGGCGATCTGCAGCAGGGTGCCCAGCACCAGGAAGGACAGCGCCGGGTAGGCGTAGCCGGGGTCGACGAACTGCACGAAGAACGAGATCAGGAACAGGATCGCCTTCGGGTTGAAGAGGCTGACCACCAGCGCCCGTCGGTACGGCCGCTCCATCGCCCCAGCATTCTCGGGTCCGGCGCTCTCCTCGGTCAGCTCGGCCATCCGCCGGTGCCGCTCGCGCCACATGGCCACCGCGGCCCGCAGCATGCCGATCGCCAGCCAGGTCAGATAGCCCGCACCCGCGAACTTGACGACGGCGAAAAGCACCGGCGTCGTCTGCAACAGCGACGAGGCCCCCAGCGCGGACAACGTCATCAGCACGGTGTCCCCGGTCCACACCCCGGCCGCCGCCACATAGCCGGTCCGCACACCGCGCCGGGCGGCGACGGACAGCACGTACAGCGAATTCGGCCCCGGCAGAAGAACGATCAGCACCAGGCCGGCGAGATAGGTCGGAAGATCGGTGACACCCAGCATGAGAGGGAGTGTCGCACGTGGGTGCGACACTCCGTTCAGGTGTCTCGACGGGCGGTCCGGCCTCAGCCTTCGCCGTCGAGGAGACGGTCCACGGAGAGCTCCGGACTGACGCCCAGGTCCGAGGCCAGAGTCAGTGACATGCCACGCTTGTACGTCGAGCAGGTGCGGTATTCATCGCCCTCGGGCATCGAGTACACCAACACCTGGCCATGCTTGCGGTCGACAACGACATACTCCGGAATGCGGGCTTCGGCGTAGATCTCCACCTTGGTGGCCAGATCGTTGCCCCAGTTCGAGGACGTGACCTCCAGCACCAGGTGGAAAACGTGTGGCGCGTAGCAGTTCTTCCCGACCACCGCGTCCCGGTAGTCGGCGTCCACGATGGACAGATCGGGAATGGCGTAGTCATCACGTCCGGTCGGCAGCCACAGCCCGATTCCCGCCACCGCCTTGAACCCGGCCTCCCAGCCGCCGGCTCGCCGGAACTCGTAGCTTACGTCGAACAGCGTTTCCTGATGGGGGCCGTCCGGCGGCGGCGTCACAACAATGCTCCCCTTGAGGATCTCCACGCGGTGCCCGGGCAGCTGCCTGGAGAGACGCTCGGCAGCTTCGCCCGTCGTCATCTCATGCAGTATCACAGCCACGGAAACCTCCTTCCGGGAACACTCTCCACAAGAGTAGCCAGCGCCGCCCGGATTCCGCTCGGGCTCACCCGATCGAGATGGCCCCCTCCTCAGAACGCGTCCGACGGCACGTAAGCCCCCCACACCTCCCGCAACGCATTGCACACCTCGCCCACCGTCGCCCGTGCCCTGAGGGCGTCCTTCATCGGGTACAGGACGTTGTCGGTGCCCTCGGCCGCCTTCTTCAGCCGGCCCAGCGCCTCGTCGACCGCGCCCTGGTCGCGCTCGGCCCGCAGCTTCGCCAGCCGGGCCGCCTGCTGGGCCTCGATCGCGGGGTCGACGCGCAGCGGCTCGTACGGCTCCTCCTCGTCGAGCTGGAAGCGGTTGACGCCGACCACGACACGCTCGGCGCTGTCGGTCTCCAGGGCGATGCGGTACGCGCTGCGCTCGATCTCGTTCTTCTGGAAGCCGCGCTCGATCGCGTTGACCGCACCGCCCATGTCCTCGACCTTGACCATCAATTCCAGGGCGGCGGCTTCGACATCGTCGGTCATCTTCTCGACGACGTACGAGCCCGCGAACGGGTCCACGGTGGCCGTGACGTCCGTCTCGTACGCCAGGACCTGCTGGGTACGCAGGGCGAGGCGGGCGGACTTGTCGGTCGGGAGGGCGATCGCCTCGTCGAAGGAGTTGGTGTGCAGCGACTGCGTACCGCCGAGGACCGCGGCCAGGCCCTGGACGGCGACGCGCACCAGGTTGACCTCGGGCTGCTGGGCGGTGAGCTGGACGCCCGCGGTCTGGGTGTGGAAGCGCAGCATCAGCGACTTGGGGTTCTTCGCGCCGAACTCCTCCTTCATCACCCTGGCCCAGATCCGGCGGGCGGCGCGGAACTTGGCGACCTCTTCGAGGATCGTCGTACGGGCGACGAAGAAGAAGGAGAGACGGGGGGCGAAGTCGTCGACGTCCATGCCGGCCGCGACGGCGGTACGTACGTACTCGACGCCGTCCGCGAGGGTGAACGCGATCTCCTGCGCGGGCGAGGCCCCGGCCTCCGCCATGTGGTAGCCGGAGATCGAGATGGTGTTCCACTTCGGGATCTCGGCCCGGCAGTACTTGAAGATGTCGGCGATCAGCCGGAGCGAGGGCCCCGGCGGAAAGATGTACGTGCCGCGGGCGATGTACTCCTTGAGGACATCGTTCTGGATGGTGCCGGTCAGCTTGTCCGCCGGGACGCCCTGCTCCTCTCCGACCAGCTGGTACAGCAGGAGGAGCAGCGCGGCCGGGGCGTTGATCGTCATGGACGTGGAGACCTTGTCCAGGGGGATCCCGCCGAACAGGACCCGCATGTCGTCGATCGAGTCGATCGCCACCCCGACCTTGCCGACCTCGCCGGACGCGATGGCCGCGTCGGAGTCGTAACCCATCTGGGTGGGCAGGTCGAAGGCGACGGAGAGGCCCATCGTGCCGTTGGCGATCAGCTGCTTGTAGCGGGCGTTGGATTCCGTGGCCGTACCGAAACCTGCGTACTGGCGCATCGTCCACGGCCGGCCGGTGTACATCGACGGGTAGACACCGCGCGTGAAGGGGTAGGCACCCGGCTCTCCCAGCTTGTCGTCGGGGTTCCACCCGTCGAGTGCGTCCGGCCCGTACACCGGCTCGATGGGCAGTCCCGACTCCGACTCACGCGTCATCTGCTGTGCCTCCCGCTGAAGCTGCTCGGTAAAGCTACTTACTGGTAACCAATGATTCCCGCGACGGACTGTAGCGGCGGGCACGAAACCGGTGGAGATGCGCGGGCTGGGACCTTGCTCACAGCCCTCCCCCACGACCTCGCCGCCGCTCTCCCCATCATGCGCGGGCTTTGGCAACCGGGCAGAGCGGGAATCCGTCCAATGGGACACCGGAGAAACCCGGAGAAACAGGGGGCCGAGATGATACGCAGCATCACCGGAAGCACGTCACGGCGCAGGGCGCGGGTCAGGGCACGGGGGCGGGCGGGGACCACGGCCACGGCGGCGCTCGCCGTTCTCGCCATGACCGCCGCGACCGCCGGCTGCAAGGCGCAGCCCGCCGACAGCGCGTCCGCGGCCCCGTCGTCACCGCCCCGGGCCACGGCGACCGACGACGCCAAGCCCCCAGCGGCGCAGTCGCCCTCGCCGGACGCATCGTCGTCGTCCCCGAAGGCCACCGCGACGCCCACCCCGGAGCCGGACCCGCAGGGCGCGACGCTGATGGCGAGCGGTTCCGAGGGCAAGCAGGTGCGGGAACTGCAGGCCCGGCTGCGGCAGATCGGCCACTTCGACCGCTCCCCCACCGGCTACTACGGCACCGTCACGGTCACCGCCGTCCAGTCCTTCCAGGGCAAGCGCGGCCTCTCCCGTACGGGCAGGACGGACACCGTCACCTGGCAGAAGCTGCTCGGCATGACGCACGCGCCGACGGCCGCCGAGCTGAATCCGCCGACCACCCGGCCCGTCACCAAGCCGGACAAGCGCTGCATGACGGGCCGGGTGATCTGCATCAGCAAGAACAGCCGGACGCTGTCATGGATGATCGACGGCCGCGTCGTCTCGTCGATGGACGTCCGTTTCGGCTCCCAGTACACGCCGACCCGCGAAGGCGTCTTCTCCGTCTACTGGAAGTCACGGCACCATGTGTCGACGATCTACCACACGGCCATGCCGTACGCGATGTTCTTCAGCGGCGGTCAGGCGGTGCACTACTCGGCGGACTTCGCGGCCCGTGGTTACAGCGGTGCCTCGCACGGCTGCGTCAATGTCCGCGACGAGGGAAAGATCGCCTCGCTCTACGCCCAGGTGAGGACGGGCGACAAGGTCGTCGTCTACGGGTAGGGCCTGTCCGGCCGGAAGGAAAGGGGCGCGGACGGGACCGGGGGAACGTGTCCCGCCCGCGCCAATGCGCTGAGCCGCAGGTACGGGGGGAACCCCGGCTCTGTGCGCTGCCGATGACCAGTCGGCTCACTCTGTACTGCGCCGTGGCCTCGAAAAACGTCACACCTGGTGGTGGACGGCTTGAAAGGGACTGGCGCGCACGGCTCTCAGCCGGGCGATCCGACGGCACCGAGGGACGCCCGGTCCGCTGTCGGCGAGGAGACCGCGGTCAAGGGCGACGGCGGTGGCGGGGTGGTGAACCGGATCGCCGGGAGCGTGTTGGAGCCGCCGCTGTCCCCGTTCGAATCCTCGTCGTCGCCCTGCTCGCCGCCGCTGTCGCTGCCGGGGCTGTTCTGACCGTCCGCGTTCTTGGCGATCATGCGGTCGCAGAACCGGTCCAGATTGCGGGCGCCCTTCGCCAGCGCTTCGAGATACCGTCTGCGGTCGTCGTCCAGCTTGCCGTTGCGGTAGTCGCGGCAGGCCTTGAGCGTCTTGGCGTACCAGTTGCCGGAGCTGCCGTTCCCGGAGCCGTCGGGCTGCTTGCCGTTCTCGGTACCGTTCGGGGTTCCGCTCGCGGTGCCGTCGGGCTTCCGGTTGTCGTCGCCCTTGCGGTCCTCGCCCTTGCCGGTTCTGCCGTTGTCCCGGTCACCGGTGGGGGCGGAGGGATCCGCCGGGGGTGTGGAGGGCCCCGTCTCCGGGGAGGCGGGCGGCTGTGCGGACGGGCTCTCGTCGGTGACGGTCCCCGAGCCGAGCTCCTCGGGCGTCGCCGCGGCGGAGACGGAGGTCGCCGGTACGGGGGTGTGCCCGCCGAACGCTCCGGGGAGCATCCCGGTGCTCGCGGCCACGGCCACCCCGCCGAGCGCGCAGCCCGCGAAGGAGGCGACCAGGCCGAAGCGGATGGGCCGGCTCCAGCCCGGGGAGCGGGTACGGCCGGAGCCCGCGGAGGAAGAGGGGCGGTGCGGGGCGAAGCCGCCGGAGGCGGGCCGGATGTGCACCGGTTCGAGTATGTCGGCCGCTGCCGGTTCGCCCGTCTTCTCGGCGTACCCCTTCACCTGCGGGTTCGCCGCCCCTGTCCGTGCGCGCGCGGATTGCGCGGCGGTGCGGAAGGCGGCCAGCGCCGCGGCCTCGCCCGGCAGTTCACCGGTGGCCGGGCGGGCGGCCCGTGCGGCGGCGTCCAGCACTGCCGCGAGCCTTTCCGCTTCTGTACGCGACTGACCGCCCACGGGATCGACCGGCTCGCCGCGGAGCAGTCGCTCCGCCGCGTCCTTGTCAAGCCATTCGTAGTGCTCGTCGGCCATCACATGTCCTTCTGCGTCCACGGACGCGAATGCGTCACACCGGCCGATGCCGCCGAACCGTTGTGGGAGGGGCGCTGGGAGGGCACGGCGCCGAGTTCCGCCGTCCGGCCTGCCGCGCTTGTGCGAGAGGCGGGCGGATCCGCCGGATCGCCCGCGGGAACACGGTCCGCGGAGATGCCCGCGCCGCCTTCGGCACGGCCGTCGCCGCCCTCGACGTCCCCGTCACCGGGGCGGCCGCCGGCATTGTCCGCGTCGTCCATGCGCAGCAGCTCGGCCAGCCGCTTCAGTCCCCGGTGCGCCGCGGTGCGTACCGCCCCCGGCCGCTTGCCCAGCGTCTGGGCCGCGCTCTTCGCGTCCAGGCCGACGACCACCCGCAGCACCACGGCCTCGGCCTGGTCCTGGGGCAGCTGGGCGATGAGCGACATCGTACGGCCGGTGGCCAGGGCCTCCATCGCCTCGTCGGCGGTGTCGGACTCGGCCGGCTTCTCCGACAGCTCCGACTCGTCGCCGCCGATCGCGGGGCGCCTGCCGCGCATCCGCAGATGGTCCAGGGCACGGTTGCGGGCTATCCGTGCCGCCCAGCCGCGGAAGCGGTCGGCGTCGCCGCTGAACCGACCGAGGTCGCGCGCTATCTGCAGCCAGGACTCGGACGCCACGTCCTCGGCGTCCGGATCCCCCACGAGTGTCCGTATGTAGCCCAGTAGTCGCGGCTGTACAGCGCGGTACACAGTACGGAAGGCGTCTTCGTCCCCGTCCTGTGCCGCGAGCACCGCGGCAGTGAGCTCCGCGTCGTCCCCCAGCACTCCCTCAACCTGCCCTGCTGTCCCGAATCGCAGCTGGTCATCACTGCCGCGCCACCCTGCGCGACTCAGCACGCTACGTCCTTCGCGGGGGTCACGTCCATGACTTGTACAACCTGCAACATTCGTCCGGCACGCGGCGGTGTGACAGAAAACGCAGCGATGGCGCTGAGAAGAGTACGGGGTCGTCCTACGGCCCCGTGGAAGACGACCGGGGCCTCTCCTGTGGGGGGTGGCGGCCCCGGTCGTCCTCATATTTACCGGCTCTGACCAGGCAATATGCGGGTCGCAGGGCCTTCGCATGACCAACGCGTGACCAACGCGGTCGGCGATCACCCGATCCTTTCTCAGCCGATACGTAGCACCACCCTCTATGCGAGCTTCAGACCCCCTCTCCTGGTCGCCGCAGATGGCAACGTCGCGTTGCGCGCTGGCACAGCACGAAGAAGGTCCCAAAGCTGCCGTCGCTTACCTCTCGTCCGGGCAGCAGGCTGGTGCCCAGGGCCGTACGATGCAGGCGCAGGTGCCCACTGGATTGGGTACACCTTTACTTGCAGGCAATCCTCATCGGAGAGGTGACAGGCGTATGGCGGCGAACGCCGAACACCTGAAAGCTCTCGTGCGCGCGCACGCCGAAGCCAACAACGACCTCTTCTATAGCGTCGCCCTGCAAGTGGCGGCGAAGTCTGCCCGCCAGGGGCAGGGAAAGTTTGCCGTAGAGCTGCGTGAGCTGGTCGAGACCGCCCAGCAGGGACAGGGAAAGGCCGACACCCGCCGCGCCGCTACTCCGGTGGTGCAGCCCCGCGGCGAACTGACCAGTCTTCTGACCGCGGGCTATCCGGATATCCAGCTTGACGACATGACCCTGGACACCGGACTGCGTGCGTCGCTGGATCGGGTGCTGCATGAACAGCGGCAACGCGCGCGGCTGGAGCGATTCGGCTTCACCCCAGTGCACCGCATCTTGCTGTCAGGACCTCCTGGGACGGGCAAGAGCATGACGGCAGCGGCCTTGGCCGGAGAGCTGAAGCTGCCCTTGTTCACCATTCGCCTGGACGGTCTGATCAGCCGATTCATGGGTGAGACCGCAGCCAAGCTGCGTCTGGTCTTCGATGCCGTGGCCCAGACCCGAGCGGTCTACCTCTTCGACGAGTTCGATGCTCTCGGCGCCGAACGGGCGGCAGGCAATGACGTCGGCGAAGCCCGCAGGATCCTGAACTCGTTTCTACTGTTCCTAGACGAGGCGCCCTCTGAGAGCCTCGTGGTGGCCGGCACCAACCACCACCAGCTTCTGGATCAGGCTCTGTTCCGTCGCTTCGACATGATCGCCACCTACGGGCCTCCCACCGCCGACGAAGCTGTTCAGGTGATGCAGCGACGCCTAGCCGGAATGGACACGAGCACAGTACGGTGGGGCATCGTGACAGAACGTGCATCGGGCTTGAGTCACGCCGAGCTAGTCAAAGCGGCGGAAGCAGCGGCCAAACGAGCCATCCTGGCTGACCAGGACGTGGTGGACGAACAGCTGCTGCTGGAAGCCTTGACCGAGCGGCATGCCTCCCACCATGCCTGAGCCCGACACTTCCGCACGGCTCAGTCCGCACCTGATCGTGCCTTGGGAGGCCACCACCCTCACGCCGCGCTCCGAGCCTGTCGGCGGAAGTGGCCCGGACCTGGTCCAGCGCGCGGACCGGCAGGGGCACGCCGACTCTTTGGTGGACGGGCTGGAGAAGGCTCGCCAGGAGTCAACCCAGCTCATGCAGCAGGCGCCCGAGCACCGTCAACCTGACGGTTTCGCGGTGCGCATCGAGGCGGCACGCGACCACCCTCTGATGTTGGAGCGCCTGGACACGGCTGGCCTGATACTCATGAGCAGCCACCCGCAGACCGAAAACAGTCAGCAGGACGCGCTGGTCTGGATCCCCTTCGACAAAGTTGCCTCGTTCACTCAGCGGATCACCGACTTCACGGATAACACCCCTGGCGGAAACCCTAAACAGGCCCTGCTGGTGGCCAATATGGAACAGATCCAGCGGGCCCTGTTGGAGCACCTCTGGCAGGAGCGGCAAGAGCTGCCGCCGCTGGACGAGGAGCGGTGGTGGGAGTTGTGGTTCGATCCGCGGATCTCGCCGACGGCGGTCCCCACATTGCGTTCCCTGGCCGAAGAGCGTCGCTGGCGGGTCAGTGATCGAGCGATCCATGTCGGGGAACGTCTTGTGGCGCACGTCGCGACGACCGGTAATGAGCTGGCGTTCCTGTTGGCCACGAACGCCTGCCCTGCTGAGATCCGCAGCCCAACCTTCGCCGAGGGCCTCTACGCCGTCGACCGCGAATTCCGCGTGGACCTTGTCAAGGATCTTGCCGCGCGAATCGAGCCAGCCGCACCGGAGTCACCGGCGGTATGCATCCTGGACACAGGCATAGCCCAGGAACACGCCCTGCTGAAGCCCGCATTGCACGAGCGCGCCTACAGCGTGCTTCCTGGCAGCACACCGGCCGACCGGATCGGGCACGGCACGCAGATGGCCGGGCTCGCCCTCTTCGGAGACTTCGCCGCAGCGCTTGAGTCACAAGGTCCCGTCGTTCTCGGTCACGGCCTTGAGTCCGTGAAGATCCTCAACGACGCTCACGCACCCGCAGCATCCCCGCGGACCTGCGCGGAGACGACTGCCAACGCGGTAGCGACCGCTGAGATCGGCAACGGAGGCCCCGCACCGTTCGGACGGGTCTTCTCTATGGCCGTCACTCGGCAGTCCGGGGAAGGTGAGAACGGCGTAGACGGCACCGCGACCCTGTGGTCAGCCACACTGGACGCCCTGGCGGCAGGCACGGACGTCACCGTGCGGGACGACCGCATCGAACTGATCGGAGCACCCGATCCCGAAGCGTCGCGGCTGATCATCGTCAGCGCCGGCAACATCCGCGGTGCTGTCCCCCACCAGATGCGCAGTGACGACGGCACGCTCGATCCGCTGCTCCTCTCCGACCTGTCGCGCATCGAGGAACCCGCCCAAGCGCACAACGTACTCACCGTCGGGGCGTGCACGCATATGGACGCCGTCCCCGATTCCGCCCTGTTCCGGGGATACCGTCCGCTGGCGGCTCCGGGTGCCCTGTCCCCCTTCAGCCGGACCTCAGTGGCGCTGGCCAACACAGCCATAACCAAGCCCGACATCGTTCTGGAGGGCGGCAACATGCTCGTCGCCCCTGACGACAGCATCCTGGACGCACACGAGCTAGTGAGCGTGGCAACCACCCACCATGACCCTGCGCGTCAGCTGACCTGGACGAACGCCACGAGCGCTGCTACGGCCCAGGCGGCTGCGCTCGCCGCCACGGCGATGAGCACCTACCCCGGACTGCGACCGGAGACTGTCCGCGCCCTTCTCGTGCACGAAGCCCAGTGGACCCCGGCCATGGTCGAGCAGGGCCTGTTCAAGAAAACCGGCGCCCCCAAACTCGCCAAGGGCGACGTGATGCGCCAGGTGATCCGCCGGTACGGATGGGGCATGCCCACCGCCGAACGTATCCGCAGTAGCGCCTCGAACGCCGTCACAATGATCATCCAGAACACCCTGGTGCCGTACAAGCAAGTCAAGAGCGGACAGGTTCGCCTGGCCGAACTCAAGCTGCACGAGCTGCCGTGGCCCCTGGAACAGTTGCGCGATCTGGCCGAGACCACCGTCGACCTGCGCGTAACGCTCGCCTACATGATCGAACCCAATCCCGGCCGGCGCGGCATGCTCGGCCGCTACAGCTACGCCTCGCACGGCCTTCGCTTCGCCATCAAAGGCTCCAGCGAGTCCAGCGTCTCCTTCCAGAGGCGACTGGCCGAACAGGCAGAACACGAGAGCGACGGCCTTGGCAACCCGAAGGCATTCGAGTCTCAAAGCCGTTGGCTGGTCGGCCCCCGGTCCCGCAACCTCGGCTCTCTGCATGCGGATATCTGGCGCGGATCAGCGGCCGAACTCGCCGACTGCGGCATGCTCGCCGTCTACCCTGTCGGGGGCTGGTGGAAGGCAAACAGGCGCAATGACCGCATCGGCCTGCCCGTCAGCTATGCCCTCCTGATCTCCCTGCGTACACCAGAGGTCTCCACTGACCTGTATACGCCCATCGCCACCCAGCTTGGCGTGTCGGTGGGGGTGACCCCACAGGCCCAGACCGAAATCGTGGACGGCATCCCCATTCAGATGGAATTCGGCTGGTAGGTACCCGAGCGGGTCCGCCCCGGCCGTTGCCGCTATGAAAGTGGCCGGCCCCGGCTGCCTTTAGGCGTCGCAACGGTTGGTGAAGGCGTGGAGGTCGTCGCGTACGTGGCGTGGTTCGTCCTCCACCGGCATGTTGTGCTCATCGCTTACCCCATGTCCGGTCGGCTCTACGCCGCATGCGATGAGCTGTTCCAGGCCGACGGAGAGATCGCCGCACAGACACCCGGCCTGCGCGCCGAGGACCGCTCGGCCCGCACTGCCCTGGACGAGGACGACCTGGACGAGCACTCCCAGGCCCTGCGGCGCGAATGCCGCGAGCGCCACGACGAAGCCAACCCAGCATCCAGCACAGGCTTCGCGATGCCTACCTCCGTCACCGCGACCAGCCCTGGGCACACCGCCTGGGCATCACCCCGGAGTTCGCCCTCGCCCCGGCCCCTCGAAGCCCCTCCCCCGAGACCTACCCGGCTATCAGCTCGGCAGCGCCGCCCTCCTCTGGCCTGCAACACAGATCCCTCGGAGCTCTCGGAACCGAACAGTGAGCCTTTTTGCGTTGCCCAGGCGTCGTCCACATCGGGGAGAACGCCTGGCACCTCCTCGACCTCGCCTCGTACCACGGCACCACCGACGTGCCGAGCCCCTTCCGACTGCGGGTGCTCCTGGAGCAGTACGTCACCGCAGGTTGACGCCCTTGCCTCCCGCGGCGGCCTGGCCGCCGAGGCATGGGCCCTGGGCTGGCATCGCATGTGGGCCGTGGAGTGGTTCATGGAGCAGGCCATCCGCTGGATCGACGACCCGGCCAAGGATCCCGCGTACATCCCCGTCGTCCGCCGTCACCTGAACGACGTGGTCCAACTCCTGGAGGTCTAGGTGCTCGCCCAGGTCTCCCCCTGGTACACCCACGCGACCCAGCGCACAGCCGCTGCCCCCGCGCACGCCCTCACCGCACCGGCCCGGATGGAATGGAGCACCCACGCGGGCGCCGGACCCGGCGCTGAGATTTTGGGACGGGATCTGTGCGGCAAGCGCGTCCTGGAGCTGGGCTGCGGCCCTGGCCACAACGTGGCCCACCTCGCGAAGCACCACCAGGCCCGCGTCGCCACGTTCGCCGCCGGCCACGCACTGCACCACCTGCAGGCCACCAGCCAGACCTTCGACCCGATCTACTCCGTCTTCGGCGCCGTCGGCCTCATCGCCCCCGAGTTCCTCCTCGCCGCCATTTCCCAACGCCTGAAACCGGGCGGTGCCCTGGCCTTCTCCGTCCCTCACCCGGCCCGGGCCGGAAGACATCCATCCACGGACGACCGTCCGCGCGAGGACTACGTCACCGCACCCGACTGCCCCTCACCCGATGGGAGTTCGATGCCCGTCGCTGGAGAGCTCACCTCTCCCAGGCGGGCCTGCGCATCACTGCGGCGCTAGAGCTGCGGCACCCGCGCAGTGACCCGTGGCCCACCACCCTCCTGACCACCGCCCGCAAACCCTGACCGCCGGAGGCACCCATGCCCCTGCCCTACCTACTCCTGGACATCGACGGCGTCCTCATACCGTTCCCGGCCGCCGACGGCAGCACCCCGCCCACCCACGTCCGCCACACCGTCCTGCCAACCGGCCGGCACCCTGACAACCCCGTCGCCATCTGGCTCGACCCCGACCACGGCCCTCTGCTTACTAGCCTCCTGGCCAGCGGGTTCGTCAACCCCGCGTGGTGCACCAGCTGGCGCAACGACGCCGTCACGATCACTGGGCCGCTTCTGGGCATGCCCGACTTCCCCTACCTCGATCTGCCTCGGCCCCAGATCACCACCAGCCACCCCAACGGATAACTCTGGAAACGCGTCCAGGTTGGTCCCTGGCTCGGCTCAACTCCTGTCGCTTCGGTCGATGACGACTTACAGACCCCGAAACGCCGAAATCAGTAACCGCTCTCAACCACACCTGGGCTGCCGAACGCACGGCCCTGGGCCGACCGAGGCTGCTGGTACTGCCCAACCCACACGTGGGCCTCCAGCCGAGCCATCTCGCGGATGTACGTGAGTGGGCGCGGAAGGCGCGGCCATCGGCGCCCTGTTGTACCCCTGCAACAACCTCTTGATCAGCACAAACCGGAGCTTCCAGAGCATCAGGGCGTAGTGCAGAGCTGCCACCTGCAGAAACGGGGTTCTGGAGGGGGTCATCCCAGCGCGATCCCCGGCATCCCAGCGCTATGCAGCTCAGGCGCCCCCTTCGGCCCCTCCCCCTACGGGACCTGCGCTGTGACGACTCGTTGCAAGCAATATCTAACTCCACCGGCGACATATGCCGGCGAAACAACGTAGAGCACTGGCGCCTCGGGGTCAGACTTTCCCCACACCCGCTGGCGTTCAGCATTCATCGGCTCACCCTCAAGGAACTCAAAGTCCCAAAATGGCCTATCTTTCATTGAATTGACTTCACTCAGCAAAGCAATGCCTTGCCTGAAGGCATTATTCACGTGTGCAGCCAAGGCATCACTCGACTTAGCTTTCACGATACGCCGAATTCGAGCCTCACTAGGCTGCACTCGGCCAAAAATCTCAAGACAGAGCCTCTGGACTGCGCGAGAAAGGGATTCCCCAAAATCCTCTTGAGGAGTCAGAGCCAAAGCCCGTCGCGCCAACCCGAATAACACTTGCTCGACAAATCCCACGTATTTCTCAGCCAGGATACGGTGCCCCTCAGATTGAAGATCATCAAGGTCGTCCCGGTGACGCGTCCACTGCGATTGAATGCCATCAACTCGGACATCCAAATCCGCCACCGAAGCCCGGAGCTTGGCTAACTCTCCTCGCACTTCCTGAAGTGCCTCTCGAAGCGAGCCTACCTCGCTTTCAAGTTCCGAAATGCCTCGCTCGATCACCTCATCAGGCTCATCCGCTCCAGACTGCTCTATTTCACTACCCGAGATAGCTTCGTCAACTTCGATCTCAGCAGCATCAGCCACAGAATTTCCATCCCTTCAGGACAGCGGAACAAAGTCCAATTCAGCCTGCACCGTCTCTCCAGTCTCTTTGACCGTAGCAGTTACCTTAATCTCCGTTTCCCCAAACTGCATCATCACACTGACGCCCCGTTTCCCATGAGCAAGGTGCATTACACTAGATAGGTCGACAGTAACACTCCCGATCTTCTGGCAATTCCTTTCCGTGACATACTGTGGATAGCTGCTGAGCGTGCCATATACGTCAATCTGAATTTCTTCCTGTGTGCCCCAGACGGGCGATAGTGAGTGCTCCACTACCTCGTCCACCCTTACCGTCTGTCCTGCAGTAACGAAAATGCAGAATCGGTCCTTACATCTATCTATTCCGTCAGGACCAGTAAATCTGGACTTTTCCGGATCAAGTTGCGGACGAAACGTATTGCTTGTGTTACATCCGTACGTAAGACGAGCTCGCCGCGCCCGAACTTGTGGATTACAGGCGAAATAGACAGCTCCGTAAAGAACAGCTACCTGAGGATCAGGCGGCACAATTACGTCTGCGCGCCCGTCCAGATGTTCCTCGAGCCGGCGCCGAAGGTACGGGGAATTACCGAAACCTCCGACGAGCACGACTAGCTCCTTGCCAGGTGCGTTCCGTCTCTGACGTTTCATCTCTTCCAGCTGCTTGTCAACCAAACCGAGAACACCTGGAACAACGACCTCGAATGCCTGACAAGCTTCATCAGGGGATACAACAATGGCGTCTGTGAATCCTTCCTGGATTTTCGACAGAGCAGCGCGAGCATCTTCATCGAGGCAGCGATCGAGCGCCAAAGGGATCTGAATATTTATCTCTTCAATCTGCCCTACGGCGAAGTGAAGTTTTGCCCTTTCCCATTCATCGATCAGATCAACAATTACCGTGGGTTGCCGTTCCCTGATCCGCTCAAACGCTTCAAAGGACCCAAAGCGTGGCATGAGGATATTCTCAACGAATGCCCGGTTGATGTACTCGGAACCAAATTTCCCTCCACACTCACGACCGATCTCCTCCAAGCTGTCGCCCGATATTGCCCGATAAGCAGTGATGTCGACGGTCCCGCCTCCGCAATCCGCGACCACGAATCGCGATCCCGGAGACAAGAGACTAGCGCGCTTTCCCGTAAGTTTTACTGTACGCACCCCAGAGACCCGCGCATAATGGGCTGCCACTTCAGGCTCGTAAGCCAGCAATAGACGCTTAGACTCGCTCGGCAAACCAGCGGCTTCGGCTGCTTCGCGCATCAATTGCTTCTCATAGTCACCCCAAATAGCGGGAGCCGTGACGCACCAACGGATTTCATCTTCCGAAAATCCGCTCCTTTTAACCTCGCCGATTACTTCTTCGTAAATCTTCTCAAGATATAGAGTAACCAGCCTCTTTGCGTCATCCGGAGAAATCGACTCGGATGGGAGTTCCGGCTTATCCGATGCCCCCTCAGTCATCGGGGCTAGAGACATCTTGAAAGCGCTCACGTAGCGATTTTTGTCACCCGCAGATCGCGAGTTGAAACGTCGGCGGGCATCATAACCCCAAGCCTGCAAATCGCCACTCTCGTCAAACAGCAGTGCAGTTAGATTCTTCGGGTATGGAATTGGATGCGAAGGCCAGTGCATCCTCGGGTGAATTTCCCGACGCTGGCTCCCATCCCTAACCTCATCAATGATCGTCCATGCATACCCAGTGCCATGTGTGCCGAAGTCCACCGCAACTGCGACCTTCTGCTTTTTCACGAGACGTCACCACCCCAAAGATCGCATAGTTGACCGGTAAGCAATCGCCTCAAGGAGTCTGGATGCCCTGGCCACTTGCGACGGATCGCCTACTTCCGTTAAGACATCAAGGAGAAGTCGAGCTTTGGATGTGTCAATGACCCAGGTGTTGGAGTTTTCACAGATATTCAATGCGTTGAGAGCGAAATTTCTAGACTCATCCACGAATTGAGCGTCCCTGCACAAGACTGCTTGTTCGATACGTCCAGTGACTCCTTCGACCCTCCTTCTCTGAATCGCAACCTCGTAGGCAGAAATCAAGCCGAGTGCCATAGCTCGTCGTTCCAGTCCCATATTTTCCGGAAGCGTCCTATGAATATAGGGCGACCTACCGTAATTAGCCAGGTGGAACCACTCACCCAGTAGGCCAATGGTGAGAGCTGTTGAATATCCAAGCTCGTCCTCAAAAGCGAGTCGGTTTGCTCGCTGAATCTCCTCGTTCACACTATTCAGTGGAAGCGCCAAGGGAGGAAAGTTTACTTGAATAGACTGGTTACTGGAATCCACTATATTCCAAGCCGTAAGACTAGGCCACACTCTCCTACCTGCTTGAACATCTCCATATACAAGAATTACTGGCAGGTCGCTAAGAGCTCTTTGGAGGAGCGCAACATCGAGATCAGTCTGTCTCAATGGCCTCTTCATCGTGCCATCCATAGAACCAACATCGGCTGCCCACTGAGAGTTCACCCATGCCCGACGAATGGCTACCCTGAAAGCATGAGGGCCGTCGTCGTTCCCTTCTCTGTTAAGTTCATCGTGAAAGAATGGAGCAATTAGGAGTGCTGGACGTGACCCGTCATTAGTTGCCTCGCAAACCCATTCCCGAAGTTCCTGAGCAGTGCAAGAGAAGGGTGAGTTTTCGATATCTCGATCGATCTTGTCCTGGGCCGTTTTAACCTGAATACTGATCTGCGCTTGCCGCCAGTCCCGATCCACCTCATACCGATTACTGCGGCTCGCTTCTTCTGCCCGAATGGCCGCGGCACGCTCTTCGCGTTCGGCATTTCTGACCTCAGCAGCTGCCGCCTCATTCTCCCGCAAGAGATGTGCAAACTGTTGTTGATCGAAGTAGGTGCCATCCCGCTTCATTTTGTAGACCTCGAGCAGGCGCCCACTCAGATCCGTGATACCTCGAAACATGCCAGCCGACAGCAACGCACTACTTCCTCTCGCCCCGTGATGTGTGATTCTAGAAGTGCGCTGTTCCAGGTGTCTTGGTTTTCGTGTAGATCTTCAGCTAGATGGCCAAAACCGCTACTACGCTGCCCACCGGTTCGCAGATGCCTCGATCTTTCTCGACTGTCCGCGACTGAGTCGGTGGACCGTTTCGCTTTCGGCGGCTGCTTCCGGGCAGGTCGGCGGCCTGAGTGTCGCGTCGGGTCGGCGCCGAGCTCCACTGCTCCGGGTGGGAGTGGTGCTGCTCGAAGGGGTAGGGAGGCTGCTGGTCAGCCGAAGTTCGGCAGAAGTGCGAGCCGTGCGAGGGCGTCTGCGATCTCCCCGGTCCAGGGCCAGCGGCGGGCGAGGCGGAGGATGCGACGTCGGCCCGTGGTGACGAGCTGGGCGGCCGCGGAGAACAGGCGGAATCAGAGACGACGGGGTTCCCATAGACGTGTCTTGCCGGTCAGGGCGAGCATGGGCATCAAGGCCAGCAGGTAGAGAGGCTCTGGACGATCTCTAGCCAGACCTTTTCAGAGAGATATACACACCAGGGCTGAAGGTCCAACGGTATGGCTGATGGGGCCGGGCCAACTCGTTCCGGCCCCATCAGCCATCTGCACTCTTGAACTGAACTCCACCACATCAGCGACGCGGTGGAGTTCATGTGTCGAAGCGGAACTCCACCACGTCGCCGTCTGCATCACGTATTCCTTGGCCTCCACGCAGGCTGCCCCACCGGCGAGCTGTCAATCGCTGGCTCGACAACCCTCAAGGGCCGACTCGACGGTTGGACGCTGTGGCCAACGCGTGGCCAACAGCGGCCAGGAACAGCCAGAAACACGCAGATGGGGACCGATCCAGGCGGCAATCGACAACGTCCGCCAGGACTACAAAACACCTGGTCAGACGCCACCTAAGACTCCTCCGGGCCAGGGGTGGCGGCCCCGGTCGTCCTCGTTCCCCCTCGGTTCTCTGTGTTCGGCCGGTCCGGGATCCCGCCCGGCGCCGTTCCCGGAGGATGCCCCTCCTACCCGGTGACGGCCGTCCGAGGAGCCCGTCGCAGCAGACCGTCACCGCCGCCGACTCACCGCCCGCGGCCGCCTCCAGCCGTTCGAAGGCGGCGTCCTCGGCCTTCCCGTTGCCCCGGTCGCGGCTGGTCCCGCCGCAGACCGTCGCGTCAGCGGGAGGGTTCGATCCCCCAGGCGGCGGCTCGGGCGGCGGCGGCCGCACGGTTGGGGAGGTCGAGCTTGGCGAGGATGTGCTCGATGTGGGTTCCTACGGTGCGCGGCGCGATGTACAGCCGCTCGGCGATCTCCCGGTTGGTGCGGCCGGCGGTCAGTTCGGCCAGCACCTGGAGCTCCCGTGGCGAGAGTCCGCCAGGCCGCCGCGCGGTTGGGTGCCGCACGTCCGCGGCGGGGTCGGCCGCGGCGAGGGTCTCGGGCGGCGGGCCTGCGTGGGGGGCGACGGCCGCGGCGAGGGCCTCGGTGAGCAGGGTGACCACGGCGCGCGCCGGATCGGGCGTGCGCCGCGGCCGGCGGGTGCTGACGTTCAGCATGCCGACGTACCGGCCGTCGGCGGCGAAAAGGCACTGGGCCACGCCGTCCTCGATGCCGAGGGGACACAGCACCTCCTGGAAGCCCGGGGATGCCGCCAGGAGCTGCCCGGGGACGTCCCTGAGCCAGAGACCGCCTCGGGCCGGGCTGCGGAGCACGGGGAACACCGGGTCGTGGTGGAGGCGGGTCTCGATGTAGGCCGTGGCGTCGTCCGGGTAGCTCCCGGCCAGGGTGGTGTGGCGCCGGCGCAGCGGATCCCACCGGGCCAGGGAGGCGTGGTCGTACTCCATCACCTCCGACAGCGCCGCCAGGACCGTGTCGACGCCGCTCGCGCCGCTCGTGGCGCTCCTGGCGGCCTCACGGACGTGGACGGCCGCGTCCAGGATGTCCGCCCTGCTCCGCTCCGCTGCCATCCCCCAAGGATGATCATGTGCCCGGAATACGTCAATCGCGAAGCGTGTCGTGCACGACCTGCCCGTCCACGACGGTGAGGACGACGGGCATCTCCGGGATGTCGTGGGGGTCGGCGGTGAGCAGGTCCCCGTCGAGCACGCAGAGGTCGGCGGCCTTGCCCGGTTCCAGGGAGCCCTTCCAGTCGTCGGCGAAGTCCTGCCAGGCCGCGTCGATCGTGTACGTACGGATCGCCTCGGCCAGGCCGATGCGCTGCTCGGGGCCGCTGACCCGGCCGGCGGCCTTCGACTCGCGCAGCATCATGGTGGCGACGCCCTGGCGCCAGTCCGGGGACGTGACGGGGGCGTCGGACCCGCTCGCGACCCGCACGCCTGCGTCGATGGCATCGCGGTAGGGCCATGCGTACGCGGCCCGCTCGGCGCCGACGAACTCCTCCTCCATGTCGGCGACGGTCCACTTGATGGTGGGGTTCATGTTGACGCCGAAGCCGTGCGCGGCCAGCACCTTCATGCTGTGCGCGGTGAGGAAGTCGCCGTGGATGACGTAGTGGCGGGCGTCGGGCCGCGGGTGCTCGGCCATGGCCGCGGCGAAGGCGTCCGCGACGGTGTCGCAGGCCCGGTCGCCGGTGACGTGGACGCCCAGCTGGTGCCCGGCGGCGTGGGCATGCCGGATCATGGCATCGATCTCGGCGGTCCGCTCGGCGTCGGTCTCGCCGCCGACGCAGAGGGAGCCGCAGCCGCCGCCCACGTACGGCTCGTGCATCCAGGACGTCTTGTTGGGGACGATGCCGTCGGCGAAGATCTTGACCCCGAGGATCGCGAGGCGGCGCGGATCGGCGTCGCCGGGCTTGCCGAGCGCGGTGAGGGTGCGGGCGAACTCCTCGGCGGTGCCGGCCATACCGGTGGGCAGGAGCAGGACGCCGAGGCGGGCGGTCAGTTCGCCGTCGGCCAGCAGCCGGCGGTAGACGTCGAGGGTTTCCGCACCGAGCGCGCCCCGCATGATGCCGTCGCCGCCGGGGCCGAGTCCGGGCTCGGTGTAGCTGGTGATGCCGAGCCGGGCGAGTGTGGCGAGGTTCGACCTGATCGCGTCGGTCCGCTCCTGCCGGCTGAGCGGCGGCAGCGCGTTCTGGATCAGGGCCTGGGCCCCCTCGTGGAGCAGCCCGGTCGGCTCCCCGTCTTCGTCCACGACGATGGCCCCGCCGGGCGGCGCGACAGTGTCCCGGTCTACCCCGATGAGCTCCAGTGCCTTGGAGTTGACCCAGGTGGCGTGCCCGGAGAAGGAGTAAAGGACGACGGGGTGGTCCGGGCTCACGGCGTCGAGGTCGCGCCGCGAGGGCAGCCGAGACGGATCAAAGACGCACTCGTCGAGGTAACCGGTGTCCCAGCCGTGCCCCGTGATCCACTGCCCGCCCGGAACCCGCCCGACGGCCTCCCGTACCGCCTCGGCCACGTCCGTGAGGGAGGACACGGCGGGATGGCCGAGGTCGAGGGAGAGCGGCGGCGTCGCCATGCCGAAGGCGCATCCGTGCAGATGGGAATCGTTGATACCGGGAAGCAGCGTCGCCCCTCGCAGGTCGACGACGCGGGTGCCGGGTCCGACGAGCGGCGCGACGTCGTCCCGCCCACCGACGGCACTGATGATCCCACCGGTCACCGCCAGGGCCGAGGCGACGGAGAACTCCGCATCGACCGTGACCACCCGCCCGCCGAGAAACACCAGATCCGCATACGTGTCCACAGAAGGTCCTTTCGAAAATCGGGCGCACCACGGCCACCCGCGAACGATCTCCCGAGGACTATGGCCACGCCCCCACCCCCCGCACATCGGTCATCCCACCGATACGCGCTCTCGCAGCGGCAGGCTGACGCCTCGTGCTCGGGACCGTGTCGGGCTTCGGGAGGGCATGGGGCGAATCGCGGTTCGCCGTGGGTGACCCGGGCGGGCACACCGGGCCCGCAAGCAGCGTGGCCTGACGCAGCAGGGACCAACGATGCGCAACATGCCTGGGCCACCCCGACCCTCCCGTGGTCATCCGAACCGACTTGGCCGACAAGCATGCCGAGACATGGGACTTCTGGTTGAACCGGCTTTCGCCGGCCTTCATCGAGATCGTCCTGTCGGAGCCCCTGCAAAGCCCAGAAGGGCTCTGCGACTTCCTGGGCGAGCCCGACGAGGAGAATCTCGCGCTGCTGGAGGAGCACTGCACACAACTGGCATTCCCGGAGTACCCGGTCTCCCAGGAGCCCCCGGGCATCCGCTGGTTCGCCGGCCCGGATGCGCTGCTTCGGGACGACGGGCGCATGGTCCTCTCCGTACGGGCGCGAACGGAACAGGCGCTCGACCGCGTAGGACCAGCCCGAAACGCCCCGTCGCCCGGGAAGCCGCGCCCATGACCACCCCTGGTCATGGGCACGTTGCCCGGGTCGTGCACGGTCCGCGGCTTGCGCCACGGCGCCATTGCCGCCGATATCGCGGTGTCCAGGCCGGACTTACGGACCGTCTCGACCAGCAGTACCGCCCCGGCCTGCGAGAGCACTCCGCCGCCACCGCCCTCGACGCGGACACGCGGATACAACCCGATACGCTTGCTCACCTGGAGAGTGCTTCTTTCCGTGCAGCCAACAGGACCCTAGACAATTCCCATCGTTGCAGGTCAGAAGCACTCTCTACTTATTTGATCAAGGCATGGACGAGCAGGCTCATGAAAGCGCGAGCTGAATGAGGCCCGGACCTGTCCGTTGAGATCCACCCGCAGTGGGCTGTTCATCAACGTCATCGAGTGGTGTGGTCAGGTTCCCAGGTCGGCGTCTCGTGCCAGCAGTGCGGCCTGCACTCGGTTCTCGCAGTCCAGCTTGGTCAGGATCCGGCTCACGTACGATTTGACCGTGGCCTCGCTCATATGGATCCGCTGACCGGCGTCCGCGTTCGACAGGCCCTCACCCAGCAGCGCCAGGACCTCCAGCTCACGGTTGGTCAGCGCGTCCAGCCGGCGGCGGGCCCGCTCGGCACGGTGGGCGCTCTGGCTGGACGCCAACGAGTCCACGACACGGCGGGTGGCACCCGGCGACAGGTACGCGTCTCCGGCCGCGGCAGCCCGGACCGCGCGCATGAGTTCCGCGGGCGCCGAGTCCTTGAGCAGAAAGCCCACGCTGCCCCCGGTCAGGGCGCGCAGTACGTTCTGCTGTTCCCCGAAGGTTGTCAGGATCAGCACCCGCGTGTCAGGCACGGTCCGGTGCAGCTCGGCCAGGGCCGTCAGTCCGTCCATGACCGGCATCTGGATGTCGAGCAGCACGACGTCCACGCGGCAGGTCTGGGCCAGTTCGACCGCCTCACGGCCGTTCCCCGCCTCGGCGACGACTTCGATGTCGTCGGCGGAGGAGAGAATCATCCTGACGCCTGCCCGGATGAGCGGCTCGTCGTCCGTGACGAGAACCCTGATCATGACTCTCCTGCGCGGTCCTTGAGTGTCTACCTGCGGTCACTCGCCATCATCCCTGATCGAGCGCCCGCTACTTCTCAGTTCCTCACCTCGAAGGACTTCTTCTCGGTCAACTTGCCGTCCTTGAAGCAGAACCGGAAGACCGGCTCCGTATTCGGATCGTTGCTGGACTCCGTGGAAGGCAGGCTGAGGCACTTCGCGCCCTTGGGCACGGGCGGCGCACCCACTTCCAGGCCGTCGTTCACGAAGGAGTTCTCCTTGGGTAACTGCTTGCGGATCTCTGCCTCGGACTGGCCCACCTTCACCGCGTCGTACTGCTTCGGCTCGATCCTGGCCTCTTCCACCTTGTTCAGGAGGACGTATCCCCCGACGCCGACGGCGGCGATCACCAGCAGCAGAGAAATCAGTACCGCCATCCCGCAGCCGATGGCTATGCCGCTTCCGTTCTTCCTGCTCATTGCCTTGGCCAGCTCCTTCAGACCGTTCCCGTTCATGACGGGACCACCCTCGTCCAAGGAGTCCCCCGGGGGCTGCTGCCAAAAGGTGTTCGTTGGATCAACGAACGTCGTTGTCACGTTGCCGGGCTCGGGGCTCGGGACACCGCCTTCCGGCGATGTGTACGGCAGCACGCCCGCCAGCCGGAAGCCGCCGTCCGCCGTCGGGCCCGCGTGCGCCAGGCCCCCGATGAGCCGGGTCCGCTCACCGAGCCCGGTCAGCCCCTGGCCGCCGCTCACCACGCCCCGGCCGTGGTCCGTCGTCCCGGTCGCGGGTCCGTTGGCGACCTCCACGACCAGCGAGTCCGGCTCATACCGCAGCTCGACGGTGATCGGGGCACCCGGGGCGTGCTTGTGGGCGTTGGTCAGGCCCTCCTGAACGATGCGGTACGCCGCGTGATCGGCGGTCGAGGGGAGCGGGCACGGCTCGCCGGAGTGCCGCAGCTCCACGGCCGCGCCCGCGCTCCGGGACGTTCCTACCAGGCCCTCGATGCCCGCCACCCCGCGCGACAGCGCCGTGGTGTCCTCCGCCGCCGCAGCCGCGACGCCTGGGGTGGTGCGGTCCTGGTGGGGGGCCTCCGTGCCGTCCCGCATCACCTGTACCACCTCGCGCAGTTCATGCATCGCGGCCACCGACGCCTCGCGCAGCACCCCCACTGCCTCCCGCTGCCGTCCGGTCAGCTCGCGGTCCACCTCCAGCGCGCCCGCGTGCACCGAGATGAGCACCAGCTGATGGCCGAGGCTGTCGTGCATGTCCTGCGCAATGCGCTGACGCTCCCGCGCCCGGGCCTGTCCGGCAATCATCGCGCGCTCGCGTTGCTGCTGGGCCTCGTACTCCCGGAGCGTGTCGGTCAGCGTATGGTGCTGCGACCGGTAGCGGCCGGCCAGGCCGGGAACGATGATCGCGACCAGCGGCCACAGGACGCCGAAGACCAAGCCGGGCAGTGAGAGGTGAGGCAGCGCCTGCACGACTGCCAGACCGAGGTTGAGCACGTATGCGAGGGCGAAGGTGCCGACGGCCTTGCCGACCCCGTCGATCCGCCGCCCCGCCGACCAGGCGGCGACAAGGACCAACGGAGCGAGACCGCCGAACAGGACAGAGCCGACGGCGGTCACCAGCAGCACGGTCGCGGGCAGCGTCCGGCGCAAAAGTGACAGCGCTGCGATCGCCAGCCCGGCGGCAGCGATCCGTACGGTGCCGCCGTTGTCCAGGGCCGCGAGACCTGCTCCCAGCAACCCGAACGCTACGCTCAGCAGCGATTCGCCCACGATGCGCCAGGGAGACCACATTCCGGGAGCCAAGAGAGCCCTGCCCAAAGCGGCCAGCCGCGGGGTCGCCGAACGCAGCCTCGCCGCCAGTGCCTGGCGAGCCGATGCTTCAAGGGCCGTAGATTCCACACAAGTCACCCGGCTACGTTAGGACCCTCTCAACCCGCTCCGCGCCGGCCATTGGTCGCGACGGCCAACGACGAAAGTCCAACCTGGCGCGGCGGCCCGGCATCCGTCGGCCACCCACAAGACCCCGGCCGCAGCAGAGCACCGACGGGCTCGCCGGACCCCGCCCGGCCGTGGTCGACGAACGCGAACAGCGGGTGATGGCCGAAGGTCTTCCGCCAGGTCGCGGCCGCGTGTTCGACGACCGGCTCGGCTCGTCCGTGTCGCTGACGGACCTCTCCGGCTACGCACGGGCGGACATCGCGGACGGCGAGGACGGCGAGGACGGCGAGGACGGCGAGGACGCCGGCAACGGCACGATCCTGCAGATCGACAACACCAGCACCTCGGGTATCAAGCCCGACACCGGCCTGTTCTACGGGGTGTCGGCGCTCGGTTCACCCACCGGGATCCGGATCGGGCTGACCCTGGCCCCGTAGCACTCGGGCCGCCTGCCTCCTTCACACACGGACCGGAGCCCCTCGGGTCAGGCCCGGCCGCGGGCCTGGCGCGACACCGCCGCGCGCAGCACCCGGCGGCCCTCGGTCGACAGGTCGAGCACCCGGCGCAGGGCGGCACCACTGCCCACCGTGTCCGTGGCCTCCGCGAGGGTTTCCAGGATCTGGATCTGACGGCGCAGTTCACCGGTGACCAGTGGGCCGCCGCCCTCCGGGCCGCCCGTACGGCAGCGCCGCAGCAGGTCCGTATCGTGAGTGGTCGTGTCACCGCCGGGCATGTCGAACCGCCGGTGGATCTCCAGCGCGGCAAGCGAACAGGCATCCGCCCACTCCCGCAGCTCCGGCGCCGCCCGGTCCACGGGTGCCTCGCCCAGCAGCTTCCGGATCTGTGGCGCCGCCCCCTCCGTATCGGCCACGGCATCCAGCGCCGCGCGGACCTCCGCGAGGCGGTCCGGCCACACGGAGCCGTCCGCGCATCCCGCCCGGAGCGGGCGCAGTGGATCCGGATCGGCCCCGTCGGCGGGCTGCGGCAGGCAGCGGTCGAGGCAGGCGACCGCGCTCGCGGCCAGCCCCCGCTCGTCGGCGGCGGCGATCAGTTCCAGCAGGCTCATCGGCGTCTCCCGTCGGCCGTGTCCCCGTGCGTGCGTGCACGGGGACGGGGCACTTCCAGTTACCGCGTTCAGCGCCGGATGACTCAAAAGCGTCACCGGTGAGGCCGAATAGCATCGCTCAGCGGGCGCGTCCCGCTACCCCTGGACGCCCAGCGGATACACGCCGAGGGCCGCCCGCTCCCCCTGCATCCGGGTCAGCTTGCGTACGAAAAGGATCGCGAACACCGCGGCCACGATGTCGAGGGCGTCGGACACCATCACCAGCCCCACCGCGTCGATGATCTCCTGCGTCTCCTCCGCCCTCATGTACTGCCGGGACGTGACCCAGGAGAAGGCCAGCGAGCAGACCCACGCCCCCCACCACCGATTCATCGTGGTGGCCGGGACCGTGCGCCAGCTGCCGTCGGTGTTGGTCTGGGCACTCGCGGTCCAGATGCCACCCGCGATCCGGCGCGGCAGCACCAGGTTGGCAACCGGGACGAACCAGGCGCCGACCGCCCAGCCGGGCGACATCGGCTGCGTGCTCGGGTCGAACACCTCGGCGTTCATCCGCACCCGCCGGAACCAGATGATGAAGACGACGGCGGTGGCCAGGGTCGTCACGGCCTGCAGCACACCGGCGGACCCGTACAGATTGTCCGCCAGGGTCGCCTCCGCGTCGTCGTAGGTCGCGAAGTCGTTCTCCAGACCGTTCGCGAGCAGGCTGCGGGTGTTCAGCCCGGCGGCCACGGCGAGCAGGTCGGCCACGGCGACGACGGCCAGCAGAATGACGACGGCTTTGGCGAGCCCGTCCGGCGAGCGCAGGTACTGCTGCGGAGCGACGAAGGCCGGGACCGGCGGCACCGGGGCCCCCGCCCCGGCCGGTCCGGCACAGAGAAGACAGTGTCCGTCCGCGGTGACCGGCGGTCTGAGAGGGTGTTCGGTACCGTTTCATGCTGCCGCGGGCGGTTTCGGGCGGAGGTATTGCCCGATTTGGCTCGGGCTCGCGGTCAGCCTGCTGACCAT
>NZ_JBIURV010000008.1:0-265221 GCF_044741025.1 Streptomyces sp. NPDC088246
CTGGCTGCATCCCCTCGAAGAACCCGTCCCCCTCGCCCCCAGCACCGCCCGGTTCTACCGCGCCCGGGTACAGGCACAGGCCACCGGGATGACGGTCCAGGACGTCGCTCGCGCCGCTGAGGACGCACAGGAATACCAGCGCGACATCGCCGGGCAGGCACTGGACAGCTACCGAGCCGAGGAATGGCTCCGCACCGCCGAAGTGGAACACCAGGAATGGCGCCGGATCTCAGCACTCATGACAGACAAGGCAATGAAGACGTACACCCCGCAGAACGACCCGCAAGGAATGACACCCCACTCCTGAGAAGCACGCTCCCGTGCCCCTGACCGTCGCGGCTGAGATCGCCTCGCGCGCCAGCGCGGCAGGTCAGATGCGCGGCCGCGTCCAGTGAGACAGACAGGAACCGTAGGTGTGTGTCCTCTGACGCCGAACTTGGACCGTTTGCCGCTGAACTTGGATCGGGTGGCCATGTCGATGCAATGACGAGCGACGTTGGATGTCACTCCGACGGGAGGCACCCCGCCTGCGGTGAAGCTTGTTCTGAGGAGACCAACCTCCGCTACGGCATCGGCCTGTAGTCGACATCGGCTGCCAGCAGAGGGCTGTCAGCCGCAGGACCGCGTGGGTGGTGTGGTCAGCCGAGGAAGGACAGCCGGACTTGGCGTTCGGGGCTTTCCCGGTTGGAGTTCACCAGTACAACGGACTGCGAGGCCCCCAGCTCCAGCTCACCATTGACTACGGGCAGCGTGGCGTGTGGTGGTACCAGTGCCGGGAGCACGTGGTCACTGCCGTGGCCTGGACGACCGTGGCGGGCTCGCCAACGGTCGTCCGCGGGAAGAATTTCGCGGAGGGCTGCCAACAGGTCATCGTCGCTGCCCGCGCCGGTCTCGATGATGGCCAGGCCGGATGTCGCGTGGGGGGTGAAAACGTTCAGCAGTCCGTTTCGCCCATGAGCGACCTCCCGGAGGAACGCGGAGCATGCGTTGGTCAGGTCGTGCATGGTCTCAGTGGCGCCGGTTGCAATGTTGATGGTGCGGGTGGTGAAGGTGCCGGTCATGCTTCACCAGTACCCATCGCGGAGCAAAAGCACTAAGCCTTGATCCACCGATCTGATGGCTGTGGATGACGTTTCGGGAAACAAGGAAGTGCCTTGTGACCTGCGATGATGGGAGTTCTGACGCTTCCAGCACGTACAATCAGCAAGGCACCTCGTAGATGCAAGTTTCCCACACTCCGGCAGCGGTCTCCGCTGTGTTCGATGACCCGAACCTGATCGCGCATGCCGGGCTCGCCCCGGTGATGCGGCTGGCCGAGCGGTGCGGGCTGTCGCGCCTGGTGGCCGGGAAGGTGAAGCTGACCGGGACGACGAACGGTGCGGGGGCTGCGGCGGACGCCAAGGTCACCAGCATAGTGGCCGGCATGGCCGCCGGGGCGGACAGCATCGACGACCTGAACGTCCTGCGCCACGGTGCGATGCCGGCCGTGTTCGCGGGTATCCGCGCCCCGTCCACCCTGGGCACCTTCCTGCGCGCTTTCACCCACGGTCACACCCTCCAACTCCACGCCGTGCACCGCGCACACTCCACTGCTGCCCGGGTCTGGAGAGAAGGCGTTCATCGATGTCGACTCCACCCACAAACGCGTTTACGGCCGGGCCAAGCAGGGTGCCGAGTACGGCCGGTTCAAAGGCATCCGCACCCTGCACCCCCTCCTCGCCACGGTCTGCACCCCGCACGCGCGGCCGGTGATCGCCGGGGTTCGGACGCGACGCGGCAAAGCAGCAGACTCCCGGGGCGCCCCGAAGTCCGTGAGCGAGGCCCTGGCTACCGCCCGCGAGGCCGGCTGCACCGGCATGCGCATCCTGCGGGCCGACTCGCAGTTCTGCAACGCCGGCGTGATCACCGCCTGCCAACGGGCCGGAGCCCACTTCTCGGTCACCACCGGGATGAACCCCTCCATCAAACGGGCTATCCATACCCTCCCCGACCAGGCCTGGCGCAGATCATGTACCCCACCGCGGTGCCCGACCCCGCCACCGGCGAACTCATCTCGGACGCCGAAGTCGCCGAGATACCCGCCTACACCGCCTTCGCCAGCCGCTCCACGTGCCCCTCCCGGCGATGCCGCCGACGCAACCGCGTCCAGCTCAAACCCCGCACCACCCAAGGACTTACCGGTCTTCCAGAACGCGAAACTCCTCGCGATCAACGTCCCTCAAACCGAGCCGCACCCAAGTTACTTGTGCGGCGCGGGCCCCGTTGTGGAGCGGATCACCAGTTCGGGGTCGAAGAAGAGTTCTCCCGTCGGTACTTCGCGGTTGCTGACGAGCGACAGGATGGTGCGGCCGACTTCGAGGGCGAGCCGGTCGGCCGGCTGCCTCACGGTGGTCAGAGGCGGATCGACGAACTCCGTGATCATGGAGCCGTCGTAGCCCACGACGGAGACATCCCCAGGGACCGAGAATCCCTGTCGGCGGATGCCGCGGATCGCGCCGAGGGCCATGTAGTCGCTGGCTGCGACTATGGCGGTGGCACCGAGCTGTAGCAGGGTATGCGCGGCTGCCTGACCGCCTTCGACGGTGTAGGACTGCCTTATCACCCAGCGTTCGGCGTCCTGGCTGCCCCGTTTGGCCATGGCGTCGAGGAAGCCCTGCACACGTCGGTCGGCCGGGAGGTTGCCGGCTGGCCCGGATGCCATGCCGATGGCGCGGTGACCGAGACGGTGGAGATGGTCCACGGCCAGTTCGGCGGCCAACGCGTCGTCGGTGGAGAAGACGGGCGCGGGAACGTTGTCGGCGAACCCCCCGTTGACACCGATGTACGGGATGCGTCGGGAGCGGAGCATCTCGTACGTTTCGGTGTCGGCACCCTCCACGGTGTTGGACGAGGACAGGAACACGACGGCCGCGATGCCCTTGTCGATGATCGAGGCGATGAACTCCCGTTCCTGGACCCCTCCGGGAAACGCCGGGCACAACACGGCCTTGAGTCCGTGTGGTGCCAGTGCCGCCTCGATGCGTTCGGCGACGTCGGCGAAGAAGGGGTTGGAGACGTGCTCGGTGATCACCGTGACCAGTTGGCCCTCCACGGGCCTTTCGTAGCCGAGTTCTGCCATGGCCTCTTCGACTGCGTCCCTGGTCTTCGTCGCCACTCCTTGACGCCGGTTGATGACCCGACTGACGGTGGCTTCGCTCACACCCGCCCGGGCAGCGATCTCAACGATGCCGACCTTCATTCGTCCCCTTTTCGCTGGCAGGGTCATGCGGTTTTCCGGATCAAGGCCAGCCCCATGTTCGGCACTGTCAGGTTGTGCAGGCCGGGGGTGAGCGTGATCCGGGTCTGCTCGATGATACGGCCGGAGGGATCACGGATCTCGGCCTCCACCTGCGCTCCCTCGTCCTGGACCTCCAGCACCAGTCGGTTCTCGGCAGTCGCGTTGATCAGGACCGTCTCGCGATGGACCGCAGGCTGCACTGGTACGGTCCGGTCGCTGAACACGGACACCACGTTCACCCCGTCTGCTCCGGCCTGCACCAGGGTGTAGAGGTCGTCAGGGCGACCGGGCTCGACCATTCCGTCGAGCAGTTGGGGGCGCAGGCGGCGCCACTGGGCCAGCCAGAAGCGGACCGCTTCGGCGTGGTCCTCGGGGAGTGCGTCGAGGCGCACGGAGACCTGCGGAACGGAGTGAAGTGCACCGATGAGCTGCCGTGCGGCGGTCGCCGCGGGGGCCGTGGTGTCCCACAGCAAGGGGTCGGAGTGGACGACACCGCCAACGGCGAGCAGCGCGGTGTCGATCGTGCGGACGCGGTTGGCCGTGGAGTCGGCCGGGCAGTCGAAGGATCTGAGCATGTTGCCGAACGCGGCCATGCCCGGACCGACGTAGGGTTGACGCAGTTCCAATAGCAGATCGGACCGCTCGGCGAGCAACGCGGAACGCAGTTCGGTGAGCAGGAGTGTGAGTGCCTGTCCGACATCGCCCCTGCCGTCGCCTGCGTAGGCCATGGCTTCGTCGAGGAAGTCGACCTTGAGTCCGTCGAGACCGTAGTCGCGCACCAGACGCACGCACAGGCGGACGACGTGGGATCGGACTTCGGGGCTGCGGGGGTCGAGGACGTGAGCACCGGGCACCTTGGCGAGGGCCGGGGCGTAGGAAGCCCACTGCTCGTAGCAGTCGGTCCGGGGGCCCAGGAGCAGAGGCGCGACCCAGGCCATGTAGCGCAGTCCGAGTTGGCGTACGCGGGCGACGTGAGTGGCGAAGTCGGGGAATTTGTCGGGGTCGGGGAGCCAGTCCCCCACACCGGCGTATCCGCGGCCGCTGCCGAAGCGCTGCCAGCCGTCGTCCAGGATGAGCGTGCCGAAGCCCATGTCCGCGGCGAGTGCGGCCTGCTGCTCGACGGCTGTCGCATCGACCTGCTGGTTGAAGGCGTACCAGGTGCAGTACAGAGGCAGTCGGGCCGCTTCGGGAACCGGCATGGCAGCCGGGGTCTGCTTTTCGTACCAGCCGCGCAGCGGGCGCATGGCCCAGGCAACTGACCGGCTGCGTGGTACGAAGAGGATGCGGTGCGGTGCGGTGGAAGGCGGCAGTTCGAGGTGGACGACGTGGGTGTCGTTCTCCTCGGACACTCCGAAGCGCAGGGCGACCTCGGGGACGGGGTCGGCTGCGGCGAAAGCGAGCAGTGTGGCACCCGAGTAGTCGTAGAGGCAGCCGGCGGCGAGGCCGTCGACGAGGCTGACCCTGGACCTGCCTTCCCAGTCGGCGACCAGGGTCCGGCTCCAGCCTGCCTTCGGGTGCCAGTAGCCGGCCGTATCGCCGAGCGGGGCGGAGAGTCGGATCTCCACCGGTGAGCCGGGGGCTTCGACATGCAGCATTCTCAGGCCGCCGGGCACTTCGGACAGTGTCCAGGCGGGGTCGGCGCCCGGGGCCAGGACGGCGATCTCCACGGTGTCGAGCAGTGGCTCGAAGGTGGCGGGCGCCAGTTCCGCAGTGGTGACGGCCTCGGTGGACAGGGTGCTCACGATCACTCCTTGACAGCACCGGCGAGCAGGCCGGAGACGAAGTGGCGTTGAAGGGCGAGGAAGACGATGATCACGGGAATGGCGGCGACGGCCGTTCCGGTGAGGATGGCCCCGTAGTCGGTGTCATCGACGCCCTGCAGCGAGGCGAGTGCGACGGGAATGGTGAGGGAAGCATCGTCGCGCAGCACGATCAGGGGCCAGATGAAGTCGTTCCACTGGTAGAGGAACAGGAAGATGCCCAGTGCTGCCAGGGCGGGCCTCATTGGCGGCAGGACGACCCGCAGGAACAGACGCAGTTCGCCGCAGCCGTCCATGCGGCCGGAGTCGAGCAGCTCGTCGGGGAGCGCAGCCATCGACTGGCGCATGAGGAAGATGCCGAACGGAAGCGCCAGATTGGGCATGATCACGGCCTGATACGTGTTGAGCCACTGCAGCTCGGCCATCATCTTGAACAGGGGAACCAGTGTGACCTGGGTCGGGATGACCAGCCCCAGCATCAGCATGCCGAAGAGCGCATCACGGCCCTTGAAGCGGTACTTGGTGAAGGCGTAGCCGGCCAGTGTGCAGACGGCTCCTGCACAGACTGTGTAAATGACCGCGATGAGCAGGGAGTTGAGCACGACCTGCCCGAAGGATGCGGTCTCCTGCAGGCTGGAGAGGTTCTTGCCGAGGTTCCCGCCGGGAAGCAGTGGCGGTGTGGAGTCGAAGATCTCGTCTGTGCTGTGGGTGCTGGCGATGACGAGCCAGTAGAAGGGAAGGAGTACGGCGGCGAGCGCGATGGCCAGCCCCGAGGTCAGCAGGATGCCGCGGCCTGGGCGGTGCAGGCCGGTGCGTGGTGGGCGTGCGGCGCCACGTGCGGGGGTCGTCATGATTTGTCTCCCAGGACCCGGAACTGGATCAGGCCGAGGACTCCGATCAGCACCGCAAGGACGTAGGCGATGGCCGACGCGTAGCCGAAGTCGAAGTACGTGAAGGCGTTCTGGTACAGGTACACGCCGATGGTCAGCGTCGCGTTGTCGGGGCCGCCGCGGGTGAGGATGTACGGCTCGTCGAAGATCTGCAGGGTGCCGATGGTGGAGAGCACCGTGGCGAGGAGGATCGCCGGACGCAGTCCCGGAAGCGTCACGTGACGGAAGGACTGCCAGGCTCCGGCCCCGTCGACCGAGGCGGCGTCGTACAGCTCCTTGGGAATGGTCTGCAGACGGGCCAGCAGAATCACCGCGTTGTAACCGGTGTAGTGCCAGGTCAGTGCCAGACCGAGGGAGATCTTTGCCCACAGCGGATCAGTCAGCCACGGCACTTCGCCGATTCCGACGAGCGAGAGCAACCAGTTGACCAGCCCATACTTCTCGTTGAGCAGGACGGAGAAGATGACACCGTACGCCACGAGGCCGGTGACCATCGGCATGAAGAATCCGAGCCGAAACACCGAACGCGCCCGCACGGAAGCCGAGTTGAACGCGACGGCCAGGCCAGTGGCAAGCGCCAGCATGATCGGCACCTGGACCACCAGGATGACTGCCGTGTTCTTCAGCGCCGTCCAGAACAGCGGGTCGTCCAGCAGCCGCTTGTAGTTGTCCGCTCCGACGAAGGTGTCGACGCCGTCGACCGTCTTGTGGAGGCTGAGAATGAACGACCAGCCGATCGGGTAGAGCTTGAAGGCGGCGAACAGCAGCACGGCGGGCAGGACGAAGGCGTACGGCGCGAGACGGCGGGCGCTCAAGCGCGGTGGTCGGGAGTCGCGCACACCCGCCGGTCGCACCGTACGGGTCGGGGAAGTGACAACGCTCATCGGGCGACCTTGCGCCCGGTCTGGGAAGCGAGCTGGTCCGCCGCCGCATGCAGCACTTTGGCCGGGTCGGCGCCCTTGAGCAGCACCTTCGTCTGGGCGTCGGTGACCACCTTGAGCGCTCGGGCGTAGTCGGAGGTGTAGTTGAACGCCGGCGAGGGCGCCTTGAGGGCACCGAAGAAAATCTCACCCTTCTTCCGACCGCCGAAGAACTTCGACGGCTCGTGGAAGACCGGATCGTCGTACGCCTTCAACAGGGCCGGGGCGATCCCCTTGCCCCGGTAGATCTTGACCTGCGACTCGGGCCGCGTCAGCACGAACTCCACGAAGTTCCAGGCCGCGGCCTGGTGCTTGCTGGTACCGGCAACGGCCAAGTGCGTGGAGTTCACGGTGGCGGCGGTGGGCCCACCGCGGCGTACGGACGGGGGCAGACGCACACCCCACTTGCCCGCCTGGTCGGGGACCGTCTCCTCGATGATTCCGCCGAACCAGGTCGGCCACGGCAGGACCGCCGCCGTTCCCTTCTTGATCGAGCTGATCAGCGCGTTCCAGCCGCCGGAGATGTCGCTGACGAGCCCGGCGTCGTTCATCTTCTTGATGAGCGACATGGCCCGCACGGCCTCGGCGGAATCGAGGGTGATGTCGCCGTCGGTGTTGAAATAGAAGCCGCCCTGGAGCTGGAGCAGCAGCTGGAAGAAGTTCGCCGAGTCCGGCTGCGAGGCGGGCTTGTCGATCCCCAGAAGGTACTTGCCCGTCTTCTTCTTGATCTTCTTGCCGGCCTCGATCGCGTCGTCCCAGGTGTCGAGCGCTTCGACATTGACACCGGCCTCCTCGAAGACATCGGCGCGGTAGTAGAATCCGGCCGAGTTCGCCTCCCACGGAAGCGCGTTCACGCGCTCGCCGTTGGGCGAGACCGTCTCCCACAGACCCTTCGCGAAGGCGTCCTGGTACTTGTGGGCTCCCAGCTTGCCGAGATCGGCGAGCTGGCCCGGGAAGCGGTCCACGTACCCGGGCAGGTAGTCGACGCCTATGTGCAGTACGTCCGCGAGGCCCGCCCCTCCGGCTGCCATGCCCGTGGTGATCTTGTCCCAGATCGCCGGGTTCCCGATGTCCTGCACGGTCACCTTGACGTCCGGGTACTTCTTGTTGAACGCCGGAACCAGTGCCCGCATTTCCGCCGCCGGGCCCTGCCAGCTCCACACCGTGATTGAGCCCTTGGTGGCGTCACCAGCACTGCCTCCCGGAGCGCCTGTGCTGCCGGTGCCGGAGCAGGCGGTCAGGCCGCCGAGGCCCGCTCCTGCGGCAAGCACGCCGCCCGCTCCAAGAACTCTGCGACGACTCATGTCCATGAGATGACCACCCCTACATGCGGCTCGGACATCGACCGAACGCCAGGTCGACTGGAGGGAAGTTAGCAACCAGCCAATCCAACTTGCAATGGTTGATTGAAAACTTTCTGATCGATTCCGCATCGCAAGTCTGCAGGACTATTGCAACCCGTCGCGTGCCGCTGCTAGCTTTCGGCCACTCATTCGAGCCCCGCACTGGAGTACGCCATGAGGCATCGCCGTCCTGCCCGCCTGGCAGTCGTAGCAACACTCGCCACACTCGCCCCGCTCACACCGCTGACCCTGGGCAGTCCGGCCATCGCAGCCACCTCAGCGCTGACCCTCAGCAATCTCGGATTCGAGGACGGCACCACGGGCTGGACGTTCACTTCCGGCACCGGGGTCGCCACCAACGCACCGCACGGTGGCTCAAAGCTCGCGTACCTGGATGCCGGAAGCGGTAACAAGGTGGCGCAGACCACCACGGCGTCCGGTGACGGTACATACGACTTCTCCGCCTGGATCGCCACCGGGGGCACGGGGGGAAGGTTCGTCGCCCGGGTGAACGGCGCGCAGGCCGGTGCGGTGGATCTGCCCAGCCGGTCCGGCTACGCCCGGTACACGATCAGCCGGGTGTCTCTGAAGAACGGCGACAACCTGGAGCTCGCCTTCGAATCCGGCAGCAATTGGATCAACGCCGACGACGTCATGGTCTCCCCCGCGGCCCCGGCCGACCCGGAGATTTCGTCTTCCGATCCGAAGATCGTCGAGATGTTCAACTGGTCGAAGCGCAAGGCCAACAGCTGGGTCCAGATGCCCGGCGCGACCGGTCCGCTGAATGTCGACGAGAACCACCTGTCCGGCACTGGAACCGGGACCTACGGCCCGTCCTACTGGGCCGGGTATGCGCATCGCAGCGCCTACTACTCACGCGATATGGCCCACCAGCTCGCCGGTGCCTCCATCCTCGGACTGAACGACGCGAACAAGGCCATGCTGCGTGCCTTCGCCGGCTCCGCGACGCCCGAGCACAGGTACTACCCCGTGTGGGCCATCAACTTCGACAACAAGACATACCTCTCGATCGACTACCGGAGCCCAAGCTCCTTCGTTCGAGAGGTCCCGGCCACGTTCGAGCTGGTGGAGAAAGCCAAGCACGCCTACCGCTGGAGTGGCGACAGCGCCTACGTCAACGACGGCACGCTCTGGGACTTCTACAAGCACGCGACCAAGGAATTCGTCGAACTCCACGACGCCAACAAGCCGAACGGCGTCGCCGAAGGCACCGGCAACGGCATCTTCGCGGGCGCCGCCAGCTACAACGAGGTCGGAGAGGAGCACCTGGCCGAGTCCGGGGACTCCATCGGATCCCAGTACCAGGCCTACCGGGCGATGTCCGACCTGGCCGCCGCCAAGGGCGACAGCACCCTGTCCAAGGAGTTCCGGCAGAAGGCCGACAGCCTCAAGGCGTACTTCAACGACACCTGGAGCGGCTCCGGCTCAGGGGCCGACATGGTCCGCGGCTACACCACCGACGGCAAGGCGCTCACCGGCTGGGGCAAGGAGAACAGCTGGTTCATGCCCATGAAGCAGATCATGAATCCGGGAGCGCGCGCCGACGCCTACCTGGACTACGTCGATGAGCAGGCGAGCGGCAGCGGCAAGCCGTCCAACGTCGAGGCGATCAGCTACCTGCCGGACACCTTCTTCGCCTACGAGCACAACGACACGGCCTGGAAGTGGATGCAGTACGTCTACGACAAGCGGAACGACCAGCACCCGGCGTCCAGCCAAGGCCCCAACGGCGACTATCCTGAAGTCTCTTACACCCTGCTGAGCCAGACCGTCGAGGGCCTCATGGGCGTGCAGCCCAACGCCCCGGGGCGCGCCCTGAGCACCCAGTCCCGCATGCCCGCCGGAATGGGCTGGCTGCAGATCAAGGACATCAAGATCGGCGGCAACACCTTCACCCTGCGTCATGACGGTGCCACCAAGTCGACCCTGACCAACGCCTCGGGTTCGGCCCGCTACAAGTGGGAGGCCCGCTTTCCCGGCAGCCACTCGACGATCAAGGTCAACGGCGTCCCTCAAGCAGTCAAGACGAAGACCGTCAACGGAAAGACCTGCACCTACGCAAAGGTGTCCGTCGCCCCTGGACAGAAGGTCACTGTGCACGTCTCGTAACGAAGGAGTGTCATGAATTAGTACTCCAGCCGGACTTCTTCATTGGCGTTGGTCAACGGCTTGGGTGTGGGGAGTGTAGCGGGCTGGGACGGGGGTGAGGCGGCCTTTGCCGAGCCGTCCCACGAAGGTGTGACCGCGCCGTGTGTAGTGGCAACGTTCCGGGCAGCCCGCTCGCATGAGTGATGCACCAACGGGCCTGTGGGAAGAGAGACTTGCTGAGCTGGCCACCAGCTGTCTGTCCCAGGGGTTCCGCAGATCATCGATGCGCACTACCCCGACCTCCCCGACGGCCGCGGCGTTCACCAGCCGAGACTGCAGCCGCGCTCGGAAGCGGAGATCGCGTTCGTGGGCATCGGCCCGGGAGCCGGCCGCTGGCTCAAGGAGGCCGGACCTGCCGGCGCGGTCCGTATCCGCGCCAAGATGGCCCGTGCCGTCGAGCTCGCCACGGTCATGGGCTCCGACAGCGTTGATCAGGCCCTGAGGCTGGCCGCGACCGCCGGACGCTTCGCCGACGACGACCTGCTCTCCATCCTGGAGCATCTCGCGGCGAACAGACCCGTCGGCGAGTTCGCGCGCGCGGACGAGGCGCACTCCGTCCAGAGCGGCACGATCGGATGGAAGGACCTGGGCCAGTAGGCCGCAGTCCCAGGGCAGTTGAAGACCAGCCGATCGGGGTCAGTCACCGAGGAACCACAGATACAGGTGCAACCCGCGCTCGACGACCTGGCACAACTCGCGGGCCTGCACGACCCAGTCACCACCACAGGCGGCGGGAAGCCGGTCGAGTTCCGCCGGCAGCAGCGGCAGCTTCCGCTGGTTGAACACCGCGTCCCCATACGGAGTCGGGGCCCGCAGCATCGGGAAGTCCGCCGGGTCCAGGTCCGCGAAGGCAGCGGCCACTCCCCGGCCTTGGCGCGAGCCACGATGTCCCCGCTCTCACCACGCACCGCCATATTGATCACTCGCCGAGCCTATCGGCGCCCACCCCGACCAGCGAAGAACGACCTCCCGGACCACGCGCCGCGCAGCCACCGCACCGCCGCGCAGGGCCGGGCCGTGTTCGCCGACTGGCAGGAAGCCCGCGCCACGCCATGGCGCGCACCATGACGGCCCCGACCACCGCACTACCGCTCGCGCCGGCGCATGACGTGGCGAAAGCCGACGCCGACGGCCCGCAGCGGGCGCCGCAGGGGCCGCGGACGACCCATGCGCCCGCGCAAGGAATGCCGCCGCCCACGAATAACCTGACGAGCCGTCACCACGTGCGGCCCGGCCGGGCCCCACGTGGTGAAGCGTTGTTACACAACGATCATTGAGTGCCTCCGAGCGCCCCCGGAATACTTCAAGTCCTCGGGGCCGCACGAGTATTCGAGAGCGCCCCATGCGGGCCGGGCCCTCGCCCGCCCGATTCACTCCTGAGCAGGGGCAATCTTGCGTAAACGATCAAAACAGGCCTATGCCGTCGTGGCCGCGGCCGCCGTCGTCCTGACGGCGGGCATGACCGGCCCGGCATCGGCGAGGACCAGCAGCGGCCCGGACCCGGCATTCCCGGTCGTCGCCAAGGACACGGGGACGGTCGGCAAGGCCGTGCGCACCGTCACCCTGATCACCGGTGACCGGGTCCTCGTGGACTCCCGTGGCCGGGTCGGCGGTATCCAGCGGGCGAAGGGCAGACAGGACATTCCCTTCTTCACCCGGACCTACGACGGCCGTACCTATGTGGTGCCGCGTGATGCCCGGCGGCTGATCGCCGACGGCACGCTGGACCAGCGGCTGTTCGACATCACCGGACTCACCGAACCGGAGAGCCTCAAGGCCAACCGGGCCGGCCTCAAGGTGATCGTCGGCTACCGGGGGTCGGCGGCCGGGTCCGCCCGCGCCGAGGTGCGTTCCTCCGACGGCACCACCGTCCGCCGGACCCTGTCGGCCCTCGACGCCGACGCCGTCACCAGCACCACCGACAGCGCGGGTTCCCTGTGGGACGCGCTGACCCGTCGGCGGGACGACGGTTCGGCGGCCACGACCTCCGGCATCGCGCGAATCTGGCTGGACGGCGTACGGAAGGCGTCGCTCGACCGCAGCACCGGCCAGATCGGCGCTCCGGCGGCCTGGGCCCGCTCCTACGACGGCACCGGTGTGAAGATCGCCGTCGTGGACACCGGAATCGACGCCACCCACCCGGACCTGACGGGCCGGGTGGTGGCGGAACGGAACTTCAGCGGCTCCCCGGACGCCCGGGACCGGGTCGGACACGGCACGCACGTGGCCTCCATCGCCGCCGGTGCGGGGGCCAAGGACGCCCGGTTCAAGGGCGTGGCGCCCGGGGCCCGGCTGATCAACGCCAAGGTGCTGGACGATCAGGGCAACGGTGACGACTCCAGCGTCCTGGCGGGGGTCGACTGGGCCGTCGCCCAGGGGGCCGACATCATCAATATGAGTCTGGGCGGCCCCGACACCCCGGGGATCGACCCTCTGGAGGCCCAGGTCGACAAGCTCTCCGCCGAGAAGGGCGTCCTGTTCGCGGTGGCCGCGGGCAACAGCGGGCCGGGCCGGGGCACGGTCGCGTCCCCCGGCAGCGCCGACGCGGCGCTGACGGTCGGTGCCGTCGACGACGACGACCTGATCGCCGACTTCTCCGGCGTCGGGCCCCGCACCGGGGACGGCGCCGTCAAGCCCGACATCACCGCGCCGGGCGTGGACATCACGGCGGCAGCGGCGAGCGGCACGCCGGACCAGAACCCTCCCGGATACGTCAGCAAGAGCGGCACGTCGATGGCGACCCCGCACGTCGCGGGCGCTGCGGCGATCCTCAAGCAGAAGAACCCCGCCTGGACGGGCGCACAGATCAAGGCGGCCCTGACGGGCTCGGCCAAGGGCGGCTCCCACTCGGTCTTCCAGCAGGGGGCGGGCCGGCTCGCTGTCGACAAGGCGATCGACCAGACGGTCGTCTCCGAACCGGCCTCGGTCGGCCTGGGTACCCAGCAGTGGCCCCACACCGACGACACACCCGTCGCCAAGCAGGTGAGGTACCGCAACAGCGGCACCACCGACGTGACGCTGGACCTGTCGCTGGAGGCGCCCACCGGCGGGGACGAGAAGCCCGCCGCGGCCGGGTTCTTCACCCTCGGGGCACAGCGGATCACGGTCCCGGCGGGCGGTACCGCCGCCGTGGACCTGACGGCCGACACCCGGCTCGGCGGTACGGTCGACGGCTCGTACTCGGTCACGGTCGTCGCGTCCGGAGGCGGCCGGAGCGTGCGCACCGCGGCATCGGTGGAGCGTGAGGCCGAGTCGTACGACGTCACCTTCAACACCGTCGGACGGGACGGTGCGGCCAGTACCAACTGGCAGGCCGACCTGAAGGGCTACGGCGGGTCCGCCACGGGCCTTCGGTTCTTCCCGGACCTGTCGTCGGGCTCCGCCACGGTCCGACTGCCGCGAGGTACCTACAGTCTCGCCGCCGACATGCTGGTCGACCCCACTGCCCCGGGCAAGGGCGTCGACCTGATCAACAACCCGCGGTTCTCGGTGACCGGTCCCACCACGGTCACCCTCGACGCCCGGACCACCCGGCCCGTCGACTTCAAGGTGCCGGACGCGGCCGCACGCTACACGCGCGCCGGAATGATGTACACCGTGAGCACACCCGAGACCCTCATCATCGAGGGGGGCGAGTTCGGCAGCTTCGACCATCTGCGCACCGCGTACCAGGGACCCGAGATGGACGACGGCGCCCTCGTCCAGCAGTGGTCCGCGCACTGGCAGCGGGGCAGCAACGAGTACAACGTCCTCACCGGCGGCCCGGTCAAGGAACTGGCCACCGGTTACAGCAAGACCTACAAGCCCGGGGACATGGCCCTGGTGAAGGCGAAGGTCGGATCGTCCGTACCGGGCCTCGACGGCGCCCTCGCGGCGCACGGCGTACTGGACTACGGAGGCGGCGTCGAGGCCCCCTACACCGTGCAGCCGGCGCCGGGAACGCGCAACGTGTATCTGTCCACGGCCGACGGGGCTGCCTGGAACATCGTCGCGGGAGTGCTGGGCGGGGCGGATCCCTCGGGCCAGCGGAACTTCGATGCCCTCTACGGCCTCGACGAGCCGCGGCGGTACAAGGCGGGGGAGACGTACACCGAGACCTACAACGTCGGTGCACCGGGGCCGCGGATGAACGAGAACGAGGGGATCGTGCGCCACGGCGACACCATCTTCGGTTCGCTGCCGCTGGTCAGTGACGGGGCGGGCCATTTCGGGATCGCCCGGTACTCGGGCGCGAGCACCACCGTCCACCGCAACGGTGAGCTGTTCGTGAAGAAGGACGTCGCCATCGACCAGGAGCCCTTCGCGCTGCCGTCGGAACCCGCCACGTACACGGTGTCGACCACGATCCACCGGGACCCGGAGTTCAACCGTACCGGGACCCGGATCGACGCCTCGTGGACCTTCGACTCGGCCCGCACCGAGAGCCCGACCATGCTCCCGGTCTCCACGGTCCGCTTCCTGCCGCGGCTCGCGCTGGACTCCACCGTTCCGGCAGGCGGCAAGCAGACCGTCCCCGTCAAGGTGCAAGGCGCGGCGGCCGGCGCCAACCTGAAGACCCTGCGGGTCCTGGTGTCGTACGACGACACGACGTGGCTGCCCGTCCCGGTCACGGCGGACAGGGTCACGGTGAAGGCCCCGGCGAAGGGCAAGGCGATCTCGCTGAAGGCCGTCGTCACCGACAAGGACGACAACGAGTCGACGGTCACCATCCACAACGCCTTCTTCGGCAGGTGAGGCGAGACCGGGCCGACAACCAGGGGCGCCGCGCAACCGGATGAGCGACCGACGGGCGGAGCACGGCCCCGGGTGAGCCGGGACGAGCGGCCCGCCGGAACCGATGTTCCGGCGGGCCGCTCCTTCCCGTGCCGCCGCCACCCGGGGTCGGTGCGGGAACGACGCCGACTCGTCCGCACGATACGGAGGCCGGCTCCTCTACCGGTGCCGGGCCAGGCGCCCGCCCGCCGCCACGGCTCAGCGTGTCGGCACCCGGACCGGTCGAACGGGGCAGTCGGCCGGGGCGAGGCGCCCGTCCTGCCCGCCCAGGGTCACGGACACAGCCCCCTGCGCATGCGCCGCGAACGCGGCCGTGCAGACGATCTGGCCGCGGGCGGCGGCGGTCAGCCCTTTCACCCGCAGACGCAGCATGACCTCGACGGTGCGGTCACCCATGACGATCCGGTTCGCGGCGGACGCCGCACGAGACAGAGAAGCGGCATTGTGGAACCCGGCCCGCCGTTCGGCCTTTTCCGGTCCGGCGAGCAGGGCGGTGACGGCCGCAAGTGGCGAGGGGGACTCGCTCATCCCCGCGCCCGGCGGGGACGAACCGCCGAGGCCGTCCCGTCCGGGCGACTCGTCCGGACGGGGCGACGCGTCATCCGACCCGGCGGAGCCCGCGGTTCCGTTCTGCCACGGTGCTTCGACGGTTCGTGGCACGGGCAGCAGTTCGTCGTCGGGGGAGAGGAAGAACAACAGCATCCGTTCCTCGCGCGGGGGAAGCAGATCGGCGACAACCGGCCTGCCGGCCTCGATCACAGCCGTCTCCTGGATGCCGCAGCCCACGAGCGGGCCCCCGGCGAGCATCAGCAGCGCGGCGAGTCGGACCGTCCGACGCCCACGGAACGGCGACTTCTTCACGCGATGGTCTCCGTCCGGTCGCGGCTCTCCGCCGGCCCCGTGCCACCGTGCGCGCGTGACGGACCGTCCGGCGCGCCGCTCCCGGACGTGGGCCCGTCGAAGGGCAGCTCCACGGTGAACAGGGCGCCGCCGCCGGCCGCGTTCCGTGCGTGGATCGTGCCGCCGTGCAGTTGCACGTTCTCCTTGGTGATCGCGAGCCCGAGGCCGCTGCCCGACGAGCGGGAACGCGCGGCGTCCGCCTTGTAGAAGCGGTCGAAGATGTGCGGCAGAGCGTGCGGTGGGATCCCGGGGCCGCTGTCGTGCACCTCGGTGATCAGCGCGTCCCCGCGTGCCGACAGCCGCACGGTGACCGGTTCGGCACCATGGCGCAGGGCGTTGCCGACCAGGTTGGCCACGATGACGTCGAAGCGGCGCGTGTCGAGGCGGATACGCAGGCCGTCGGGGAGCTCGGCGCGGACCCGGCCGAGCCACTGCCTGCCGGACAGGGTGTTACGCACGGCCTCCGCCGCGTCCACCTCATCGGTGTTGAGTTCCGCCGCGCGGGCGTCGAAACGGGAGATCTCCATCAGATCCTCCACCAGCACGGCGAGTTTGCCGGTCTCGGCGCTGATCAGGCGCACCGCCCGGGCGGTGTTCGGGGCGAGCGTCCCGGCCTCCTCGTCCACCACGTCCGTGACGGCGAGCATGCCGGCGAGCGGGGTGCGCAACTCGTGCGAGACGTCCGAGGCGAAGCGCCGGGCCCGTGCTCCGGCTTCCCGCAACTCCTCCACGGAGCGTTCGAGGCGGGCCGCCGACTCGTTGAACGTCCTGGCCAGGTCGGCCATCTCGTCCCGGCCGCGTACGGTGATACGTGTGTCGAGCTGCCCGCCGCCCATGGAGCGTGCGGCACGCCGCAGTTCACGGACGGGGCGCAGCACGCTGCGCGCCGCGAGCAGTGCGGGCACCAGGGCCACGGCCAGCCCCGGCAGGGCGCCGTCGCGGGCAGCGGTCACCAGGGAGTCGATGTCCACGTCCTCGTTCGTCATGGGCATCACGGCGAAGAGAACCAGGCCGCTCGGCACCGCGGCGCCACCGGCGACGACCCGGGTCATCACCGGCATCCCGATGGTCAGATACGCGTTCCCGTCCTTGACGACCCGCTCGAAGCTGCCGTGTGCCGAGGTGAGCGTGGTGCGGCGCAGTTCCGGGGTGAGAACACCGGAGACGGGCCGGTCACCCGAGGAGACGCGCAACGAACCGTACTCGGCGAAGACGATCCACGGATGTGGTTTGGCGCGCGCCGCGATGTCGTAGAGGTCCCACCGCAGCGCATCCGGATCCAGGGGCAGGCGGGGGACGAACTGCTCGACCTCCTCGCGGAAGGAGGTGACGGCCGTGTCCTGCGCACGCACGAGAACCGCGTTGCGCGCCTGCCGATAGGTCAACGCGGCGGTCGTGACGGCGCTGACAGCGGCCACCAGCAGGAACGCGATCACCAGCCGGGTGCGCAGCCCGAACGCGGCGGCCGCGCCGGGCATCCTCACAGCGGACCGAAGCGGTAGCCGTAGCCCCGCAGGGTCTGAATGTAGCGAGGATCGCGGGACGGATCCTCGATCTTGGCGCGCAGTCGGCGCACACAGGCGTCCACCAGGCGGATGTCGCTGTGGAAACTGTGATCCCAGACCTCCTTCAGGAGCCGCTGCCGGCTGAAGACCTGTTCCGGTACCGCGGACAGGTGCAGCAACAGCTTCAGTTCGGAGGGCGCGAGGGCGACCGGGTCGCCCGACCTGAGGACGGTGTGACCGGCGCGGTCGATGTCGAGTTCACCGTGGTGCTCGACGGCGGGCCTTGCGTCGATCGGGCTCTCGGCGCGGCGCAGCACGGCATGTATGCGGGCCTCGATGACCTCGGTGCGGGCGGGCTTGACGATGTAGTCGTCCGCGCCCGCCTCCAGGCCGACGACGATGTCGACGTCGTCGCCGCGCGCGGTCAGCATGATGATCGGTAACTGGCTGGTCTCGCGTACCCGGGAGCACACCTGGACGCCGCTCATCGCGGGGAGCATCAGGTCGAGCAGCAGGATGTCGGGGTGAAAGGCACCCAGCGCCTCAAGGCCCGCCTCGCCGGTCACGGCGGCGTGGACCTCGTGCCCGCGCTGGCACAGCCCGATCTCGACGCCCTCGCGCACGGAGGGGTCGTCTTCGACGAGGAGGACGCGTGGCATGGCGGTGTCTCCGGGATCGTGGGGAGTGGTGGGTCGTCAGGGCTTCGGCGACCGCGGGAGGGGGAGGAACCGGCGAGCGGATGACCGCGTGCGCGACGGCCCGCGTGCTGCGGGTCGTCCGACATCCCGAGTCACTGGTCCGGGCGCGGACCTGTCCGGTGCGGCAGCGCGTCCGGCCCGGTCGGCCGCGGGAGCCGTGCCGGCCGTGCGAACGCGGCGGCGACCGCCACCGACGCGTCGGTGGTGCCGTCGAACGGCTCTCCCGGCTCTGCCCCGTCCGGCGCGCGGGAGACCAGGAGCATGAGATCGCGACGGGGCATGTCGTACTCCAGGAGGTGGGGCAGCGGTGGTTCCCCATACTCGCAGGCGTGCGCGAGGCGATGACGGGCGGTCAGTTGTCCCGGGTGTGACCGGTTTCGTTACGGGCCGGGGTGAACGGGATGCGTGGATCGCGCCCCTCGCGCCGTCGACGGGCACAATCCGATCAAGCCCGCTTCACCACCGCCCACCCCACATCTGGTCTGACAGCATCACGGGAAGGTCTGAGCAGCGGTGACAGCAGAGGCGTGGGGGAGTCGACTGACGACGTACGGGGGCGTTCGGCGCGTACCACGCTCGTCCTGGCCAGTGACGACGGCGGAACCGACGCCCGCGTCCACCCAGAGCAGGGCGAAGTTCTCGGCCAAGGTCCCGCGCTCGTCCTGCTGCTCTGCCATCGCGGCCAGGTTCGCGCGGTGCCCAGGGCCTTCCGCAGCAGCGCCGGCATTGCGGGCGTCTCCCACCTGGCCAGGCCCGGGGTCTTGACCAGACCGCCCCCGTCGCGGCCCACCGGGCTCGGCATGCCGGTGACGGTGCGGTGGATGCGGCGAGGTGTCGGGCCCGTCGGGCCGAGGGTCGAGGCGAACGCCTCGTGGACGGTGCGGCACGAGGACTTCGCCGATTCCTCGGGCAGTGCGACGGATGCGGTGGACACGACCCGGCCGAGGATGTCGACGGTCCTGGCCTCCGCTGTCCGGGGCGTCACGTGGATGCCAGCGGCGTGGGACAGTCCGGGCACGACACCGTACGGGTGCGGGGGCTGGGCGGATCTCCGCCCAGCCCCCGGTGCGTCGACGGGCAGGCCCCCGCCCGGCAGGAGCTCCGTGCGGGCCCGCCGAGCGGGGCGTTCCGTCGCGCCGGAGACCCGCCAGGATTCAGTGCGACCAGAAAACTCTCCGTCTCACCTCGTCTCACACATCTCTCACAGACGAGAGCGCACGGGAGCACGCGACAGCCTCTGACCTGGACGATCGCCGTCGCCACGGACCAGGGCGGACCCAGCGGACATTGCATAGGCTGGGGAGCATGGCCTACGAGATTCCGGTGACGCAAGCCCGAGCTGAGCTCGCCGAACTGATCAACCGCGTTGTCTACGGCGGCGAGCGAGTGGTCGTGACGCGGCACGGCAAGCCGCTCGTGGCGCTCGTTTCGGCTGCTGACCTGGAGCGACTCGAAAACGACGAGGCGGCTGCCGAGGAGCAGGTGATCAGCTCGGTCTCCTCGATCGGCTCCTCCGTGTCCGCTCCCGGCGAACGGCGGCGCTTCGGCATCGCGGCGGAACACAGGGGGCACCGTGAGCCGGGCAGCTGAGCGCCCCACTGACGTCCCGTAACGCTGAAATGCCGTGCACCCCTGCCCGTGGCGGCGGGGGTGCACGGCATGCTCGAACGGGGTCAGCTCGCCAGGGCCGGCTCCGGGGTACTGGCAGCGGGCGCGGCCGGAGGCTGAGCCCGGCGCCGGCCGCCGACGAGTACCGCCGTCAGCCCGAGCGCCGCCCGACGTGTACCGCGACATCGGCCTGCTCGGCTCCGATGTGTCCGCCGATCATGTGGCCCGCACGCTGATCGCCACTGCCCAGGGATTCATCGCCCAGCTGGCGATGTTCGGTGACGCCGAACCCGAAGTGCTGGAGAACGGCCTGTGCGGCCTGATGTCCATGGATCTGCAAAAGATCAGTTAACGCGCCGGAAAAACTTCGGCTCTAACGTGCAATACCTCGCCGCGAGAGACCGGTTCGTTGTTCAACAGTCTGTTGACGGCGGCTAGTGTCTCGCTGCGCCCAGGGCCGGTACTGGGCACCGGACTGTGAGGTGGAAGCATGCAACTGACCCCGCATGAGCAGGAGCGCCTGCTCATCCATGTTGCTGCCGACGTGGCTCAGAAGCGTCGGGCGCGCGGACTGCGGCTCAACCACCCCGAGGCGGTCGCGCTGATCACCACCCATCTGCTGGAGGGTGCCCGCGACGGTCGGACGGTCTCCGAACTGATGGCATCGGGCCGCACGGTGCTCTCCCGCGAGGACGTCATGGACGGGGTGCCCGAGATGATCCATGACGTCCAGGTCGAGGCCACCTTCCCGGACGGCACCAAGCTCGTGACCGTGCACGAGCCGATCGTCTGACGGGAGGTGTCACCGATGATTCCCGGAGAGATCCTGTACGGAGACGGGCCCGTACCGCTCAACGAGGGCCGGTCCGTCACCCGCCTCACCGTTCTCAACGCCGCCGACCGGCCCGTCCAGGTCGGTTCGCACTATCACTTCGCCGAGGCCAACCCGGGCCTGGACTTCGACCGTCCGGCCGCCCGCGGGCTGAGGCTGAACATCGCCGCCGGGACCGCCGTGCGCTTCGAACCCGGCGTACCCGTCGACATCGAGCTCGTCCCCCTGGCCGGACGGCGCATCGTCCCCGGCCTGCGCGGAGAAACCGGAGGTGCCCTCGATGGCTGAACTCGACCGCGCGGTCTACGCCGACCTGTTCGGCCCCACGACCGGCGACCGCATCCGGCTCGCCGACACCGATCTGCTCGTCGAGATCGAGGAGGACCGCTCGGGCGGCCCCGGACTCGCGGGGGACGAGGCGGTTTTCGGCGGAGGCAAGGTGATCCGCGAGTCGATGGGCCAGGCGCGCACCACCCGCGCCGAAGGCGCCCCGGACACCGTCATCACCGGCGCCGTGATCATCGACCACTGGGGCATCGTCAAGGCGGACATCGGCATCCGCGACGGCCGGATCACCGGGATCGGCAAAGCCGGCAACCCGGACACCATGGACGGCGTCCACCCCGATCTGGTCATCGGCCCCGAGACCGAAATCGTCGCGGGCAACGGCAAGTTCCTCACCGCGGGCGCCATCGACGCCCATGTCCACTTCATCTCCCCGACCATCGTCGACCAAGCGCTCTCCGCCGGTGTCACCACGCTCGTCGGAGGGGGCACCGGACCGGCCGAGGGCACGAAGGCGACCACGGTCACTCCGGGCGCCTGGCACCTCGCCCGGATGTTCGAGGCTCTGGAGGCCTACCCCGTCAACATCGGACTGCTCGGCAAGGGCAACACGATGTCGGGCGACGCCATGCGCGCCCAACTGCGCGGCGGTGCCCTCGGATTCAAGATCCACGAGGACTGGGGTGCCACTCCCGCCGTCATCGACGCCTGTCTGAACGTGTGCGAGGAGAGCGGTGCGCAGCTCGCCATCCACACGGACACCCTCAACGAAGCCGGCTTCGTCGCCGATACGCTCGCGGCCATCGCCGGACGCTCCATCCACGCTTACCACACCGAAGGCGCCGGCGGCGGGCACGCCCCGGACATCATCACCGTGGTCTCGGAGCCGTATGTCCTGCCCAGTTCCACCAATCCGACCCGGCCGCACACCGTCAACACCATCGAGGAACACCTCGACATGCTGATGGTCTGCCACCACCTCAACCCCGCCGTGCCGGAGGACCTGGCCTTCGCCGAATCCCGGATCCGTCCCTCCACCATCGCGGCCGAGGACATCCTCCACGACCTGGGGGCGATCTCGATCATCTCCTCCGACGCCCAGGCGATGGGCCGCGTCGGCGAGGTCGTCCTGCGCACCTGGCAGACCGCCCATGTGATGAAGAAGCGCCGCGGCGTCCTTCCCGGCGACGGCCTGGCCGACAACCACCGGGTTCGTCGTTATGTCGCCAAATACACCATCAACCCCGCGGTCGCCCAGGGCCTCGACCGGGAGATCGGTTCGGTCGAGACCGGCAAGCTCGCCGATCTGGTGCTGTGGGACCCGGCGTTCTTCGGCGTGAAGCCGCAGACCGTCATCAAGGGCGGGCAGATCGCGTACGCGCAGATGGGCGACGCCAACGCGTCCATCCCTACGCCGCAGCCGGTGATGCCGCGGCCGATGTTCGGCGCAATCGGCCGGGCGCCCGCCGCCAACTCGTTCAACTTCGTGGCGAGCGCGGCCATCGAGGACGGGCTGCCCGAACGCCTCGGTCTCGGCAAGCGGTTCGTTCCGATCGCCAGCACGCGCGGCGTCACCAAGGCCGACATGCGGGAGAACGACACACTGCCGCAGGTCCACGTCGACCCCGACAGCTTCGCCGTGACGATCGACGGCGAACCCGTCGAACCGGCACCCGCCGCCGAACTGCCCATGGCCCAGCGCTACTTCCTCTTCTGATGCGGACCATGTGATGAGTCGCGCAGCTCTGCTCGTTCTCGCCGACGGCCGGTTCCCCGCAGGTGGCCACGCCCACTCCGGTGGCGCCGAACCGGCCGTGAAGGAAGGACGTATCCGTAACGCCGAGGACCTCGCCGAGTTCTGCCGGGGCCGCCTCCACACCACCGGACTCACGGCCGCCGCACTCGCCGCGGCGGCCGCCCGCGGCCATGACCCGCTCGCGCTCGACGAGGCCGCCGATGCCCGCACCCCGTCACCCGCGCTGCGGACCGTCGCGCGCAAACTCGGCCGGCAGCTGATGCGGGCGGCCCGCGCCACCTGGCCCAGCCCCGAACTCGCCGCGCTCGCCCGGGCCCGGCCGCGCGGCGCCCACCAGCCCGTCGTGCTCGGCCTCACCGCACGCGCGGCGGGACTCGGGCCCGAGGACGCTGCGCACTGTGTCGCCTACGAGACCGTCAGTGGACCGGCCACCGCTGTCGTCCGGCTGCTCTCCCTCGACCCCTTCGAGGCCACCGCCGTCCTCGCCCGCCTCGCACCCGAACTCGACCGGATCGCCGAACAGGCCGCCGCCGCGGCGCACGGAACCATCGATGCGCTGCCCGCCGCCTCCGCCCCTCTCCTCGACATCACCGCCGAGGCGCACGCGGCCTGGCCTGTCCGCCTGTTCGCCTCGTAAACCTGCAAGAACCAGGAGCCGAACACCATGCACCTCGACCACGCCCATGACGGCCCGGCCGCCATCAGCGCCGATACAGCCCGCCCCGACGGCACCCGCCGCGCTCTGCGCATCGGACTCGGCGGGCCGGTCGGCTCCGGCAAGACCGCGACCGTCGCCGCCCTCTGCCGGGCCCTGCGCGACCAGCTCTCCATCGCCGTGGTCACCAACGACATCTACACCCGCGAGGACGCCGCCTTCCTGCTGCGCCATGCCGTCCTGCCGCCCGAGCGCATCCAGGCCGTGGAGACCGGCGCCTGCCCGCACACCGCGATCCGGGACGACATCTCCGCCAACCTCGAAGCCGTCGAGGACCTGGAGGACACCGTCGGGCCACTCGACCTGATCCTGGTCGAATCAGGCGGCGACAACCTCACCGCCACCTTCTCCAAGGGGCTGGTCGACGCCCAGATCTTTGTCATCGATGTGGCGGGCGGCGACGACATCCCGCGCAAGGGCGGCCCCGGCGTCACCACTTCCGACCTGCTCGTCATCAACAAGACCGACCTCGCCCCGTACGTCGGCTCCGATCTCGACCGGATGGCTCAGGACGCCGCACAGCAGCGCGGGCCGCTCCCCGTGGCCTTCACCTCACTCACCTCGGAGGAAGGTGTGGGGCCGGTCGCGGACTGGGTGCGGGGGCAGATCGCCGCCTGGACCGCATGAGCGTCCAGGCCACCGCCCGGATCGCCGCGGTCCTCGACAGCCGGGGCGTCACCACGCTCCCCGTGCTGGAGAGCGACGGGCCGCTCGCCCTGCGCCGGACCCGGGCCGCGAACGGCCCGCACGCCCGTGTCACCGTCGTCGGCGCCATGAGCGCGCCGCTCGGCGGCGACCGGCTCGCCATCGAGGCGCAGATCGAGGAAGACGCCCGGCTCACCGTCGACTCGGCCGCGGCCACCGTCGCCCTGCCCGGACCGGGAGCGGCCGCCGAACCCGCCACGTACGACATCAGGTTGAACGTGGGGGAGCGGGCCGGGCTCCACTGGCTTCCGGAGCAACTCGTCTCGGCGCACGGCAGCGTCCTGCACATGACCACACGGGTCGAACTCGCCCCCACCGCAAGGCTGGTGCTGCGCGAGGAGCAGATTCTCGGACGCCACGGCGAGAGCACCGGCACCCTCACCAGCCGCCTCACAGTGCACCGCGCCGGCCGTCCGCTGATCGACCAGCAGGTGGCGTACGGGCCGGGAGCACCCGGCGGCTGGGACGGCGCGGCCGTCCTGGGCGGCCACCGGGCCGTCGGCCAACTCCTCGTCGTGGACCCGTCGTTCGACGTGAAATGTCCCGAAGCACGCCTGCTGGGGCCGACCGCCGTCCTCACACCACTCGTCGGTCCGGCTGTGCTGGTGACAGCCGTCGCCCCCGATGCACGCCTGCTGCGCAGGGTCCTGGGCGACGCACTGAGCGACGTACTCGACACCCCGGCGGGGTGAATACCGCTCAGCGGGACGCGGATGTCCGGTTATCGATTCGGTAAAGAAGTAAGTGTGTGACCTGTTCTCAGGAACCTCACAGACGACAGGATCCGCAGGAGGTCCTGAATGAACTGCGCCGCCACCGGCGGCGCTTCAGAGATGGGGGAGGTTCCACTTGAGACGCACAGCAGTGCTCGGCTCGGCCGGCGCTCTGATCGCGGGCACGCTCATAGCGGGCGCGGTGACCGCACCGGCGGCCACTGCCGAAGGCCGTCACCACCAAGGTTCCGAGGCGCGTGGCGTTCAGGTCGCCGCGGCACGGGCGGCCAGGTCCGGCATCGACTGGAAGGACTGTCCGGCCGACTGGGCCATAGCCAAGCCGATCCAGTGCGGCTGGGTGACGGTGCCGCTCGACTACGCCAGGCCCGACGGCAAGCAGATCAAGCTCGCCGTCGACCGGCACGTCAGCACCGGCACGAAGGACGAACGACAGGGCGCCCTGCTCTACAACCCGGGCGGCCCCGGCGGTTCGGGCATGGCGTTCCCGAAGCGCATCATCAACAAGACCGCGATCTGGGCGAACGCGGCGAAGGCCTACGACTTTGTGGGCTTCGACCCTCGGGGCGTCGGCCACTCCGCGCCGATCTCCTGCATCGACCCCCAGGAGTACGTCAAGGCCCCCAAGGCCGACCCCGTACCCGACTCCGAGGCCGACAAGCGCGCCCAGCGCAAGCTCGCCGCCGAATACGCGGACGGCTGCGCCGAACGCAGCGGCGACATGCTGCCGCACATGACCACGCCGAACACGGCACGCGACCTGGATGTCATCCGCGCCGCCCTGGGTGAGAAGCAGCTCAACTTCCTGGGCGTCTCCTACGGCACCTATCTGGGCGCGGTCTACGGCACGCTCTTCCCGACCCATGTCCGCCGCATGGTCGTCGACAGTGTCGTCAACCCGGCGAAGGACAACATCTGGTACCAGGCCAACCTCAACCAGGACATCGCCTTCCAGGGGCGTTGGGACGACTGGAAGGCATGGGTCGCCGAGAACGACTCCGCCTTCCACATCGGCGACACCCCCGAGAAGGTCGAGCAGGCGTGGCTGGAGCTGCGCGCTGCCGCGAAGAAGAACCCGATCGGCGGCGTCGTCGGCCCCGCCGAGCTCATCGGCTTCTTCCAGAGCGCGCCCTACTACGACTCCAGTTGGGCACGCGTCGCCCGGACCTGGAGCGACTACCTGGGCGGCGACACCCAGGCGCTGGTCAAGGCCGCCGGACCGACCATGTCGGACATCGCGGGGAACATCTCCTCGGAGAACGGCAACGCCGTGTACACGGCTGTCGAGTGCGCGGACGCCAAGTGGCCCACCAGCTGGCAGAAGTGGGACCGCGACAACAGCCGGCTGCACAAGGACTACCCGTTCATGACCTGGGCCAACGCCTGGATGAACCTGCCCTGTGCGACCTGGTCGGCGAAGCAGCAGACCCCGCTGAACGTGAAGACCGGCAAGGGCCTGCCGCCGGTGCTGATCGTGCAGTCCACGCGTGACGCCGCGACCCCGTACGAAGGCGCCGTCGAACTGCACAAGCGCTTCAAGGGCTCGCGCCTCATCACGGAGCGGGACGCCGGTTCGCACGGTGTCACCGGCCAGGTCAACCCCTGCATCAACGAGCGGGTGGACACCTACCTGCTCACCGGCAGGACCGACCGCAGCGACGTGACGTGCGCCCCGCACGCCACACCCAAGCCGTAACGGTCACACCTCACGGGCACGGGCGGCCGGTGGCTTCGAACCACCGGCCGCCCGTGCCCGCGTACGGGCTCCGCCTCACGCCTTGCGGTCGTACGTCTCCAGCCAGGCGTCCTCCGCCGCGTAGTCGAAGAGCTTCTTCCCGTATGCCCGCAGCATGAGGGGAAAGGCATCCGTCCAGTCGTTGCCCTCCAGTTGCGCGCCGATCCACTCGACCGTTTCCGGAAGCGACTCCTCGTAGCCCGTCACCGGCCGGTACCCGAGTTCCCGCTCGGCGGCCGTCATGTCGTACACGATGGGATGGGCGGCGCTCCAGGGCGTCGAGCCGACGCCGTCGTCCCCGGGTGCGCCGGCCATCAGCAGGGTCTCGGTCCTCCGGCCGAGTACCGCGTCGACGGCCTCGCCGATCTCCGCGACCGTCGGCGCCTGCGGATCCCCGGCATTGAGCACCCGCGAACCGGGCCGCCCGGCGGCGAGCCGGATCAGCTCGGCCAGGTTGGATACATGGACCGGGTGGAAACGGGACGTCCCGCCGTACGAGAGCACCCGCCGCCCCCGGCCGTCCAGGAGCCGCTTCACGAAGTACAGCTCTCGGGGCGAGCGGCAGTACGCCCCGTGAATCGCCCCCGCACGCAACAGCGTCACCGGCAGCATGTCCCCCGCCGCGAGCAGGACCTGCTCCAGCTGTATCTTCCGCGTCCCGTACGTGGCACCGCCGGCCGGCACGGTGCGTTGAGTCTCCGGGATCGGCACGGGGTATCGCGGAGCTCCGTCGGGCTCGCCCTGTGTGTCGAAGCTGCGACCCTGATCGTCCTCGTACACCGCACCGCTGGAGATGACCACCGCCGAACCGATCAGGTCGGTGAGGCCGGTCAGCTGCTGGGCGTGATCCGCGCCGTACGCGACCATGTCGACCAGTACGTCACAACCGTCACCCAGGGCCGCCGTCAGCGCCCCGTCCTCGTCCCGGTCGAGAACCGTCGTGCGCACCGCGCCGTCCCACCGCGCGTCCCGGCCGCCGCCGCGTGAAGCGGCCGTCACCTCCCAGCCGTCCTCGACGAGCGCCTGCACTGCCACTCGCCCGATCTGTCCCGTCGCTCCCAGAACCCATGCGTTTCCCCTGCTCATGAGAGGCACGCTAGGACCAGGCCGTCGCCCGGACCAGTGGAGTTCACCCGGCGCGGATTCGCCGTCAGCGTCGCAGCTTCGGGAACTTCTTCGACTGCCCTGCCCGCTCGGCCTGCGTGGCCTTCACCTTGGCCGCGTACTCGTCGACGTACTCCTGTCCCGAGAGGCCGAGAATCGCGTACATGATCTCGTCGGTGACCGCCCGGATCGCAGCCTTCTGATCCTCCAGACCTGCGTAGCGGGAGAAGTCCAGTGGCTCACCGAAGCGGATGGTGACCCGCTTGACGCGCGGGACGACCTGCCCCGGCGGCTGGATCTCGAACGTACCGACCATCGCGCACGGCACCACCGGCACCTGCGCCCTGATCGCCATCACGGCCACGCCGACCTTGCCCTTGTACAGCCGGCCGTCGTGCGAACGGGTCCCCTCCGGGTAGATCCCCAGCAGCTCGCCCCGGCTCAGCACCCCGAGCCCTTCGCGGATCGCCGCCTGCCCCGCGTCCTTGCCCGACCGGTCCACCGGAATCTGCCCGATGCTGTGGAAGAAGGCGGCGGTCAGCCGCCCCTTCACCCCCGGTCCGGTGAAGTACTCCGCCTTGGCGAGAAACGTGATGCGCCGTCTGAGGATGGCAGGCATCAGGAAATGATCGGAGAACGACAGATGGTTACCGGCGACGATGGCCGCGCCGTCCTCCGGGATGTGTTCCAGGCCCTCGATCCTGGGGCGGAAGAACAGCCGGAGAAGCGGCCCGAGGATGACGTATTTGAGCACGTAATAGAACACGGGGCGGCTCCTAGCTCTGCCGGATCGGCTCCAGGGCTGCATTCTGCCAGGTCAGCGGAGACCTGAGGGGAGGACAGCCTATGTGCAGCTGTCGTCCCGTGTAACCGTCTTCGGGCAGGTCGATGCCGACCCGGTGCCGACTTTACTGACAAGGTGTCAGGCCGGGGGCTCTCTGCGTCGGGGCGGGTGCGGGTCGGGGTCGGTCCGTCCATGTCTCGATGCGGCGACCAAAGTGCGCATGCAGGTCGAACAGTGCGAAGAACAACTTTTCCCTGGCGCGGAAGTTGGAGTAGAGCGCCCCGCACGTCAGCCCCGCGCGCTCACAGATCACCTCGAAGGAGGAGCCGTGGAAGCCGCGTTCGGTGAATGTCTCCTGAGCTGCCTCCAGCAGCCGCGCGGTCGTCTGCGGCCGGCGCTTCGTGGGCCCCTTCGGCAAGTTGTTCCTCCCCGGCCGTTGACACCTCTGCGTGGCCCGCCTCACGATCGCTGGACACGGGATCACGGGGAAAACGGATGATGTTTGCACTCATGGTCGGAGCAGCTGTCACGGGCTTCGGAATCTGCCTCCTGACGAACTTCAGAAACCTCGCAGATCGGCTCTTCGACTACTACTCCTCCACCGGGGTCACGATGGGAAGCGCTACGGCCGGGACGCTTCGCTTCATCGGCGGAGGAGCCGCGCTTATCGGCCTCTTCTGGATCGCAACCGCCGTGACTGAGATCTTCTAGCCCGCTTCCCGCGCCACGAGACGGCGGTGGCGGATGAGTGCCGCGGCTATGCCGACGAAGGCAAGGAAGTGTTCGGGCTTGCGTTCGTAGCGGCGGTGGATGTGGCGCTCCACCTTCTCTGGGGGCAGTTCGAGGAGGAGGGCCGGGTGTTCGGGGTTGGTGGCGCTGATCTGCAGAGTCATGCGGTCACAGTCCCTGGGCAGCGCGTCGGGCCGATGGATGGGTTCCGTTTCACGGTGAGGGGACCCCCGAGGAGCCGTGCGGGTCAAGCCTTGGCGTCTCGACCCGCACCACTGTGTCTGCGCTGTCCCCGTCAGGGTCCCGCCGCCCGCGGTCAGTCCTTCAGATGCTCCAGGATCCGGTGCATCCCGCTGTTCCAGTTCTCCTTGAGCGCCGCGACGGCCGCGTCGAGGTCGCCGCGCTGCAGGCACTCGGCGATCCGCTCGTGCTCCACCGCCGAACGCTCCAGGATGTCCTGGTCGCCCAGGGCCACCCGCTCGTAGCGGTGCATCGTCACCTTCAGAGAGGTGATCAGCTTCATCAGGCGGCTGTTCGTGCAGCCGGACAGGAGCAGGTCGTGCCACGCGTCGTCGTAACGCTCTATGACGTCGTGCGGCGCCTGCGGGGCCGAGAACGCGCGCGCCTCCTCGAGCAGCCGGGGAGCCGTCGCCGCCAGATACTCGGGGTCGCTGGACTCCAGGGCCAGCGCCTCCAGCGTCGCGACGATCGCGGACAGGTCACGGAACTCCTGCGCGCTGAGCGGCGTGAAGCGGAAGCCCTTGCCGCGCTCGCTGGTGATGACGCCCTCGCGCTCCAGCGTGATCAGTGCCTCGCGCAGCGGAGTGCGGCTGACGCCGAGTTCGGTGGCCAGCTGCCCCTCGTTGATCGGCTCGCTGGTTGCGATCGTGCCGCGCCCGAGGCGCTTGATCAGTTCCTCCTTGACCTGTTCGCGCAGCGGGCGGTTTTCGATTGGCATGTGAGGCTGCCCTCCCCTTCGGTCCGGTCGATTATCCGCTACCGGCGGGTCACGCGGTACCGGCGCCGTCGACCGGGATGATCGCCCCGCTCAGGAACGCCGAGGCGTCGGAGGCCAGGAACGCCACGGTCTGGGCGATGTCGCGGGGCTGCCCGATCCGGCCCAGCGGCCGGTCGGCGGCGTCGGCGTAGAACGCGTCGGAGCTCTCGCCGAGCTGGCGGGCCTCCTCGGCGAGCATCCCGGTCGCCGTGTCACCGGGGCAGACACAGTTGACGCGGATGTTGTCGGGGCCGTGGTCGATGGCCATGGCGCGGGTCATGTTGACGACGGCGCCCTTCGACGCGCAGTACGAGACAGCCCGGCCGCCGCCGCGGATGCCCCATCCGGAGCCGGTGTTGATGACGGAGCCGCCGCCCCGGGCAGCCATCCCCGGGATCACGAGGCGGCTCATCAGCATCACCGAGCGGATGTTCACGGCCATCACCAGGTCCCAGTCGTCCTCGGTGATCTCGCAGACCGTGGAGCGGCGGATGATGCCGGCGTTGTTGAAGAGGACGTCCACGCCGCCGAACTGCTCCTGCGCCGTGTGTACGACGGCCTCGCAGTCCTCGCGCCGTGACACGTCGCAGCGTACGAAGGTCCCTCCCGTGTCCTTCGCGGTGCGTTCGCCGCCGTCCGTGTCGATGTCGGCGATCACCACGCGGGCGCCGAGCTCCGCGAGGACCTGGGCGGTGGCGCGGCCGATTCCGGCTCCGCCGCCGGTCACGATGGCACGCTTGCCGTCAAGGGAGATCATCTTTGGCTCCTTCTGGGTGTGATGGGAGGCATGAGGGGTCATCCGGCCAGGCGGTACAGCGATGTGCGCCGCCTGCCGGTGATGACGGGCAGATGGCCAGACAGCTCCGCGTTGAGTGCGTCGTCGCCGGTGTCGAGGAGAAGAGGGCGGCCGCCGAGCGCGGCCAGTTTCTGTTCCGTGCACAGCACGAGCAGGCGCTCGCGGCCGCCTGCCGCGCGCAGGACGCGCGGCGAGATCTGCTGGTTGCCGCGGCCGAGAAGGAAGCCCTGGCCGCCGATGGGGGAGAGGGCGATCCAGGCCGGGCCGATGGAGAGGAGAGTGTCCTCGCCCGCGTCGCGGGCCACGATTCGCGGCCGGTGGCCGGGCCGCAGGCGGAGCACGTCGACGCCCGTGAGGGAGACGTCCGCGCCGAGCGTCGCCGCGACCGCCCGCGTGGTGCTGCCGGGGCCGAGCACGAGCAGCCCGTCCCCGACGCGCTCGGCGACGTCGGTCGCGATGCCGCCGACCGCATCGGGCGCGGTAGCGGTGCTGCCGGTCTTGCGCTGCTGTACGCGGGCCGGTACATCGGGAACGGGCAGCCACCCGAAGAGCTGTGAGGCGACGCGACCCTCGCTCAGGGCGTTTTCGTCGCGGTCCATCACCTCGGCGTCCCGCAGCCGAACAGTGCTCCTGCGGGCGAGCCACGCCGCCGCGACCTCACCCGCGGCGCGCGGGCTGATGGCGAAGACGGCCGAATGCATCTTCACGCCGGTCGGTATGCCGAGGACCGGGCAGGGCATGTCGCGGAGGGCGCCGAGCACGTCCCGCGCGGTGCCGTCGCCGCCGGCGAAGAGCAGGAGGTCGACGCCCTCGGCGACGACGGCCCGCACCGCGGCGGCCGTGTCCGCGGCCGAGGTGTCCCGCCCGGCCCCGGCGGCGTACACGACCCGCCCCGCAAGCCCTGCGGCGGCGACGGAGTCAGCGCCCAGGGGACCGGCGGCGGTCACGACGAGGAGTCCGGAGCCCGGCGGGTGACCGACCGGAGCGATGGCCGCCGCCCCGGCCTTCGTGTCGCTGAGTGCGTTCGGCGCGGGATCCCCGGTGGCGTCGGCCCGGCGGCCGGGCACGGGGTGTGGCGTGCGCTCCCGCATGGTTGCGGGGGCGTGCCCCGGGCTCTCCGACGCATCGGGTTGCCCATCCGGCGCGGCGGCCGTCGGAGCGGCGCCCGCCTGTGTGCGCCGGCTGGGCGCGGGGCGCGCCGCCGCTGTCGACTCGCTGCCCCGCCCCTCCCACGCAGGACGGCCGGCCTCTGTCAACCGGCCCGAACGCGCCGCCAGTTCACCCAAGGCCGCAGCGGCACGCGCCCCCGCCAAGGGGCGTGCGCCCAGCGAGAGTGCCGCGCGGGCCCGGTCCGGGCCGTCGGTACCGCCCAGGCCCACCCGGCCGCCGAGGCCGGCGACCGGGTTGACCACCAGGCCGATCCTCGTCACCGGCCGGCCTCACCGAGCACCTTGCGGCGGTAGGCGCGCCAGGAGACCGCCCAGGTCGCCGGGGAGTCCAGGGCTTCCGGGCGGACCCGGTGGATGGTCGAGCGATGCGGCGCCGTGCGTACGGTCTCCGGGTCCTCGTACGCCTCGCGGGCGATCTCCGCGAGGATCGCCGCGTACTCGTCGAGGTCGGCGCGCGTGTATGACTCGGTCGGCTCCAGCGTCATGGGTTCCGGCACGACGTACGGGTGGTGGCTGGTCCAGTAGTGCGTACCGAAGTCCGCGGCACGCAGGCCGATGTCCTCGGAGTGCAGGCCGGTGTCCTCGTGGAGCTTCTCCCAGCTGTAGCGGACCTGCTCGACGCGCGGGCGTCCCGCCGCGTAGGGGATGGAGACGCCCGGGATCTGCCGGACCTTGTGGAGCAGGTAGTTGTTGTTGAGGACGGCCGTCTCGGCTGCGGCCCGCAGGCCCTGTGCGCCGAGCGACATGATCCAGGCGTAGGCGCGGACCAGGTTCGGCACGACGCCGTAGAACGGCCGCATCTTGCCGACCGACTCGGGCCGGTCGTCGTCCAGCCGGTACGTCGAACCGTCGAACTCGACGGTGGGGCGCGGCAGATACGGGGCGAGGTCCTCGGAGACCGCGCACGCACCCGCCGCCGGACCGCCGCACGCATGCGGCGTGGAGAACGTCTTGTGCAGATTGAAGTGGCACAGGTCGAAGCCCGCGTCCCGGGCGCGCGTGATGCCGAGGATGCCGTTCGCGTTGGCCTGGTCGTACGAGCACAGACCGCCCGCTTCGTGCACGATCCGTACGAACTCCTCGATGCGCGGGTTGTAGATGCCCGTGTCCTCGGGGTTCGTGATGAGGAGCGCCGCAGTGCGCGGGCCGACCGCCGCCTTGAGGGCCTCGATGTCCGGGTAGCCGTCCGCGTCCGGGTGGAGCGTGATGACCTTGAAGCCCGCCGTCTTCGCGCAAGCCGCGTTCGACGGGTGGGAGAAGATCGTCGTGATGACCTCGTCGCGCTGCTCCAGCTCGCCGCGCGCGGCGAAGTAGGCGCGGATCATGGCGACGTTCGTGTAGATCGCGGCGGAGCCGGCGCCCGGCTGGAGCGAGACCCGGTCCATGCCGGAGATCTCCTTCAGGAGCTGCTCCAGGCTGTGGATGATCCCGAGGACGCCCTGGACCGTGTCCTCGTCCTGGAGGGGGTGCAGCGCCGCGATCCGCGGGTCACGGACGAACTGGTCGTTGACCTTGGGGCTGTACTTCATGGTGCAGGTGCCCTGGCCGACGTCGATGTTGAGATCGGCGCCCAGATTCTCCTGCGACAGGCGCAAGTAGTGGCGCAGAACCTGTTGTTGGGACATCTCCGGCAGTGCGGGCGGCTCGGCGCGGCGCAGCGTGGCGGGAATCTCGGCCTTCCCGATGGACGGGTCCGTGGCCGGTACGAGGACGCCTCGCTCGCCCGGGGAACCGAGCTCGAAGATCAGCTTCTCGTCCCAGGAGGCCTGCTGGAAACGGCGCAGGCGCGGCTTGTCGGCGATGCGCGCCTCCTCGGGGGAGACGGACACGGGCGCGTGCGGGGCGGTCACTTGACGATCTCCTCCAGGGTTGCGGCCAGCCGGTCGATGTCGGCCTTGGTGTGGACTTCGGTGACGCAGTACGCGGCCTCGTGCTCGCCGGTCGCAACGCCGCCGAAGATGCCCCGCTCCTTCAGGCCGGCGCGGATCTCGGCGGCGGTCCTGCCGCCCGTGTAGCGGATGGTGAAGTCGGCGAAGTGCAGGGCGTCGCCGTACGGGACCTCGATGCCGGGTACCTCGGCGAGGCGCCTGCGGGCGTACGCGGTGAGCGCGAGGATCGTGTCGCCGATCTCCCGCATGCCCTGTGGTCCCATCAGCGCGAGATAGACCCCGGCGCCGATACCGTGCAGCGCGGCGGCTGTGCCGACCCACTCCTTGCCCTCCTCGCGCAGCGCGAACGAGGTCCGCTCGTAGGCGACGTCGCCGAAGCCGTACTCGCCCTCGACGGTCGTCGGCACGAGGCCGAACAGGCGTGACGGGTACTCGGCGACCAGCGTCTCCTCGTCGCGTGTGGCGATGAAGCCCGCGTTGCCGCCGCCGAAGCTCTGGTGGAGGCCGAGCGGCTGGATGTCACCGCACGCGATGTCGGCGCCGTACGCGGAGGGCGGTGCGAGCACGCCGAGCGTGAGCGGATTGCAGCCCACGACGAACAACGCCCCCGCTTCGTGGGCGAGTTCGGCGAGGCGGGGCAGCGCCTCGTCGACGATGCCGAGTGCGGAGGGCGTGTCCGCGTACACCGCCGCCGTGTCGCCGGCGGCGAGTGCTTCACGCACCGCGTCGAGGTCGGCGCAGCCGGTGTCCGGGCCGACCGGGACCACCGTCACGTCGTGGTCGGGGCGTACGTAGTCACGTATGCGGGAGAGCTTGTCGGCGTCGATCGCGGTGGCGACGAGCACGCGGCGACGGCCCGTGATCCGGCCGGCCATGCGCAGGGCGGTTCCCGCGGCCTGGAAGCCGTCGTACACCGGGACGTTGACGATCTCGACGTCGAGCAGCTCGGCCATCATCGACTGGTACTCCCACAGCGCCTGGAAGCGGCCGTGGTCCTCGTAGGGCTCGCCCGCGTACGCCGTGAGGAACTCGCTGCGGTTGACCACCTCGTCCACGACCGCCGGTACGTGGTGCTGATAGCAGCCGGAGCCGAGAAAGCTGAGCGCCTGCCGGGTCGAGGTGTTGCGGCCGAGCAACTCCTCCATATGGCGGGTGAGTTCGGCTTCCGAACGCAGGGGGGGCGGCAGGTCGAGGGGGCGGTGCAGCCGGATGCCGTCCGGGATGTCGGCGTAGAAGTCCTCGACGCTCGCCGCGCCGATCTCCTCGAGCATCGCCTGCCGCACGGCCGGGACCGCATTCGGGATGTAGGGGTGGGTGTAGGGGTGGACGGAGTCCTGGGATGACGTCATGCCGCGCCTTTCGCGTGAGCCGACTCGGTCAGGTCAGTCATGAACCACAGCAACAAAAGTCTTTGGCTGTACACCTCTTGACGGCGGGCTCCGTCATTCAGTGTTCTGAATACAGCATTAGGCATTCAGGCTCCAGGAGGCAAGAGTGTCAACAAGACCCACCCGACGGGTCGTTCTGGTCACAGGTCTCGCGACCGCGGCATCGTCACTGGTCAGCGGATGTGCCATGGGCGGCGCGGGAGGCGGAGACGCCCGTGACATCGGCGGCGGGAAGGATGACGAAGGGGGCAAGGTCAGCGGGAAGATCACCGTCTGGTCGTGGGACGTGGCCGCCAAGGCCATGAAGCGCTTCGCCCGCACCTTCGAGGAGCGCCACCCCGGCACCACCGTCGACGTCGTCGACATCGGCTACGACAATGCCTACGACAAGATCACCGTGGGCCTGCGCGGCGGCTCGGGCCTCGCCGACGTCCTCACGGTCGAGGGCAGCCACATGCCGCGCTACATAGGCAACTTCCCCAGCGGCTTCTACGACCTGACGAGCCTCGGCGGCCGCTACGGGGGCGACTTCGACCGCGCCGCGTGGCGTACCGTCGCCGGCAAGGACGGCGCGGTCTTCGCCCTGCCCTGGGACATCGGCCCCTGCGCGCTCTACTACCGCACGGACCACTTCCGCGCCGCCGGAGTCGACCCCAAGTCGCTGCTGACCTGGGACGACTACGTGGCGGCGGGCGTCCGCATCAAGAAGGCCACCGGCCGCAAGCTGCTCATCATGGACTCCTCGAACACGGACGCCGGGATCCTGCCGATGCTGCTCCAGCAGCAGGGCCAGTCCTACTTCAAGGGCGGCCGGGTCGCGGTCGACACCCCGGAGGCCGTCAAGGCCCTGACGCTGATGAAGACCCTGCACGACAAGGGTCTCGTCGACTACGAGAAGGGCTGGGACGGGCTCGTCACCGGAACCAAGGAGGGCAAGGCCACCACCACGCCCACCGCCGCCTGGTGGACGGGCACCCTCACCGACGAGATGCCGGAGCTGAAGGGGAAGTTCTCGGTGGTGCCGCTGCCCGGATTCACCGCCGACGGCATCCGCACCTCGAACATCGGCGGCTCCACGCTCTGCGTCCCAGGGCAGAGCAAGAACCCCCGTCTGGCCTGGGCGTTCATCCAGTTCCTGCTCACCGGCAAGGCGAACCAGGTCTCCATGCTCAAGCGCGAGGGCCTGTTCCCCGCCTATCTGCCCGCGCTCGACGACCCCTATCTGGGCGCGAAGCAGGAGTACTTCGGCGGACAGGCGGCCCTCGACGTGTTCGCCCGGCTCGCCCGCAACATCCCGCCGGTCGAGAACAACAAGGACGACGCGAAGGCCACCGACATCATGATCTCCGCCGTCACCGGCGTGATGCTCCGGGGCAAGGACCCGCGCGCCGCCCTGAACTCGGCCGCGCGGCAGCTCGCCACGGCCACCGGCCGCGAAAGGGTGAAGTAACCCGATGGCCACCCACACCACCTACGACCGGCCGGTCGCCCCCGCCCGTGCCCCGGCCGGGGCACGCCGCAGGCGCCGACGCCCCACCGCCTGGATCTTCGCCGGACCCGCAGCCGCCCTTTTCGCGCTCTTCTTCGCCTATCCGCTGGGCGCCAGCCTCCTGCAGAGCTTCACCACCGAGGACGCCGGCGCCACCCACTGGGTCGGACTCGACCAGTACCGGCGCATGATCCACGACCCCGCGTTCCTGGAGTCCCTGTTCAACACCGGGATCATCCTCGCCGTGCAGGTCCCCGTGATGATCGGCCTGGCACTCGTCCTCGCCGTCCTTCTCAACCAGTCCTGGCTGCGCTTCCGAGGCACCTGGCGAGCGGTCTACTTCCTGCCCGCCGTCACCACACTCGTCGCGTACGCCGTCGTCTTCCAGGTCCTCCTCAAGACCGACGGCGGCCTCGTCAACCAGATACTCGGCGCCGTCGGCATCGGCCAGGTCGACTGGCTCAACAGCCCCACCTGGGCCCGCGTATCGCTGATCGCGTCCCTGACCTGGCGATGGACCGGCTACAACGCCGTCATCCTGCTCGCCGGACTCCAGTCCATCGGCAAGGAGCAGTACGAGGCCGCCTCCATCGACGGCGCCACCACCCGCTCCACGTACACCCGCGTGATCCTGCCGCAGCTGCGCCCGGTCGTCCTGTTCTGCGTGATCACCTCCACCATCGGGACACTCCAGCTCTTCGACGAGAACTACGTCCTCACCCGCGGCGGCCCCGACGACGCGACCCTCACCCCGGTCGTCTACCTCTACAAAGTCGGCTTCCAGCAGCTCGACTTCGGCTACGCCGCGGCCATCGCCTGGGTCGTCGTGGCCCTCATCGCCGCGATCTCCGCCCTCCAGTACGTCGCCTTCGGAAGGGAGCGCCGCCGGTGACCGCCCGCCAGCAGGCCCCCGTACGTGTCCACCCGGCCCGGCGCGCCGGCCGCTACGCCGTACGCCTGTTCCTCTCGGCCGGTGCCGTCGTCAGCCTGGTGCCGTTCCTCTGGATGGCGATCGCCGCGACGCACTCCACGTCTGACCTGTTCCGCTCGCCGCCGCCGTTCCTGCCCGGCGGCCGTCTGCTCGACAACCTCGCGCGGCTCCAGGACACCATCGGCTTCGGGAGGGTCCTCCTCAACAGCGCCGGCATCGCCGTCGTGCACACCGTGCTCAGCTCGCTGATCTCCGCCATGTGCGGCTACGGGCTCGCCAAGTACCGCTTCCGCGGCCGGGGTCTGCTGCTCGGCGCCGTGCTCGCCACGATGATGATCCCGTTCCAGGTGCTGCTCGTGCCGCTGTTCCAGATGATGGCGAGCGTCGGCTGGATCGACTCCTACCAAGCGGTCGTCCTGCCCTTCCTGGCGAACTCCTTCGGCATCCTGCTGATGCGGCAGGGCTTCGTCGACTTCCCCGACGAACTCCTCGAATCGGCCCGTATCGACGGCTCCGGCGAGCTGCGCACCTTCTACCAAGTCGTGCTGCCGTGCGTGCGCCCGCAGCTCGGCGCCCTGGTCATCTTCACGTTCATGGCGCAGTGGAACAGCTTCATCTGGCCGCTGCTCATGCTCAACTCCGAGGACAAATACACCGTGCCCGTCGCGCTCAACACCCTCACCGGGCTCTCCCATGTCGACTACTCGGGACTGATGCTCGGCTCACTCCTCGCCACCCTCCCGCTGATGGCCCTCTTCCTTCTCTTCCAGCGGCAGTTCGTGGCCGGACTCCTCGGCGGGGCGGTGAAGGGATGAGCCGCCTGACCCGAGTCCCGGGGGTCCTCTACGGCGGTGACTACAACCCCGAACAGTGGCCCGAGGACGTCTGGGCCGAGGACGCCAGGCTGATGCACGAGGCCGGCGTCACGATGGTGACCGTCGGCGTATTCTCCTGGGTACGCCTCCAACCCGGCCCGGACACGTGGGACTTCGCCTGGTTCGACCGGCTCCTCGACCTGCTGCACGCCCATGGCATCGCCGTCGACCTGGCCACCGCGACCGCGTCACCGCCCGCGTGGCTGGTCCGCGCCCACCCCGGGATCCTGCCGGTCACGGCCGACGGCGTACGCCTCGAATTCGGCTCGCGTCAGCACTACTGTCCGTCCTCCCCCGAGTACCGCTCCGCTGCCCTCCGCCTCACCCGAGCCCTCGCCGAACGCTACGCACACCATCCGGCCCTCGCTCTGTGGCACATCCACAACGAGTACGGCGACCATGTCACCGAGTGCTTCTGCGCACGTTCCGCCGACCACTTCCGCGCCTGGCTAACCGACCGGTACGGCACCATCGACGGCCTCAACCACGCCTGGGGCACGGCCTTCTGGTCGCAGCACTACGGCACGTACGACGAGATCGAACCGCCGCGCACCGCTCCGGGACCCGTCAACCCGACACAACTCCTGGACTGGCGGCGCTTCTGCTCCGACGCCCTCCTCGAATGCCACCGCGCCGAGCGCGAGGCACTCAGGGAACTCAGCCCGGACATCCCGGCCACCACCAACTTCATGTCGATGTTCAAGGCACTCGACTACTGGAAGTGGGCCGGGCACGAGGACCTCGTCTCCGACGACGCCTACCCCGACCCCGCCGACCCGCGCGCCCACGTCAACGCCTCCCTCAACTACGACCTGATGCGCTCCCTCAAGGGCGGCCGGCCCTGGCTGCTCCTCGAACAGGCGCCGTCCGCCGTCAGCTGGCGACCGGTCAACGTCCCCAAGAAGCCCGGCCTGCAACGGCTCTGGTCCCTCCAGGCCCTGGCCCGCGGCGCCGACGGCATCATGTACTTCCAGTGGCGCGCCTCCCGCGCCGGCGCCGAGAAGTACCACAGCGCGCTGCTCCCGCACCGCGGCACGGTCTCCCGCGGCTGGCACGAGACCGTGCGCTTCGGCGCCGAACTCGCCCGGCTCGGCGAAGTCACCGGCGCCACCACCCGGGCCGACGTGGCGATAGTCCTGGACTGGGACTCCTGGTGGGCCCTCGAGGCCGACGACCACCCCTCCGCCCGCATGCGCTGGCCCGACCTCCTGCGCCCCTGGTACGCGGCTCTCCACGCCCGCGCCGTCACCGCCGACTTCGTGCCCCCGCACGCGGACCTCGACTGCTACCGGGCGGTGCTCACGCCCAACCTCCACCTTCTGCGGCCCGAGAACGCCGCACGCATCGCCGCGTACGTACGCGGCGGCGGCCACCTCGTGTGCGGCCCCTTCAGCGGCGTCGTCGACGGCCACGACCACATCCACGACGGCGGCGCACCGGGACCGCTGCGGGACGTACTCGGCGTGTCCGTCGACGAGTTCTGGCCGATCCCCGACGGTGAGGCGGTGCGCCTCGACTCCGGTGCCGAGGCCACCCGGTGGAGCGAGTGGATCGAACCCGATGCCCTGGACACCGAGGTCGTCGACTCGTACGCGTCCGGAGAACTGACCGGCCGCCCCGCCGTCACCCGCCATCCGCACGGCTCCGGCACCGCGTGGTACGTGAGTGCCCACCTCGGCGACGGCATCGCAGCCGTGCTCGAGGACGTGCTGCGGGCAGCGGGCGTACGCCCCGTGCTCGACGTCCCCGAGGGAGTCGAGGCGACCGTGCGCTCCGGCACGCAGGGCACGTACCTCTTCGTCCTCAACCACAGTGACCACGACACTCGGACGCAACTGACCGGCCCCTACGCGGCCGGCGGCACCGACCTGCTCACCGGAACCGCCGTCCGCGACCACATCCGACTCGGCCCGCTCGGCGCCGCAGTCCTGCGCATCGCCACCGACCCCCTTGGAGAGACCGACCAGTGACCAGACACCGGCCCCTGCGCGCCCTGACCGCACTCCTCCTCGCCGGCGGTGCCCTCGCCGTACCGCAGACGGCCTCCGCCCATCCGCACCCGAAGCCGCCCTCCTCCTACGCCGACGTCCTCGACCTGCACGGCACCCCCGCTGCCGCCGAGCCGGGCGACGACGAGGACAACAACCCCGTCACCGTCTTCGCCGACCGGGGAGCCTGGCACGCCTACGCCCTGCCGAAGGCCGGCGACAAGGACGCCTACGGAGGCTTCTCCGGGCCCCTCTACATCGCACAGGAATACCCCTGGTGGCTCAGCAAGTCCTTCAGCCGCATCCGCCTCACCGAACACGGCCGCACCCTGGACCTGGCCGGGGGAGGCGCGCCACGCTTCACCTCGCTCCCGGGCCGGCTCCTCCAGTCGTACGACCTCGGCCGCGGCCTGCGCCTCACCCTCGAACTCCGCTTCGCCACCGACCGCAGCGCCCTGGTGCGGGCCGAGGTCCGCAACACCGGCCCGGCGCCCCGCACGCTGGGTGCCGACTGGACGGGCAGCCTGTTGCGGCCCGCCGGCCGGCCGATGCGCGACGCGCCCTCGCTGACCGCCACCGGCTCCGGTGCCGGCGTCGGCTTCGCGAAGGTCCGTGAGACCTGGGACTACCTGACCGACGGCACGGAACGCTTCGACGTCACGCACAAGGAAGCCGTCCGCACGACGGTGGACGGCGACACGTACCGCACCGAGGCCGTGGAACCGGTGATCCTCGCGCCGGGCCGCTCGCACAGCTTCGACTGGACCGAGTCCTACACCTTCACCGCCGCCGAGCGCGCGAAGGAGAAGGCGAAGATCCGTGACGTACTCGCACACCCCGATGCCGTCGTCTCGGCCTCCGACGCGCGCTGGCGGGGCTATGTCGCCGGGGTGACCCGGGGCGTGCCGGCGGATCGCCGGCGCACGGCCGTCAAGTCGCTGGAGACCCTCGTCACCAACTGGCGAGGCGCGGCAGGGCAGATCAAACACGACGGCATCACGCCGTCGATCTCCTACAAGTGGTTCACCGGTGGTATCTGGGCATGGGACACCTGGAAGCAGGCTGTGGGCACGGCACGCTTCGCGCCCGACCTGGCCGAGTCGCAGATCCGCGCCATGTTCGACTGGCAGACAAGCCCGGACTCCACGACCCGTCCGCAGGACGCCGGGATGATCCCCGACGTCATCTTCTACAACGACCCCTCGCGCGGCGGGGGCAACTGGAACGAGCGCAACTCCAAGCCCCCGCTGGCCGCCTGGGCGGTCTGGGAGGTGTACACGAAGAGCGGGGACAAGGCCTTCCTGCGTGAGATGTACCCGAAACTCGCCGCCTACCAGGCCTGGTGGTACCGCAACCGAGACCACGACCACGACGGCCTCGCCGAGTACGGCGCCACCGTCGACCCCGCCAACAACTCGCCCGAGGAGCGGCGCCTGGCCGCGGCCTGGGAGAGCGGCATGGACAACGCGCCCCGCTTCGACGCCGCCCTCGGCACCGGCATCGTCGCCAACCGAGCGGCCGACGGAACACTCCTCGGCTACTCCCTCGACCAGGAGTCCGTCGACCTTAACTCCTATCTCGCCGCTGACCAGGGCTACTTGGCGCGCATCGCGGGCACGCTGGGCCGCGGCGCCGAAGCCAAGCGGTGGAAGCAGCGGTCCGCCGCCACGTCCGCCGCCGTCCGCACGAGGATGTACGACTCCGTGGGCGGCTGGTTCCACGACACCGCGCTCGGCACCGGCGCACCGCTCACGGCCCGCGGACGCGGCATCGAGGGCGCCGTCCCCCTGTGGACCGGGACTGCGTCCGAGGCACAGGCCCGTGCCGTGCGCGACAAGCTGACGGACCCGGGGGAGTTCGCCACCACCGTGCCGTTCTCGACCGTGGCGAAGAGCTCCCCCTACTTCTCACCGACCGCGTACTGGCGCGGCCCCGTCTGGCTCGACCAGGCATACTTCGCCCTCGGCGGCCTGCGCCGCTACGGCTACGCCAAGGATGCGGACGCTCTGACGGACCAGCTCCTCACCCACGCGTCGGGCCTCGCGGGCAACGGACCGATCATGGAGAACTACGACCCGACCACCGGGGCACCGCTCAACTCGCCCAACTTCAGCTGGTCCGCGGCGCTGCTGCTGCCGATGCTGACAAGAGAGCAGTAGGAGGCAGGCGGCCACCGTCCGCACGGGGCGCCGCTCGGCGGGCGCCCCGGTGCGTGAGCTGGCGCTGTCCCGCCCCGGACGGCGCTCCGGACACGTCGGTCTCCACCTGGGCGCGGCCGCCGTCCACCGGGCCTGCGGATCACGGAGCGCCGGGCGAAGCTCCTCGAGCCCGACAAGCCGGAGAAGCGCGGGCCACGATCGATGGGTTCATCGGCGCGATTGCGTCCATCACCCTGGACGGCTGAACAGGCCGGAGCGACGCCGCCCGGTCTGCTGCCGGACGGCACCCGCCCTCAGCTGCGCTTGAAGAACTCGACCTCCCCGACCGCGATCGGCCGCCCCTCGCCCTGGCCGGACGCGGCCCTCAGCACGAGCCGGACGGAGACGACATCGCTGATGCCGGTCCGTACCGTCTGCGGGCCCGGCTTGTCGGCGAGTGTCAACGCCTTCTCGTGGACCTCGCCATCCGCCGTGGTGACGATCAGATCGGCCCGGGTGGGCCTGGCCCCCTGCCGGAACTCCTGGGGCTCCTTCGACACACCGGAGTACACCACGACGCCGACCAGCCGGAAGGGCTTGTCGAAGGTGCACGTCAGCGACGAGCCGAGCGTGGGTGCCCCCCAGTATTTATTGGTCAGTCCGTCGACGGCGGCGGACGCCGGATGGCCGGGAGCGTGTGCGCTCGCGGTGACGCCGGTCGGGCTGATCTCCGCCGTTCCGCCGAGCTTGTCCCGCACGTCCTCGAAGACGTAGCGCCCGGCCGGCAGGAGCAGGAAGCCCGCGAACAGCAGCCCGACGACCACCAGCACCAGCACGGTCCGCCGCAGCGCCCGGCCCGATCCTCTTCTCACCCGGCGGCGGAACGGCCACACCGTACGCCACCACGGCAGCGGCGCCGGCTGCTCGCGGGTGAACAGCGGTGCGGCGCAGCGCCGGCAGAACCGGCGTCCCGGCAGGTTCGGGGTGCCGCACGCCGGGCACGGTGGCCCGTCCGGCTCCTCGCCCGCCACCACGGGCCTTACGACGGGCCGCCGGGCGATCGGCTTGGCCGGCTGCACCGCGACCACGGGCGCTTCCGGTGCCGGTGGCTGTGGCCGTACGGGGGCGGGCTGTGCCGGTCGCGGGGGCGGTTCCGGGGCCGGGGCGGGCTCTGCGGGGGGCGGCCCGGCAGGTTCCGATGTGCGCGAACGCATCGGTTCCACCGGCGGCTCGGGGCGCGCAGAGGGCGGGGCCTCGGCCGGGGGACCCGCGGTCTCCGGGGCGGCACCGGTCGCGGGAACGGCTGGAGCACCGGTCGTGGGCTCGGCTGCCGGGCCTGCCGGGCCTGCGGGTTCTGCTGGGCCTTCAGGTTCCGTGGCGGCGGGAGGATTCCGCGAGGCCCGGGAGGACCAGCCCAGATAGGAACCGCAGTTCCCGCAGAAGTCGTCGTCCTCGCCGTTGGCCGTACCGCACGCCGGACACGAGCGCATCGCGTCAGCCTCCTGTCTCGTCTGGCGGGCCCGGCAGGATCTCCACCCGGCACGTGAGGTGTACGGGGCACGAGGCCGCGACGACGTCCAGGACGCGGCTCGCGTCCACCGGCCCCCCGCGCACCGCCCAGACCCGCACCAGCAGTTCTCCGGTCGGAGCCGGGGGCAGTTCCGCGTCCGGCTCGGACGACCACGCGACGCCGCCGCCGTCCTGGACATCGGCATGCACGCCGAAGCAGAGCCGGAGGTGTTCGACCAGGCCGCGGCGGGTGCCGCGCCAACGGTGCAGCTCGACGGCGCGCGCGATCACGGCCCGCCGCAGCCCCTCGGGCCACGCCGGATCGACATCGGCCGCCACCCAGGACGACAGCCAGGGCAGGAAGTCGGCCGGGGCCAGAGACGGATCGAAGTAGGCGGGAAGGTTGTCCAGGGTGGACAGGACGGGCGCCAGGACGGTGTCGAGGCCCGCCGTGAACCGCTGGGCCAGGTCGTCGTCCGCGTACAGCGCGGGCAGCAGCCCGCCGATCGGATAGCGGCTGGCGAGCCCGGGTACCGCAGCCCTCGTCATGAGCCGTCACCGGCCCCGCTCGCGGTGACCACGACCTGATGCTGATGCGAGAAGACCAGGGCGCCCGGGGCGACGTCGATCCGCTCCACCGCCGCCCCGCGCCGGCCGGTGATCGGGTCCGCGGGGAACAGCCGTACCTCCTCCACCAGACCCACACCGCGCACGCCCTGGAGTACGGCGAAGACCTCGCCGTACTGCACCGGCCTGCCGAACGGCCACCCGGTCCCCTCCACTCCGCCCCGCAGCGGGTCGATATGACGGAACAGCGCTGCGAGCGCCTCCGCGCGGACCCGGTCCACGTCACCACCGGCCGTCACCAGGCTGGCGACCACGGTGACGCCCTGGTAGGAGGGCGGTTCCACCACCAGCCGGGTGCCGACCAGGCGCCGTTCGTCGAGCCGCGCCGCGACCGCCGAGAGCACGGAGTCCGACGGGATCAGCTGCTCGAACCGCAGCTGCCCACCCTCGTCGGCGACCGCGTCGGGCACCACCAGGACCCGCACCGCACCGCCCTCGCCCGCGACGGCGGGCAGGCACCGGACCCTGCGCAGGGAAGGTGCGGCCTCGCGGGCGATGACCTCGTAGTCCCCGGCCGTGACCGCCCGCTCCTGCACCCTCAGGATGTTGGGCGCCCGGACCTTCGCGTTCTCCACTGTCTCGCCGTCGACCCCGCCCCGGGCCGCCTCACGGTTCTCCACGCCCGCCACGTACGGCACCGAGCTGCGCAGCACGCAGATGGCGCCCCGCGCGACGTTCCCGGCCGCCCCGCCGCCCGTACGGTAGCGGGGAACCCGCAGCTGCGCGCCCTTCTCGGGCACCGCCCCGTACGCGCGCATCGTCCCGTCCGGCTCGCGTACCTCCGGCGGGAACGCGAACTCGCCGGAGACGGCGTCGATCCGCACATGCCGGTCGTTCGGGGAGGAGGCGCCGAAGTGCTCCACGGCGGTCCAGACCTGCCAGCCCTCCGCGGAGGACACCTGAACGACCGGCGGCTCCCCGTCCAGCATCAGCGGCGCCCTGCTCACGGAGAACCTCTGCCCGGCGACACCCTCGGAGATGCCGAGCGCAACGTCGAGGACGGTCTCCGCGTGTTCGACGTCCATCGTGCCGCCGACGGTGAACACCTCCGCCTCCCGGATCGTCGGAGACTCGGAGTAGAACGGCTGGCCCGGTTCCGGCGCGGTGACCCGGCAGCGCAGCCATCCCGCCCGGGTACCCGCGGTCACCGACGCGGTGTGTCCGGCCGGGACGAACACGATCACCTCGCCGGGCCTGTTCAGCCCGCCGGTGCTGTCGGTGCCGGTCTGGCACGTGACCCAGCGGGCACCGTCCCACGCCTCCCACACCAGTGGCGGCTGCCGCGGGTCGACGCCCACGCCCTCCACGCGGCTGTCCAGGCGTACGGCGACGATGCACCGGGGCACGGCGGTGGGCAGCCCGAACAGCAGGGCGTCACCGGGCTCCGGCCGGGGCTGGAAGCACGGGATGTCCTTGCCGGCGCCGAGCGGTGCGGTGCGGTCCGTCTGGTCGCCCGACACCGGCGCGGTGACCAGCCGGACCAGCGAACTCGGCACGATCGACAGGTCGTCGGAGGTCGAGAACACCACCGCCTCCTCCGCCTCGCCACGTGAGGTGGCGACCTCCGTACCCGCCGGGAGCCGCACGGTCTCCGGCTGCGGCGCGGACAGCCAGAAGTCGACCTCCGCCCGCGCCACCGACGGCGGGAACAACGTGACGCCCAGCAGGTCGAGGAAGGCGGAGTAGTTCTTGTCCGGTACCCGGTTCAGCCGGTACAGCAGCTGGTCGACCATGTACGCGAACGTCTCGATGAGCGTGACCCCGGGGTCCGACACGTTGTGGTCGGTCCACTCGGGAGAGCGCTGCTGGACGTACCGCTTGGCCTCGTCGACGAGTTGCTGGAAGCGCCGGTCGTCCAGGTTGGGTGAGGGCAGGGCCATCAGCGCACTCCCGATTCTTCGGATCCCTCGGAGGACGGGATGGTGTAGAAGGGGAAGACGAGGTTGCGCAGGTCGTTCGTGGCCCGCACGGTGTAGTGCACGTCGATGTACAGGGTGCCCTCCTCGATGGCGTCGAACGCGATCACCACGTCGGTCACCTCGATGCGCGGTTCCCACCGCTCCAGCGACGTGCGGACCTCGTGCGCGATGCGACCGGCGGTGGCTCCGTCACCGGGTGCGAAGACGTAGTCGTGAATGCCGCAGCCGAACTCCGGGCGCATCGGCCGCTCGCCCGGCGCCGTGCCGAGCACCAGCCCGATCGCCTCCTCGATCTCCCGGTCCCGTTCGACCATGCCGATGCCGCCCGTGGCGCCGACCCGCAGCGGGAAGCCCCAGCCGCGTCCGATGAACCCGCCGCCGCTCACATCGGGCCCCCGATCAGTACGTTCGGCGCACCGCTGATGATGGGCGCGCCGCAGGTGGTGGTGTCCCGCATCCGGGCGGCGGGCAGCCCGCCGATCAGGACCTGACCGGTGACCGCGGCGGCCGGGTTGGGCATGATCACATTCCCCGGCCCGAGCGCGGCGTGCGGGGGGACGACACACACGTGCAGGCTCCCGGCGACGGCCGCGGGCCGACCGCCGATCAGCACGGTGGCGACGGCCACCGCACCCGGGGGCGGGGTGCCGATGAGGCCGCCGTGGGCGGTGCTGTCGCCCGTGCGGGCTGCGGGGGGCATGGCCGGGATTCTCCTTGCTGGGAAAGGGACTTCTGGGGACATCGGATGGATGGCAGGGTCGTCAGTTGATCTTGATGAGCTTGGCCTTGAGCACGGCGAGCAACCCGCCGTCGATGGTGACCCCCGTCTTGCCGTTGACGGTCACCGAGCTGCCCTTGATGTTCACGTCGCCCGCACCCGCGTCGAGGGTGATACCCGACGCGGAGAGCGTCACGGAGCTCAGCGCCCGGGTGCCGCCGGGGGCGTACACCGTCAGCGCGATCTCGCCCCGCCGCTCGTCCAGCGTGACTTCGAGCCGCTTGTCGCCGGTGGCCAGCCGGACACCGGACGGTCCGCGCGGGGCGTCCAGCAGTTCGAGCCGGTTCCCGGATCGGGAGACCAGCGAGCGGCGGTTGACCTTGCCACTGGTCGGGTCGACCAGCGCAACGTCGTGGGGCGAGGGCTTGTCGACCCCGTTGTAGAGGCCGCCCAGCACATAGGGGCTGTCCAGCAGGCCCTGCTCGAACCCGACCAGCACCTCGTCGTTGACCTCGGGGCTGAACACTCCGCCGCCGCCCTGGCCGCCCCATTGCACCGTACGGACCCAGTCGGTCACATAGGTGTCGTCGAGCCAGGGGAACTTCAGCCGGACCCAGCCGCGTTCGGCCTTGCCCTCGCGGATGTCGGTGACCACGCCGATGGCCAGACCAGGCATGCGCGGGCCGCGCGAGGGTGCGTTCGAGCCACTGGTCAGTCCCGCCAGCGAGCGGTCGGGCGCCGCGCTCACCAGCACGGTTGTGCGGTATCCGCCGTTCGGTTCGAGTACGTGGTGTGCGGCGGTCGCCGTGTAGCGCCCGGCGAACGCGGGCCCGACGTTGCCGAGGGCCACCGGCTCGCCCGCCCGCAACTGGGGATTGCCCTCGGCGACCGCTTCGATCTCGCCGAATCCGGAGCTCACCGAAGCGGCCACCGAACCGGCCACGGCCCTGGCCTCGGCCTGGGTCCGGTACGGGGTGTCGGTGACCGTCATCCGGGCGTTCGCGCCGAACGCCCCGGCCACCAGCGACGGGCTCATCCCGGGGGACACCGTGTCGCTGCGGATGGACTGCTCCCGGGCCACCAGCCGTGTCTTGGTGTCGACGTTCCAGCCGCGCACCTCCACGCTGTCCGCCCCGTCCGCACCGGTCAGCACGGCCCGCAGAGCCAGCAGATTGCGCCCATACTCCAGGACCATCGGGTGGCGGGTGGCGGAAGTGGCGGGCGAGGGGGCCGACGCGGCGGGCTTCGGCTTCACGAACTGCAGCAGACCCTTGTCGTCCACCCGCACGTGCGCACCGCTCTCGCCCGCGAGGTACTGGAGGAACTCCCAGTCCGAGACATTGGGCTGGGTCAGCTGCTTGTACGTGATGGGCGCGGCCTCGATCCGTCCGCAGGCCAGCCCGGCACCCGCGGCGACCTTGCGGACGATGTCCGCGGTCTTCATGTTGCGGTAGGCCACCACCTTCCGACCGCGCTGGAGCCGGTGGGCCTTGGAGAAGGCGCGGACCACCGTGAACGAACCGGTGGTGTCGCTGTCCAGCTCGACCGCCGTGACCTCACCGGTGAACAGCCGCTCGCGCACCCGCTCCTGCACGGTGACCACGGATATCTTCAGCGGGCTGCCGATGGTGAGACCGGTGGCGGTGAGCAGCTTGTGATCGGGGTCCCGGTACGTCAGCACGGCGGTGTCCGGCAGACCGACGTTCTCGTCCACCACGCAGCTCACCAGCTGGGCCGCCCAGGCCGGAGGCAGCTCGCCGGGGGCCTCGACGATCGGATCCGCGGCGAAGGAGCGGCCGGGGGCGGTCATCGGCTGCCCTCCGGGGCGTGATCTTCCAGTCCGGGCACGACCAGTTCACTGCCGGGGATCAACTGCATCGGGTCGTCCACGTCGTTGGCCTCCGCGATCGTGCGCCACGCGGTGGCGTCGCCGTACTCCCGCCAGGCCAGCAGCGGCAGGCTGTCACCGGCTACGACCCGGTGGGTACGACGTGCCTCCCGCGAGCCGGACGTGGGGTTCTGGCCGGCCGGATCGACGCTCGCCTCCTCGATCGACAGGGAGCAGGTGGCGCGCAGCGGTTTCCCGTCGACGTCGAACAGGGTGTATGAGACAGAGAGGTTGGAGAGTACGCCGTCGAACGAGGTCGTCTTCGACGTGCCCCAGTCGAAGCGGACCCAGGGGCTGGCGGGTGTCTTGCGGGCCAGGCTGCTCGGGGTGGGTACACACGCCGTCATCAGCTGCTCCACCGCCTTCTCCACCGAGTTGTCATGGGTGGCGGTGGCGTCCAGGAAGACCTCCAGGGACAACGACCGGGGCCCGCTGCCCACGAATTCGGGCAGCGCGGACTGCCCGGCCATCCGGGACGGCGTACGCCGCCACTCGGTGCTCTTGCTCAGCGACAGCTTCGCGGGGTTGAACTGCAACGTGAGCCGGGCGAGATTCCCGCCCGGTTTGGCGCCGACGGTCGCCGGCGGTTCCATGATGGTCAGCTGGGCGCGAGCACGGCTCGTGCGGACAGCGGGTGACATTGCGTTCCTCCTTCCCGATCTTCTCCGATACCTGTACCTGCTAGGGGAGATGACGGCTCGTCAAGACGGCTCCAGGCCCTCGTGTGCGATCTCCAGCGTCTCGATCGCCGCCTGCGAGCTGGCGGGGTCGAAGGACGGCCCCTGCCAGCGGACCGGCACGATGCCGTGCACCTGCCAGCTGATGATGCGGCTGAGGTCCGGACGGAGCGCGACGATCTCGCCGTCCTTGGGCTCGACCCGCTGGATCGTCTCGTTCAGCCACCGCGCGATCTTGAGCGTGTCGGCCGTGACGGGGCGGGTCAGCGTGATGTTGGTCCAGGTGATCCGCCCCGGCAGCTGCCAGGTGAAACCGTTGTTGCCGCCCTCGGCGTACTGCTCCATCTCCACCTCGGCGCCCAGACCCGAACAGGTGTGGAAGGCCCCCAGGTCACTGCCCCCGATGACGAGCTTGAAGAACACGCTCGTCGCGAAGATGTTGTCCGTCATGTGCTTCTCTTCTTCTCTGCTGTTTCCAAGTGCCGTGCCGTGCCCAGCCGTTCGGGCCGCTGTCAGCGGCGGCCGTCGTACAGCCGCCCGGTACGCTCCCGCCCTCTGCGCATGTCCGCGCGGATCAGCCGGCTCACCGGATCGAGCAGACGACGGGCCAGCTCCTCGATGTCCGCCCCGGTGACCCGGTTCGCGGCCGGAGCTTCCGCGGTGGCCGGTTCGACCGATCCGGCCGGCCCGGTCCCTCCCGACGGCATGGAGCGCTTCACCGGGGCCGCCCGCACCGGAACACCGCTGATTCCGGCGTTCGCCGCCGCGCGTTGAAGCACCTCGGCCGCGGACCCGGAGACGCCGGCTCCGGCGGCCGGAGCGGGTGCGCGTTGCGGAACCCGTACCGAAAGGCCCGGAGGTCCGGGAGGGGGAGAACCGACTCCGGCCTCCGGCCCGGTGGCCATGGGAGCGCCGGATTCGGGCACCACCGGCAGCGCCATCCGCTGTACGGGCACGGCGGCCGCTCCCGGCCGGTCCGGTGCGGGCGGATGCGGGCGCACGACCGGAACCGGCTGAGCGGCGGACGGCACAGACGGCACGGAGTGTGCTGTGGAGGGGGCCGCCGACGGGGTTGAGTGTGCGGGGCGTGGTGCCAGGGGCATCGGGCCGGGGCGGCGGGCGGTGTGTGACTCCGCGGGCTGCTGCTCCGGCGGGCGGTCCTCGGGGCGGGACGGGGGCGTTGTCGCGCCGCCGCGTACCGAACGCTGCACGAGCCGTAGGAGGGAGCCGCCGACCCCCGGTCCGCGCCCCGTCCGGTCGGCGCCGGTCCCAGCTCCGGCTCCCGGAACGCGAGCGGGGTCACCGGCGGGCGTCCGGCCCGAGGGCATCCCGCTCCGAGTGGTGCCGGGCGACGGGCTCCCGGACACGAGGCGTTGGACGGTGCCACCGGGCGCCGGCCCCTCAGGCGCCGGCCCGGGGCCGGTCGCCCGGGGCCGGCGCGGCGAAGCGGCTTCGGCGGGGCGGGTGCGCGGGTGAGGAAGTACCGGCCCGGGTGCGGCACCCGTCGGCGTCCGGTGCTCCCCGGCCCGCGTGCTCCCGGGCCCCGGCGACGGCTCATCGGGCCCCGGCTGCTGGACATCACGGCGCCAGGTGGCTGCCACGACCGGCCGGGATGCGTTCCCTGCCGCCGGCGCCGAAAAGCCCTCGCTGGAGCCGGTGCTCACCTTCAGGGCCCTGCCCGCGAGCAGGGCTCGCGACCGTTGGACGGCGGGCGTCGGCTCCCCTGCGCGGGCGGCAGGCCCGGATGCCCGCCCCTGCTCCCGCTCCGGGGTGATCCTCCGGACACGTACCGGCGTAGCGGGAGCGGAAGGGGAAGGAGAAGAGGTGGCCATGGGGGTGCTCGCGCGCGTGGCGTCCACTACGCGCTGGACAGCCGCAGGTTCAGGTGCGGAGCCACTGGTCCGAGCAGGAACGGGGGACGAGCGCACCGGCATCTCGGCGGGCGCGTTCACGGGCTTCGGCATCGGCTCGGCCGGTGCGGAGGGCGGGGGTGCCACAGGATCGCCCGCCGACGTCATTGCCTGCTGCGGACCCGTGGTTCCCGCCTGTGTCCGACGGCGGTCACCGAGCAGCGGCGCGTCGGTCCGGAGCCGGGCTGTCGATGGAAGCGACGGGAGGGGGGTACCGATCCCGCCGCGGGCACGAGCCTGCGATCCGAATCTATCGGGCTGTGGCGGCTGCGAGGACCGGACCTCCGGGGACCGGGGTTCCGGGGACCGGGCTTCCGGGGCCGAAGGCTGACGCACCAATGGCTGACGCACTGCCGGCTGCGTCGCCTCCTGCGAAGGCGTGGTCGTCGCCGCAGGGGTTGCCGCGTCGGATACTTGGCGTTGAATCACGGGCATGCCCGCTGCCTGTTGCCCTTCCGGCGCGGACGGGACGACCTCGTTCCGCGTTGCCGGGCCGGAAGTTACGGCTCCGGTGGGCAGTTCCCGCAGGGGCCGGCCCAGGGCGGGTCGCACCGTTGGGGTGGCGGGACGGTCGGTGGTGCGGTCCGTTGGTGGTGCGGCGCCCGGCGGGGCGGCGGGTGCAGCCTCGCCGGAGCCGTCCGGCCGCACGGGCACGGTCTGCTGCGACGCGCCCTGTTGCACCGCGGTGCTGGCGGTGACGGGAGCGTCCGGTGCGGAGGCCGTGGCCGGCAGGATCCCGTCGATGTGCCGCAGTGCCATCGCCGGGCGCCGGGCGATGATCAGGGGCGGGGCAGTCCGCCGCGGACGTACGGCCGCGGGCCGGGCCCGCTGGAGCGAGACCGGTGCCGGTGCGGTGTCCGCCGGATGCTGCGACGTTGACGCGGCGGCCGGGCCCGAAGCGGGACCCGGAGCCGCGGCCGGCGTCGAGACCGGTGCCGGTGCGGTGTCCGCGGGATGCTGCGACGTTGACGCGGCGGCCGGGCCCGAAGCGGGACCCGGAGTCGCGGCCGACGCCGTGCCCCCGGAGGAACGGGAGGAGGAACGGGAGGAGGAACGGGGAGACGAGGAGCGGGGGGACGAGGAGCGGGCGGACGTCGTACCGCTCGACCGTTGGACGGTTGCAGGGCCCGGCTTTCCGCCGGCCCGGCCCCTGCCGGTCGCGTCGCCCGCCGTGGCAGCTGTCGGGCCCGCCGCAGGTTTCGCCTCCTCCTCCGTTCCGGTCCGGGCGGCACGCAGCAGCAGCGGTCCGCCGGGAGACTCGGAACGCGCGCCGCCCGGACGGGCGACGCCATGGATGAGGCCCACCGGCGCGGACGGCAGTACGGCATGGCCGAGTTCGCTCCCGAACGCGAGGTTCTGCCACGAGGCGAGGCCGTCCCTGAACCGCAGTCCGTCACTCACCCCGATCGAGGAGCGGGCGACGGTCATCGGCGGGGGCGCGACCTGCCGCCAGCCACCGTCCCAGTCGCCGTCCCGCCGACCGGCCCCGCTGTCGCTCCGGTCGGCCTCCGGTTCCGGAGCGTGCCCGGTGCCGGCTCCGGCTCCGCCCGGGGACGGCGTTCCGGGCTGCTGCCGGTCCCCTCGGCGGAACCAGTCTCCGAATCCCACACGATCACCCGCCTTCGTTGACGCGGGTGTTGATCCGCGCTATCTCCCGCACCCACTGCTGACGCTCGCCGTGGGTGAGGTCGAGAATGTCCTCGCGCTGCCAATGGAAGTGGTAGGCGACGTACGCGATCTCCTCCCGCAATCGGGGAAGCGCGTACGTCACGATTCCCCCAGGCGCCCACCCGAGAGGTCCACCTCGAACGATCCGTGGCACAGCGGACAGGTCACCGCGGCATGCGTGTGGCCCTCGCTGTTGATCCGGCGGTAGAAGTCCTGGAGGAACGCCACATCCGTGGCGTACATCCGCTCGACGACCCCGGCGTGCACATCGGTGATGGTGCCGAGCTGGGTGATCACCTGGCTCAGCAGCACCACGGACAGGTACGCCGGGTTCTCCTTCACCCGCAGGTCGATCTGTGGGCGCAGCTCGTCCCGTGCCGTCGCGAGCCGCATCGAGCCGCGCCGGTGGACCTGGCCCTCGTCGTCGACGTAACCGCGCGGGAGCTCGAACTCGAACTCCGTACGCAGCTCCAGCTGGTCCCGGTCCCGGGCCGAAGGCGGCGCGGGGGCAGCCTCCTGTGCAGCGGGCGGGGTGGCTGCGAGGCTGTCGAGGACTTCGTCGAGCCCGCCCGACGTAACGGTCCTGCGCCTCATTCGACCACGATCTCCTCGAAGGTGATGGTCACCGTCTCGGTGGCGGCACTGGATTCGCCGGCCTTCAGCGAGGGCCCCGCCCACTTGCTGGCCCAGCCCTGCATCAGCTGGATGCGCCGGACCGTCTCACCCTTCGAGTCCTTGATCTCGATGGTCAGGTTCTGGCGCGCGGTGTCGACGGCCCCGTTGTTGAGCGTCTCCTTGATCCATTTGGTGAACTCACTGCTCTTGTCGAGTCCGCGGGTGATCGTCACCTCGCCCGCCTGACGTGCGCCGGGCTGCTTGCGGATGATCTGCTTGCCCTCGGCCGTCACTTGACGGACCTCGACGACTTCCTCCTCGACGGTCAGGCCGCTGATCTCTTGGATCGACTCGACGAGATAGCCGCCGAGCTGCACGCCGAAGACGTGGGTGGAAAGAGCGTCGCCCTCTGCCATGACTCTGTGTCACCTGTTCCGTTTGCGGACCCTGCTGGGTCACTCGTTGACGAGGCTGGTGCTGTCGGAGAACTGCGCGAGACGGAAGACCACGAACTCCGCGGGCTTCACCGGGGCCACGCCGATCTCGCACACGACCTGGCCGAGGTCGATCGACTCCTGCGGATTGTTGTCGCGGTCGCACTTGACGTAGAACGCCTCCTCGGCCGTGCGGCCGAAGAGGGCGCCCCGGCGCCATTCCTCGGTGAGGAAGGCGGTGACGTTGCGCCGGATGCTCGACCACAGGCGGTCGTCGTTCGGCTCGAACACCACCCACTGGGTGCCCAGGAGGATCGACTCCTCCAGGTAGTTGAATAGGCGGCGTACGTTGAGGTAGCGCCAGGCCGGGTCGGACGAGAGGGTACGTGCGCCCCAGATCCGGATGCCGCGCCCGGGGAAGGCACGCACGCAGTTGACACCGATCGGGTTGAGCAGGTCCTGCTCGCCCTTGCTGAGGCGGATCTCCAGGTCCAGCGCACCGCGGATGACCTCGTTGGCGGGGGCCTTGTGCACACCGCGCTCACCGTCGCTGCGCGCCCAGACACCGGCGACGTGGCCGCTCGGCGGTACCAGGGAGTTCTGGCCGGTCGCCGGGTCGAAGACCTTGAGCCACGGGTAGTACACGGTCGCGTAGCGCGAGTCGTAACCGGCGTCGTCGTTGCGCCAGGTACGGACGCGCTGGGCGTTCATGCCCGGCGGGGTGTCCAGGACAGCGACCCGGTCGCCCATCTGCTCACAGTGCGAAATCACCGCCAGCTGGACGGCCTTGACGCCCTCGGCGTCGATGTCCCCGCGCTGGTAGGCACTCATCAGGTCCGGGACGGCGACCATGGTGATCTCGTCGATCGCTTCGAGACCCGCGAACCCCGTACGGGCGGCGGCGTCGCCGACGTACTCGGCCGGGTCGAGCCGTGCGACACCGGCTGCGGGGGCTGCGGCGGTGGGCGCGAGGGAGAGGGTCTGGTTCTCGGGGCGGGCCGGGGTCGCGCCAGGCTGCTCGGTGACCTGGATGAGCTTGGACTGGCGGGTCTGGGCGACCAGATAGCCCTTGACGTTCTTGCGGGTGGAGACGTCGTAGGTCTCCACCACCTTGCCGGCCTGCCGCACCAGCAGCCGGAACCGGTCCTCCGGGGGGTTCTCGCCCTCGGCGTCGGCGACCTCCACGGAGAGGTCTCCACTCGTACCGGGTCGTGCGGAGACCAGGAAACCTCCGATGGCGGTGGGTGGGGCCGCTTCGGCGGCGGATCCCTGCCCCGAGTCCTGTGCGGGGCCACCGATGCGCACGATGTAGGCCGCGCCGCCGCCGTTGGCGAAGTAGCCGTAGACCGCGGGCGTCAGGTATGTGTCGGCGGTGAAGGTACCGAAGGTCTGGACGTACTGGTCCCAGTTCGTCACCAGCGTCGGCTGGTGGAAGGGGCCGGTCTCCGCGAAACCGACGAAGGCTGCGACCGCGGTGCCGACTCCCTCGATGGGCCGCGCTCCGGACTGCACCTCCTCCACGTATACACCGGGGGTGAGGTACGACGGCATGCTCGCTCCTTCGGGTGGTCATTCGTTCGCCGCTCAGTCTTGCCCGGCGGCCGTGGCGGACAGTAGGCCTCAGAGTCCTGGACACGGGGCAACGGCGCTGCCTTTCCAGTCACCTGTACGGCAGGAAACGCTTCCCCTTGCGGACCGGTCGCGGCAGTCGCCGTATTCTGCGGCTCGCCGCATTCCCGGGTCCGGTCGCGTGAGAGCGAGGTGGACTCCGGGTTTACGGAAGGGTGTCCGGCGGTACGCCGATGGGGGATTCGCCGGAAGTGTGGATGCCCGGCTTCGGTGAATGCCGGCATGCGAGATCTCCCCGTCACCCAGGATTCCCGGAACTGCCGTGGGTGTCCGCGACGGTCGGGGGATCGGTGCCGGTTCGACGCATATCGGTTCAGAATTTGCCGCGCGCGGTTGGCTGTCGGGCCGGGCTCAGGCAGCCGGAACAGGCCCTCGGCCGCCCTGCCCTGGCCTCCTGGCGTTCCGCCTCGAAGGCGACAGTGGTGGCTCGGAGCACGTCGGTTCGTATCCGAGCGACCGGAAATTCTTCACCCGTTTCAGGTGCCGCGGGGAGCCCTGGAGGCGTAGACCTACGGGGTGCAGGGGAAGAGATCTGCCAAGACCGGCAAGCCGGGTTTCCCCCGGTCGGGATTTCTGCTGTTCTCATCCCCCGTAGGGGGAAGCAGGAGGCCCGGCGTTGTTGTTTCTACGGTGCGAGATTGCTCAGTACGCCGCTGACATTGAGTACCTGGTGGCATTCGGAAGCCTGAGTTCCGGTCGCTGGCGTGCCAGGTTTGGCACAGGTCACGGAAGCGGTGACCGTGTCGTTCTCCTGAATCTCGATGGGGGTGACCCAGTGGTAGTCCGTGTTGCGGAAGGTCTCCAGAGCGATGGTGGTGATCTTCCGTTCTCCGAAGGAGATGGTCAGTACTCCTTCGTCGCCCTGGAAGTTCGCCACCACGATGTCCGTGATACCGAATACCTTCCCCTTCGGAACCCGGTACTTCCCCTCCTTCTTGGCCCCGGACCCGGTCTGCACATCGATCGTCGCCGAGCTCTGCTGGGTGCCCCCCGATCCCCCGCCCGTTCCCGAGCCGGAACCACCCGAGCCGGAGCCTCCGGACGCGTTCGGCTTGCCCGTACCGTCCCCCTGCCCCTGGTTCTTCCCCCCCTGATCGCCCGTGCCGCCCGCCGTTGTCGCACCCTGTTGCTCGTTGCGGGGCGTCTTTTCCTGAGCGGCCTCGTTCGCCGCCTGCTTCGCGGTGCTCCGTACCGCGGGCCGGACCAGTGCGAACCACGCGAGCAGCAGCGCGAGCAGCGCGGCCAGAACGATCAGCAGCCACCTGGGCAGTACCGGCAGTTGCGCGAACTCACCGGGCAGCGCCTCGGACCGGCCGGGCTGCTCGCTGTCGGTGTCCCGTTCGGTGCTTTCGGCGGCCTCGACCTCGAACGGCCAGGCGACCGGCTTACCGAACCAGATCAGCTTCCGGGCCCGTACCCGCAATCCCACCTCGGCGGACTCGCCCGGTTCCAGGCGTCGTTGGCCCGGGGTGAAGGCCAAGCGGAGTTCCTCGCCGGCCTGCTTGCCGGTGAGAGCGACGTCGACCGCGGTGTTCCCCTTGTTCTGCACCGAGGTCCGGAACCGGGCGCCCAGCCAGCCGGAGCGCCGGCGCGGGTCGAGGTCGGCCCGGAGCTCGTGAAAGGGCCCGACGACCACCGTGGCCTCGGGGACCGCCACCGACTCGGGGTGCTCCGTGGGCAGAACGCGGACACCCAGGGGTATCTCACCGGCCCGGACCTCGTGGGACCGGGGCGGCGCGAGCCGTACGGTCACCACCTCGGAGGTGCCCGGGTAGAGGGACACGCGCGCCGGCTCGACGGTGCTCCACGCGGCGCAGTCGCCGACCACTTCGAGCGTGTAGGCCTCGACGATGTCGCCGTCGTTGCGCACGGTCAGGGTCGTCGTCGCTTCAGCGCCGGGCGACACCGTCACCGTGGGCATTTCGAGTTCGGCAGATGTGGTCACGATGCGACGTTAAGCCGCCCCTGCGGTTCCGCAGCAGAGACGCGAGGGCAACAAGCGGGCAGGGGTGGTGCCCCGACGGCACAACGCCGCGGTGCCCCCGCGACCCCTCCCCGGGCCCGATCCCCATGCCGGAGGCCGGTGCAGTCGAGAGCGGCAACAGACATATCTGGCGGAAGTACCTGAGGAAGACAGGCACGCAACGATGACGACGACGGACATGAAGAACAGAGCAGCGGAACGCGGCCAGTACCGCAGGCCCGCTACGTCGGAGCACTCCGCCGAGGGCAGCGCCAAGGAGGCCCCCGGGGGCAGGATCTCCGTGGCGGTGTACGCGGAGGACCTGATCCTGCGGACCGGTGTGGTCCACCAGTTGCGCGTGCGGCCCGAGGTAGAACTGATAGCGGAGTCCGAGGCCGAACGGGCCCAAGTCTCCTTAGTGGTAGTGGACATGGTGGACGAGCCCACTGTCCAGCTCCTGCACCGTCTGCAGCGCAACACCGCGACCCGTACCGGACTCGTCGTCGGTTTCTTCGAATCGGGCGCGCTCCAGACCATGATCGAGTGCGGTGTCGCCGCCGTGCTGAGGCGCGGGGAGGCGGACCAGGACAGTCTTGTCCACCTGGTGACGGCGATGGCGAACGGCGAAGGAGTGCTGCCGGGCGACCTGCTCGGAAAGCTCCTCGACCACGTCAGCAGCCTCCAGCGCACCGTCCTCGACCCCCGGGGGCTCTCGCTCTCCACCCTCACGACGCGGGAGGCGGAGATGATCAGGCTGGTGTCGGAGGGCTACGGCACCGCGGAGATCGCACAGAAGACCTCGTACTCCGAACGCACCGTCAAGAACGTCCTGCACGAGGTGGTGACACGGCTCGAACTGCGCAATCGGGCCCACGCTGTCGGATACACCATGCGACACGGACTCATCTGAGTCCTGCCGCGGGCTCCCACGTGGACGGCCGTTCGGACGTCGCCGCGCGGGAGCCCGCCGGTGTTCTTGGCCGGAGCAGCCGGGCGGGGTGACCGGGAAGGCGACGCAAAGGGCAACAGCCCCTTCCCCCGGTCCGGGTACTACGGACCTGTCCTTGGCCCGGCGCAGGCACGATGCTTGTCCTGGAGAGTCATCAACAGGACTGTGAGGTGGGCCGTGACCGGCACTGCTGGCCCTGCGAGGCATACCCGGCTGGGCCGGCTGACGGGCGCGGTCGTGCTGTTGGCGCCGCTGCTGGTGGCGGGTTCCGCGTCCGCTCCTCAGGGTGCGCCGAGGCTCGCCGCGGCGGCGGACGAGGGGCCGGTGGATGCCGGGCGCATCGCCTACGCCGGGACCGAACACCGCAGCCTCGGCCGGGTCTCCGACCCGGCCACCAGCGCACCGCTGTTCGGTCCCGGACCGGCCCACTACGACCAGGATCCCTCCGCACGCGGTGAGGTGCTGGTCTTCACCAGCCTGCGCGACAGCGTGCGACCGCAGGTGTACGTGCGCGACGCGGACGGAGCGGTGCGCAAGCTCACCACCGGCCGGGACGCCGCGCACCCCGAACTCTCCCCGGACGGGCGGACCGTGGTGTTCGACTCCGCGGAGCGGGGGCCGGGTGACGTGGTCCAGCGTGAGCTGTGGACCGTCGGGGTCGACGGCTCCGGCCTGCGGCGGCTGACGGACACCCTCAACAACGAGACCTTCCCGACGTTCTCCCCGGACGGCTCGCGGATCGCGTACTCCTGCGACTCCGGTCCCGGGCGGAGCGGGCTGATATACGAACGGGCCGTGGCCGGCGGCGCGGCGAGGGTGATCAGTGACGGCCCGCCCGGTGACGCGACCGAGCCGGAGTGGAACCCGGTGGACGACGGCTCCCACCGCGCTCTCGTCGCGTACACCCTCACCACGGACGAGACGACGGGACCCCGGCTCCGGGTGACCGAGGGGGTCGGGACCGACCGTCCCCTGCTGGCCGGTGTCCAGGCCGGCTGGCGCACCCGCTCGGCCGCCTGGCTGCCGGACGGAAACGACTTGGTCCTCCTCAGCCCCGACACGACCTGCGGGTGCAAGGACTACGACCACGTCTACCGGACGACCGCCTTCGACGGAACCGAGCCGAGCCTGGCGCTCGGCGAGGACCGTGCGGTCGAATCGCCCACCTGGATCGGGCCCGCGGACTCCGGGACCGTCGTGGTGGCACGGCGGACCCCCCGTGAGGCGAACGACGTGACGCTCCAGGACGTCAGGCAGGACGGTTCGGATCCGCGGGACCTCGGGCTCTCCATCCTGAAGGAGGACCCGGCGGCCAGTACGAACACCGACCCCGCCAAGGATCCGCTGTTCAACCCGCAGGATGCCTATGACCCGTGGACCGAGCGGCAGAACTACACACCGGACGGCAGGCGCATCGTCGTGACCCGCTTCGAGGGTCCGGAGAAGGAGCGCGTCGAACGGATCTGGCTGGCCGACGCCGACGGCTCCAACGAGGCGGCGATGCCGCTCGCCGGACGCGGTCCCCGCGACTGGGACACCGACCCCACGTTCTCGCCGGACGGTACCAAGCTGGCGTTCACCAGGACCTCGCCCGGCGGGGTCGGCGGGGCCGCGGGGCCGAGCAGCATTCTCATCGCGGACGTGGCCACGGGAGCGATCGTGGGCAAAGTGGTCCCGCCGGAAGGGCAGTTGGCGGGTGGTGACGCGCAGCCGACCTGGTCGTCGGACGGAACCACCCTCGCGTTCACCCGCAACCACGTGATCCGGGGCCTGGGCGGCATCAAGCACGTCTGGACCGTGCCGGTGGCGGCGCTCGACCAGCAGCGGGACCTCAGCGTCACCATCTGCCCCGGTGAATGCAAGGTGATCGACGACAGCCCCGCCTTCTCCCCCGACGGCGGCACGCTCGCCTTCAACCGCAAGGACGGCGGCGGCCGGGTCAACGAGCGCGACGGAATCCTCGTGACCTCGCTGACCGGCGGCGAGTGCCGGGTCGTGCTTCCGTCCGTCCAGCGGAACAACCCCGACGCATGCCATCAGGACATCCCCGACACCTCGCAGACCGGGCCCTTCCAGCCCCGCGACGTGGCCTGGTCGCCGGACGCGGGACGGCTGGTGCTGAGTTCACGCAGAGCGCTCGCACCGAACTCCCCGGAGCAGCTGTCCGTGCTCGACCTCTCCTCCGGCACGCTGACGCCGTTCGGCGACAGGCTCACCGGGCGGCAGAAGGAGCCCGCCTTCCAGCAGTCGGTCGACCTGTCCCTGACCGCACCGCCCACCGGACCCGCGGTGGAGGTCGGTTCCTCCGTATCGGTGACGGTCACCGTCACCAACAGGGGTCCCGCACCCTCGCCCGGCACCACGTTCACCGTCGACGCCCCGCCCGGCGTGCGCCTGGAGGAGCTCACCACCCCGGCCGGGTCCTGCACCACCGGGTCGCCCCAGTGCGACCTGGGCGTGCTCCGGCCCGGGGCCAGCGTGAAGGTCACCGCTCGGCTGACCGGCGTGACGTCGGGAGACCAGCGGATCGGCTGGTCGGTCACCGGAGCCGTGGTGGACCCGAACCCCACGGACAACGCCACCGGGACGACCGTCCCGGTCCGGGACGTGCCTGAGACACCGACGCCCACCCCGTCTCCTTCGACCTCGCCGCCCCGGCCTCCGGCACCCCAGCCGCCGCCCGAACCCGAGGCGGGGCCAGGCGTCACGGTGCGGGCACAGCCCAGCCCCGGCTTCGTCGGAGGCCGGGTGGTGGTGACGTACACCGTGCGCAACGGCCGGAACGCGCTCGCCACCGGTCTGCGGCTGAGGCTCGGACTGCCCACGCGGATCCCGGCGGGTCCGCTTCCGGCGGGCTGCGCCGCCGGGGTGTGCACGCTGCCCGACCTGGCGCCGGGAGCCTCTACGGTCGTCCGCGTCGTACTCAAGCCGGACCGGGCGCTGAGGACGACCGTCACCGGAACGCTGACCACGACGGGTACCGACGCCGACACCGGCGACAACGTCTCCAGGATCCCGCTGCGCATCCTCCAGCCCCGTATCGTCGCGGTGCCCGCCGTCGGCAAACCCGGGTTCGTCACCTCCGTACGAGGCAAGGACTTCCCGCCCGGAGCACCGGTGACGCTCACCTGGAAGCCCGGGATCACGGCAACCGCACCGCCCACGGTCCCGCGAGGGGACCGTACGTTCATCGCGCAGTTGCTGATCCTGGCGAAGGACCAGACCGGGCCGCGCACGATCACCGCCGAGGGACCGGGGTTCAGCCCGGTCACCACAACCTTCCTGGTGGTCAGTGGCACGATCGTCCCGCCGGACGAGGTGGGGCGCCGATGATCCACGAAGTGGACGAGGGGCTGCGGCTGTTGCTGGTCGACGCCGGCCTCCAGGAGAGCGGTGTCGACCTGGTCTTCGACGCGCCGACGAAGGACTGGTCCGCCCGGCGCAACGCCCCCACGATCAGCGTCTTCCTCCACGGCATCCGTGAGGATGCGACCCGCCGCCGTACCGGCACGGCCGAGGAGCACGACGACCAGGGAATGGTCATCGGCTGGCGGACCCCGCCGCGCTGGTTCGAGCTGACCTATCTGGTGACCGCCTGGACCAACCGCCCGCAGGACGAACACCGCCTGCTCTCCGAGGTGTTGCGCTGCCTCGTACGATCGGACGTCCTGCCCGCCCGTATGCACACGGGCAGCCTCGCAGAGCTCGGACTGACAGTGGAGATCGAGGCGGCGGGCCCGGGCATCGACGGGCCGTCCGCCTCGGACGTGTGGTCCGCGCTCGGCGGTGAGCTCAAGGCCGCGATCGACCTGCGTGTGTGGGCACCGCTGGCCGGTGAAAGGACATCCGCCGGCCCGCCGGTCACCGAAGGGCTGGTGGTGAAGGCCGAGCCCGCACGGGACGGCGAGCCGGCGGCACCGGGGCGCCGGCTGCGCTACGAGGGGGCGTCCGACCCCGGGGGGCAGGGCTTCGCCGCGGCACGTGAACGGCAGCTGCCGCCCGGTCGGCGCAGGCGCGGGGGTGCGGCTCGATGACCACGACACAGGGCACGCATGCCGTCCGCGAGCTGCCGGGCGCGCCGACGGCGGGCATCGAGGACCTCTGGGAGCGGTTGATCCACGTCGAGCAGCGGGTCAGGCACGCCGTGGCGGCCCGCCGGGCCGTCGACCCGGAACCGGACGATCCGTACCGGGGGCAGTACCTCACCCCCGAGGCGGCCGAGCGGATCGCGACGTCCCGCGACGCGTTCGCGCCCGTACCGGCGTACGGCTCCGAGCCTCCGCCCCACTCCCCGCCCGGGAGCCGGATCCGGCAGCTCGCCGAGAACTTCGGCCTGGTACCGCTGGACGTCGACCTCCTGCTGGCCGCGATGGCCCCGGACATCGACATCCGGTTCGAGCGGCTCTACGGCTACCTCAACGACGACCTCACCCGGCGAAGGCCGACCATCGGCCTGGCACTTGAGCTCTGCGGGCTGCCCGCCGCGAGCTCCGGCCGCTTCCGGTTCTCGCCGTCCGCCCCGCTGGTCGCGGGCGGGCTGCTGGAGGTCCTGGAAGCCGACCGCCCACTGCTCTCGCGGGTGCTGCGAGTGCCGGACCGGATCACCGCGCATCTGCTCGGCGACGACGAGACCGACGGGAGGCTGCGCGGCCTCGTCCGGGTGGTCGGGCCCGAGGAGGAGCCGGACACGGGACCGGAAGTCCTGCGGGTCGCGGCGGCGTTGGGCACGGGCAGCGGCCTGGTGCATCTGCTCGACCGGGGAGGCGACCCCGGCAGACTGGCGGTCCAGGCGCTCCTTGCCGCAGGGTGTCGTGCGCTGGTGGTCGACATCACGGCACTCGCCGCCGCTCCCGAACCCGCGGAGCTCGTACGGACCCTGGCGGCCGAGGCCCGGCTGAGCAGTGGCGGGGTCGTCCTCGGGCCGCTCGAAGCGCTCGCCCCCGAGCGGCCCGAGAGAGCCGGGCTGCTCAGTGGCCTCTGCGCGGCGGTCAGCGGTACTCCCCTGATCGCGTACGGGAAGAAGAACTGGGACCCCCTGTGGACCAGGGAGAGCCCGGTTCCGGTCCGCGTCCTGCCCCCGGGCCCCGCGGGTGTGGCGCGGCAGTGGCGTCGGGCGCTCGCCGAGGCCGGCACGGCTGTCGGGCTGCCCGCCGAGAACGTGCCGGCCGACGAGGGACTCATCGAGGCCACCGCCTCCTACCGGCTCGACTCCGAGCAGGTGCGCAAGGCCGCCGCCGTCGCCTCCCGGCTGGCCGTCCTGGAGGAGCGTCCGGTGGACGCGCAGGACCTGCGCACAGCGGTCCGGGGACAGAACGGCGCGGGGCTCGAACGGCTCGCCCGGCGCATCGAGCCCGCGGTCGGCTGGGACGACCTCGTGCTGCCTTCCGCGACCCGCCGCCAGCTGACCGAACTCGCGCTGCGCGCACGCCACCGCGAGCAGGTGCTCGGGCACTGGCGGATGCGGCCGGGCGGCGGCCGGGGGCGGGGGGTCATCGCGTTGTTCGCCGGTGAGTCCGGCACCGGCAAGACCATGTCCGCCGAGGTGGTGGCGTCGGAGCTCGGCATGGAGCTCTACGTCGTCGATCTGTCCACCGTGGTGGACAAGTACATCGGTGAGACCGAGAAAAATCTCGAACGGATCTTCGTCGAGGCGTCCGACGTCAACGGCATCCTGCTGTTCGACGAGGCGGACGCCATCTTCGGGAAGCGCTCACAGGTCAAGGACGCGCACGACCGCCACGCCAACGTGGAGTCGGCCTATCTGCTGCAACGGATGGAGTCCTTCGACGGGATCGCGGTGCTCACCACCAATCTGAGGGCCAATCTCGACGAGGCCTTCACCCGCCGCCTCGACGTGATCGCGGAGTTCCCCATGCCGGACGCCCAGCAGCGACTGGCCCTGTGGGACCGCTGCCTCGGGACGGCGATCCCACGCGACGCGGAACTCGATCTGGAATTCTGCGCGGGACGCTTCGAGCTGGCGGGAGGGTCGATCCGGGCCTGCGCGGTGACCGCCGCCTACCTGGCGGCGGAATCCGGTAGACCGCTCGGTATGGAGCAGCTCGTCTCGGCCGTGTTCCAGGAGTACCGCAAACTCGGCCGACTGGTCCGGGAGAGCGAGTTCGGCCCTTGGCTGGACCGCGCGCGGGGACGTGACGGAGGTTAGCGCCTCCGGAAGATCTCGGCCGCACCTCTCCCGGCCGGAGGTGTGCGCCGGGGGTGAGGGTGTGCGTCCCGGAGGCAGGGCGACGCTGCTGGCAGACGACGAGTGAGACATGAGCCCGGCGCTGTCGATGGCAGGTACACGATTCGGAGATCTGTCCTCAGCAGTCGATGATGGTCACCGCGAGCCCCCGCGCGGCTTCCTGAGGGCCCCTGACCAGGGGACCCGGTGGCCGAACACGGACGCACGCCGGAGCACTGGCCCGCGGCCCACGAGGTCAGCACACGGACCACTGGCCGACGGACGAGCACTGAGGAACTGCGGGGCGCGATGGTCCACTACCGCGCACTCTTCGACGATCTGCTCAGCAACGGCGAAAGGCCGGGGACGCAGTGCACGGGACCGCGACAACCGCCGCGTCACGTCGTCCTTGACGGTCGTGCAGCCGGTTACATCTGCAGGGGCGGATCCGACAGCCGGAACCGCAGTCGGCAGATCACCGCGTCCGTCTCGTGGCGGACGGCGTGCGCGACGACCGCGCCTCGCTGGTTCTGCAGCAGCCGCTGCCACATGTGGGCCGGTTCGACCTCGGGGATGAGCACGGTGATCCGTACGCCCGGATCAGTGGCCGCCACCTCGCGTACATACGCGGCGACCGGACGGCCGACCGAACGGCGCTGCGAGGTCACACGCACCAGGGGGACGCCCGGATTCCACAGTGCCCAGTCCCGTTCCAGCGCTTCGGTCAGGATGCGGTCCTCGGCATCGGGGTGGCAGACCGTCACCGCGCGGACCTCGTCGCCGAGGGATACAGCGGCGGTGAGAGCCTCGCTGGTGAGCCGGGTGAGGGAGGAGACCGGAACCACGACCAGCGAGCGGTCGCGGTGCGGAGGCTCCGGGATGCGGCCGATGCCCAGCCGCTCGCCGATCCTGGCGTAGGCACGGTGGACACACTCGAAGCCGGCGACCAGCAACGGCAGGGCGACCACGATCAGCCAGGCGCCGTCGTGGAACTTGGTGGCCGTGACCACGACCGCGCCGACCCCCGTCAGGAACGCGCCCAGCCCGTTCAGCAACGCCTTGCCGACCCACTTGGGCCCGCGCACACCGCGCCAATGGATGACCATCCCGGTCTGGGCGATGGTGAAGCCGACGAAGACGCCGATCGCGAAGAGCGGGACGAGGGTGTTGGTGTCGCCCCCGGAGAAGACCAGGAGCGCGGCGGAGACGGCCGCGAGCGTGAGGACCCCGTGGCCGTGGACCTGTCGGTCGGCCTTGAGCCCGAAGACATGCGGCAGGTAGTTGTCGCGAGCCAGCAGCTTGAGCAGCACCGGCAGACCGCCGAACGACGTGTTCGCGGACAGCGCCAGCAGCACCATGGTGGCGAACTGGACGACATAGAAGGCGAGATTGTGCCCGAAGGACGCGTCGGCGAGCTGCGCCAGCACGGTGACGCCCTCGACCGGCTGCAGCCCGAACCGGGAGATCAGCACGGACAGACCGATCAGCATCACACCCAGCAGTGCGCCGAGTGCGACCTCCGCGCGCTGGGCGCGGCGGACGGCCGGGGCACGGAAGGACGGAACGGCGTTGGCGATGGCCTCGACACCGGTGAGCGCCGAGCAGCCTGAGGCGAAGGCTTTGAGTAGGAGCAACGCACCGACTGTGCCGGCGTTGGTGCCGAGTACGGAGGCATGGCCGGCGGCCGCTTCCGTGCTCACCGGGGCGTCGCGGAACAGCCCGACCACGATGAGGACGAAGATCGCTCCGACGAACACCGCGGTCGGCACGATGAACGCGCGCGCCGAGTCCACGATCCCGCGCAGATTCACGGCGGTGATCAGGACCAGAACCGCGAGGCACAGCCACAAGCGATCGCCGTACAACTCCGGGAAGGCGGAGGTCAGCGCTGCCACGCCCGCGGTCACGGCGACGGCCACGTTGAGGACGTAGTCCAGAACCAGGGACGCGGCGGCGACCAGGCTGGTGCGGCGGCCCAGATGCGCTTTGGCGACCGCATAGCTTCCGCCACCGTCCGGGAAGGCCGCGATGACCTGGCGGTACGAGGCCACGAGGACGGCCAGGAGGACGGCGATCGCCAGCGTGACGGGGAGCGTGAAGCCGAGCCCGTGGCCGCCGGCCGCTGCCAGGACCAGAACGATCGCCTCGGGCCCGTACGCCACCGAGGCCATTGCGTCGAGAGAGAGCGCGGCGAGGCCGGTGAGGGTGGTGAGCTTGTGCCGGGCCCCGGTATCGGGGGGTTCCTCGGCCCTTGGTGCCGTACCGGGGTCTGAGGTGAGAAGAGACATGTGCTGCGCGGTCCTTTGATCGGGTCCGCTCAGGGTGATCCCGCTTCCGGCCGGTGACGGCAGCCAATGGCGCGTTCTTGGCGCGAAACGGTGATCTCTTCACGCAATCTTGACGGGGTGGCCGGGGCGACGAAAGCGGGGTGGTCGCGACGACATCGACACGGGGAGGTCAGGACGGTGTCACAGCTGCCCCTGACCCCTGTCGGAACCGCCGACCCGCAGCCGTACGGGACCCAGCAAACCGCTGACACGCTGGCCCGGGAAGACGAAGTGGGTCGGGCTCGTCGCGTCCAGGTGCGGCGCCAGCGTCCCGAACGCGGTGATGTCGAGGGTATTGGCTCCGGGCCCGATCAGACCTGTCAGATCGAAGACGTACGGGGAGCACACGCGCACCCCCGCGGCGACGCCGCCGACCCGCACCTCCGCGGTCCCGCGGACCCGTCCGAGGTCGAGCGACACCTGCCCCGGGGTGATCTCGGCGGGCACGGTCACCACGCGGCGGTACCGCACACCGCCGCTGTACTCGGCGAGGCCGTGCGTCTCCCAGTCGCCGACGCGAATCCGCCCGGGCCCCACTTCACAGCGCACGGGCCCGGCCAGCGCGGCGCCCCCCTCGTACCCGGGGCGCGTCCGCACGCGCAGGGCCGCGGTCCGGGGCCCGGAGGGGCCACCGGCCGAAAGGCCGACGGTCACGGTCAGCACGTCCCGCGAGTCGACGGCGGTGACGGGCCCAGTGCACTCGGAGCCGTCCACGAAGACAGTCGTCTCGCCGCGCACGAGCGCGGTCAACCGGGTGGCGCCCGGCGGCAGTTCGCACCACAGCCACTCAACCGCTCCCCGGCGCCCCGGGACCGCGAACCGGACCGGCACCACCGTGCCGTCGTCCGCGGTCGGATCCAGCCAGGCGGCGCCCGGCAGCGGATGAGGGCGGCGGCGCAGATACAGCGCGGCCGGGTCACCCATCGGCGCGCGACGTACCGCGACCGGCACACGTCCGTCCGCGCTCTCGGCCCACCAGCGGGCGTCGCTGTGCAGGGTCGCGACACGATTGCCGTTCCCGTCGTCGAAAACCGCATCCACCAGGACCGCGCGGTCGCCGCCCCCGGACGTCTCCACCGTGATGTCGTTGTCACCGATGCGCAGGGCCGCCGCCACGTCATGCCGTCGCACGCGCGGGACCGCGTGTTCGGCGTACGGGTCGAATCCGCCTTGCCTGCCCACCACTCGTCCATTGACGCGCAGTACGCACGGCACGCGCGCGGCCACCTGGACGACGGCCCGGACGGGGAGGTCCGGGAGATGCAGCGTCATGCCCATCGTCCCGGAGGCGTGAATCCATTCCGGACGCCGGTAGCGCTCCGGATCGCGTACGAGTGCCACATGCGCCCGCAGGTCACAATCCTGATCAGGTGTCAGCTCCAGTTCGAGCAGACGGCGGCCCGCTGCCACTCCTACCGGGCCCATCGCAAGGTGGCCCTCGTCGTCCAGGAAAACGGGGGTCCCGTCGAGCCGGGCCCGCTTCGCCGCCGCGGCCCCGATCGCGAGGTGTCCGTCGAAGGCCTCGTCGAGGTGCAGTTCCATGCGCAGCCGCACCAGCTCGTCGGCGGCGGTGGGGCCGATGTGTACGAACTCCTCCGGCACATGCCCTTTGGGCCCCAGAACGGCACGGTGGATCGGGTCCTTGTACACGCCCAGGGTGTCGGACCACTCGAGGGCCGACGGGACGTCGTGGCCGGGGCGGTCGCCGAGCACGATCGCGTGCGGACCGAACGTCGCGTGGACCGTGGCCGCGACCGGCTCATCGGTGCGGTCCGGCACGGCCCATCCGTCGCGTACGCCGTCCTCCCCGGCCTCTTCCACGCGGTGCCGGAAGGTCCGGCGTTCGGTGACGGCCGGGCCGGCGGGCGGCCCGGCCGAGGGGCGGGCGAAGTCTCCCCAGGTGTTGTCGAGGGTCGGCACGAGCGTCATGTCCCAGTCCGCGTCCGGAGGGATCTCGATGGTGGTGACGTCCGGCGCGGGTGCGTCGGCTGCTATGGGCAAGGCCGTCTCTTGGGTTCCCGCCGGAAAGACCAGCACTGCTGCGGGGCCCGTATCGAAGGGGACATCGACCTCCACGGCCCGGACGTCGTCATCGGCGGGCCGCACCGGAAGCGTCCGGGGAGCGCCGCCGAACGGATCCAGCAGGACCGCCGGGCCCGCCACGTCCCGCACCCGCACCCGTGCGCCGCGCGCATAGCGGTCCGGATCGAAGTCGTACCGGGCATCCAGCCAGCCCAGTGCGGCGCCCCGCTCGTCGGGGGCCGCGACGGCCGCTCGGGTTGCCCGTGGGGCGGCGGCGGTCAGGAACACCACCGTGGCGCCGTCCACACGGCGCGCGAGTGCGGGGACCGGGGCCCGGACCACCGGGTGCCCCACGGCGAGCGCCGCGGCGAGCGAGTCGCCCGGATCGTCCGTCATGGGGACGGCAACGGCCCGGCCGTCCGCGAAACACGCGCGCAGCTCGGCAAGCGCGGTCGCCGACCCGGGGCCGATGACATGCTCGGGAAGGGCGCCGACCGCGATCAACTTCCCGCCAGAGGAGGCGAATTCGATGAGCCGGCGTGCGGTGTCCCGTTCCAGGACAGTGCACGAGGGCAGCACGATCGTGGCGTACGCCTCGTCCGCGACCCTCAGCCGTACACCGCCGTCGGACGGAGCGATCCGGGCACGCGCCAGGGATGCGTCGTCGATGACGTCGGCGTCGAGACCGAGACGGTCCATGATGCCCGGCCGGGTATGGAACCAGGTCATGTCACCGGTGAGTCGGAGATACGTCGACTGGGCCCGCGCCGCAGCATCCGTGACCCCGTCCAAAGCGGTACCGGCCTGGGCTGTGGTGGTGGGCAACAGGATCGCGATGTCGCACAGGTGGTGGCCGAGGCTCAGGATCGCGCACAGCCGGGTCACGGCGTCGGCGAAGACGCGGTGGTGGCGCCAGTACGGCTGACGCCAGTCGGTTGCGGGTGGCGCCCACTCCCACCAGCCGCCCTTGGTCGTGTAGTAGACGGCATGCGGGTTGTAGAGGGTCGCGCCCGCGCGGAGCCACGGCAGCAGCCAGTCGAAGGTCTCCTCCGGCGTGCCGCCCCAGCCGGTGGAGTGGAAGGCCTCGATCCAGGTGCGGGGGCGGCCGTAGAGGTGGGCGAGCGAGGAATGGATGCGGGCGTCCCCGTGGTGGTCGGAGCCGGGGGCCGAGAACCAGCGGTGGGTGCGGGCGTAGTCGGCGTACAACTCCACGCCCGCGACGGGGTGTCCGGCACGGGCCGGGTCCTGCTGGTCGCAGCCGATGAGCAGGCCGTGGCGGTCGTGCCAGGCGGCCAGCGGCCGGAAGAACGCCTCCTCGGCCAGCTCGGCACGGGTCACCTGAAAGTCGCGCCGGACCCGGTGGGCGTCCGGATCCGTGCTGTCGCCGTACAGGGCGTCCAGCCGTGCAGTGATGTCGTACCCGCGAAGGCGCACGAAGGCGTCGGCGAAACCGGTGGACCAGGTGGGCAGGGAAGGCAGCTCGTCCTGGAAGGAGCCGACGACGACGGTCCCGAGCCGGTCGCCGAGCCGGCGCTCGAACTCCCCGTGCACCCGGTCCAGCAGTGAGGCACACGCCTGAGTACCGAGGTAGTCGAAGCCGAGCGGCACATGATGATGGAGCGTCAGGCGCCAGCGTCCAGGGCTCGGCGCTCGTACGACTCCGTCGGCCACCGCGACCGGGACTGCCGGGCCGACTGTCCGGCCGCCGGCGTCGACCGGTTCGGCGCGGCCCGCGAGCGGCCGTCCGTCCGGGGGACACCGCAGCTCTCCGGTCCCTGCCGCTGTGGAGTCGACGACGGCACGCAGGCGGTCGAGCCGACGTCCCGCGTGGGCGGGCTGTTCGTCGACGAGGCGCGCCTGGAGGTCGGCGCCGGAGAAGCCGAGCTGATCGTAGAACCACAGGCTGACGCCGAGTTCGAGGGCGTCGTCGCACACGCTGTCGAGCAGGGCCCACCAAGCATCGGACATGAAAGGCGGGTCGTCGGCGTCGGAGCCGAACAGGGGGCCCGACGGTGCCAGGTTGAGGAGCACGAGGTTGTGCACCCCGCCCTCCGCGAACCGCTCCAGCTGTGCCCGCAGCCGCGCGTGGTCGAGCCGTTCTCCGCTCCACCACCAGATGGCGGTGGGCGAGAAGGCACGCGGGGGCTCGGCGAGCACCGTCGCGATGCTCGGGGGGAGTGGTGGGTGCGCCGGGTGTGTCATGAGATGCCCTCAGCCCTTGAGACCGCCCGCGAAGCCCTTGATCACATATCGCTGGAGGACCACGAACACCACCAGGATCGGCAGGGCGGCCAGCACCAGTCCGGCGAAGACGAGTCCGTAGTCGGAGACGTACTGGCCGACGAACGCGAACACACCGACGGGCACGGTCTCCTTGCCGGAACCGCCCAGATACAGCAGCGGGGTGAAGAAGTCGTTCCAGATGAACACGGCGTTCAGGATGATCACGGTGCCGGTGATGGGGCGCAGCAGAGGGAAGACGATCCGGGTGAACGCCTGCCGGTGGGTGCAGCCGTCGATGAGCGCGGCCTGTGCGTAGTCCTGCGGCAGGGCCCGGATGAATCCGGTGTAGAGGAAGACGGTGAACGGAAGTTGGATGCCCGTGTAGAAGAGCACCATGCCCTGGTAGGTGCCGAGCCAGCCCAGGTCGTCGACGAGTTCGTAGAGCGGGATCATGCCGAGCTGGAAGGGCAGCACGATGCCCAGCAGGAACAGGATGTACAGGCCGTAGCCCATGCCGCGGGCGCGGCGCGCGAGGTAGTAGGCCCCTGTGGAACCCAGGACGACGAGGATCAGCAGACTGACAGCGGTGATGACCGTGCTGTTGAGCAGGGCGGGCCCCAGCGACGCGGAGGACCAGGCGTCGCCGAAGTTGGCGAAGGTGGGCGGGGAGGGCAGCGAGAGGGGCGAGTCGGAGATCTGCCGGGGGTCCTTCATCGCCAGGGTGATCAGGGCGTACACCGGGAACAGGAACACGACGGCGACCGCGATCATGACAAGTTCGAGGGCGTACTGCCCGAACCGTGGCCTGCGGCCTCTGCGTTCGGGTTTCTGTTCGGCGGGTCCGCGGGACGTGTCGCTGATCACGCGGTGACCTCCCTCGCGCGCAGATAGCGAAGCTGGACCAGGGAGACCGCGGCGACGAACAGCGCGAGGACGAGGGCGACGGCGGTACTGTAGCCGAACTTCCCGTAGACGAACGCTTCCTTGTACAGCACGGTCGACAGGGTCTCGCTGGAGGTGCCGGGTCCGCCGTTGGTCGCGGCGTAGACCTGGTCGAAGAGTTTGAGACCGCCGATGGTCGACAGCATGAGGTTGATCGTCAGGGCCGGGGCCAGCAGCGGCCAGGTGACATAGCGGAAGCGCTGCCAGGAGCCGGCGCCGTCGATTCTCGCGGCCTCGTGGAGTTCGGCGGGTACGCCCTGCAGGCCGGCGAGGAAGACGACCATCGAATATCCGGCGTACTGCCATACGACCATCGCCGCGACGGACCACAGGGCGAGCGAGGGATTGCCGAGCCAGTCCTGACGCAGACCGCAGAGTCCGACCGCGCCGAGGACACCGTTGAGGCCTGCGCCGTTCTCGGGGTTGTAGATGTACTTCCAGAGAATCGCGACCATGACGGGGCTGACGACGGCGGGAGCGAAGAAGATCAGCCGCAGCAGAGCGCGGGACTTGATGTCGGCGTGGACGCCGAGCGCGAGCAGCAGGCCGACGCCGTTCTGGACGACGACCACGGCGACGGTGAGCAGCAGTGTGTTGCTGACGGACTCCAGTGCCCGGCTGTCGTCGAGCAGGGCCCGGAAGTTGTCCGGGCCGGTGAAGGAGAAGCCGCCGATGCCGGACCAGTCGGTGAAGGCGTACATCACCCCGGCGAGGCTGGGGTACAGGACGACGACGCCGTAGACGACGAGCGCCGGAACTACGAAGAACCAGGGTGGGACGGTGTGATCGCGGCGCCGGACCGGGCGGCCGGAGCCGGCCCGCAGCCCGCCCGTGGCCTGGCCGACCGTGCCCAAGGCGGCCTTCTCGGACGTGGTCGTCACGATTTCTTCCCGTACGCCTTGTCCATCTGTCCCAGGGCGCCGTCGACGTCCGTCTTTCCCGCGAGCAGGTTCTGTACGGCGGCGAAATGGGCGGGCTGGACCTCGGCGTTGGGCCAGCTCTGATCCATGAAGGGGACGGCCCGGTTGTCGTCGATGACGGGCAGGAAGTCATCGAGGACGGGGTCGATCCTGGTGGACGCATCGCGCTTGAACGGGATCGCGGCGACGGACTGCGCCCATCGGTTGACGTTCTCCTGCTTCCCGAGGAACTCGATGAGCGCCTTTGCCCCTGCTGCCTTCTTGGACCGTGCGGAGACGCCGAGGCCGACGACGATGCCCGCCGGGATCCACAGGTTCGCGGCGTCGTCACCGCCGGGGAACGGGAACATGCCGAGGTCGTCCGGTGTCCGGGTGGCCTGACGGAAGTTGGCGAGTACGGCGGAGACCTGGACGGCCATCGCAGCCTTACCACTCGCGACCATGGATGTCTGCTGCTCGTACGTCGTTCCGTTGGGGTTGTCGTTGAAGAACCCCCGACGCTGCAACTCCTGGTACTTGCCCAGCGCGTCGGCCCACCCGGAGCCGCGGAAGTGTGCCCGCCCGGCTGCCATCTCGGCGTCGAAACCGGGGTTCTTCGCGTAGACGGCGTTGGGGACCAGCGCGTAGGTGATCAGTTGGGTGACCCAGGGAGTCTGCGCGCCGAGCGCGATCGGTATCACGCCCTTGGCCTTCAACTTTGCGCAGACGTCGAGTAGTTCACTCCACGTCTTCGGCGGCGTGACGCCGGCCTCGGCGAAGGCCTTCTTGTTGTGGATGGCGCCGATGGTGCTGCTTCCCGCCGAATACAGATACATCTTGCCCTTGTACCGGTACGCGGGGTGGAAGTTCGCCGGGACTTCCTTGGCCCATGCCTGGTCGCTGAGGTCGGCGAGCAGCCCGGCCCTGGCCACCTCGACCATGGACATGGCGCTGCCGCTGCCGGGATAGAGCACATGCACATCGGGGGCGTTGCCACCCGCGAGCTGAGTGCGCACCACTGTCTGTACCTGGTCCGTGGGCGCGAAGGAGGTGGAGAACTCGTCGTCCGGGTGGGACTTGCGGTAGAGCGCGACGAGTTCCTCGATCGGCTTCTGCTGGTCGGCGACGCCGACGATGCGCAGCTTGCCGGAGCCGCCGCTCGAATCGGAGCAGGCGGTCAGTGCGGGGGGAAGGGCGGCGAGCGCCGCGGCCCCACCGCTGATACGGAGAAAACCCCGGCGCCCGACCGTGTGCCGGCCCGGCCGGCTGCGAGAACCCGTCGTCATGGTGTGTCCTCCTCGTGCGAACGGGCGGACGATGGTTTCGCCGCCGGTCCTGATGTGCGTCGGCTCCGGGTGAGCGCCGGCTCGGGCCGGTCCGCCGGAGACGTCCCGGCGTGGCCGTCTGCCGGTGGATGAGTCGCGGTGAAGCGGTAGGCACCGGAGGACACGCGGTAGCGAACGTGGTCGGAGGCGATCGCGAGCAGCGTGATGTGGCGGTCGTCGGCCCTCGGGGCCACGCCCGATTCGCGGATCGAGCGGGGGTCCGTGGTGGGCACGTACACATCGGCGGTGGAGCCGGGCGGCACCAGGACCCGCAGGGCGAGCCGGCCGCGGTGTCTCTCCCATGTCACCTCGACGGTGCCACGGACCGATTCGTGGCGGGCGCTCGCGTGGCGCAGGGCACCCGGGCGGGGCCGTATCCGCAGATGCCGGTATCCGGTGGAGTCCGGCGCCTGGTCGAGGCCGGCGACACCGCGGTAGAGCCATTCGCCGATCGAGCCGAGCGCGTAGTGGTTGAAGGAGTTCATCGACGGTGCGCGGAACCCGGTATCGGGGGTCCACCCGTCCCAGCGTTCCCAGATCGTGGTGGCGCCGTGCCGCAGCGGAAACCGCCACGAAGGCACTTCGTCACGGTGCAGGAGCGCATGGGCGAGGTCGGCCCGCCCATGGGCGTCGAGGACGGGCGCGGCGAGCGCGACCCCGAGGAAACCGGTCAGGAGGGCGGGTCCGGCCGACTCGACGATTTCACCGAGACGGTGTGCGGCGGCGTCGACGAGGCCCGCGGGCAGCAACTCGAAGGCGAGGGCGACGAGATAGCCGGTCTGGGTGTCCCCTGCGACACGTACGGCAGGAAGTGCGGCAGCGGCACTCTCGACGGTGACGAAGTGCTCCGCGAACGTGCGACGAATGTCGTCGGCCAGCTGGTGGTAATGATCCGCGACGTCTTTCTGTCCCAGGGCATCGGCAGCCTTCGCCGTGAGGCGGGCACTGTGTGCGAAGCAGGCCGTGGCGATGACATCGCGCGGGGTGGGGGTGCCGGGAGCGAGCCAGTCGGAGAAGTGCGGACCCACCCGCCTGCGCCAGACCAGATCCGTGTTGTGGCGGTGAATCAGATCGACCCAGGCGCGCATTCCCTCCAGCGCCCGGGCGAGGAACCGCGGGTCGTCGTAGGTGCGGTAGAGGTGCCACGGGATGATCACACCCGCGTCGCCCCAGCCGGGCGCGCCTTCGTCACAGACCCCCACGAGGCGCGGGGCGACATTGGTGAAGCCGCCGTCGGGTGTGCGGGCGTCATCGATGTCGCGCAGCCACTTGGTGAAGAACGCCGCGACGTCCGCGTTGAGCGCGGCCGTCGGCAGGAAGACCTGCGCGTCGGCCAGCCAGCCGAGCCGCTCGTCGCGCTGCGGACAGTCCGTGGGCACACTGACGAAGTTTGAGCGCTGTCCCCACGCCACACAGTCGTGGAGCCGCCGGAGCTCGGCGTCCGAGCAGTCGAACTCCCCGGCCCACGGGGTGTCGCTGTGCAGCGCCACAGCGACGACATCGGACTCGGTCAGCTCCGGGACTCCACTGATCTCCGCGTAGCGGAACCCGTGATAGGTGAATCGCGGCTGGAACACGATGTCCTGACGCCCGTCCCCGACGAGCACATCGGTCGCGGCGGCGGTCCGCAGATTGGCCGTGTACAGCTGGTGCGACTCGTCCAGCACCTCGCCATGGCGGATAACCACCCGTGCCCCGGCGGCGAGTTCACCGATCCGCAGCCGTACGCGCCCGGCGAGGTTCTGGCCGAAGTCGACGATGTGGGTATCCGGCGAGATGCGCCTGACCGAGCACGGACGCAGTTCGGCCATCGCCCGCACGGGCTCGTCGACGGACGCCACGAGCAGATGGTGGTCTGCGTCCGCGACCAGGGCCGGGGACCAGCCGGTGTCGTCGAAGCCGGGCAGTTCCCAGCCGTCGGCCGCGTGCCGCAGGTCATGGCACTCGCCCATGAGCAGATCCGCGTGACGGATGGCTCCCGTGCTGGTGCGCCACGTCTCGTCGGTGACGATCGCGGTACTGCGGCCGTCCGGACCGGTGAGGTGAAGCTCGGCCAGGAACTGGGGGAACGAGCCGTAGTGTGCTCCGGCCCTGCGCGGCTCGAAGCCGACGAATCCGCTCCACCAGCCGTCGGCGACGGTCGCGGCAAGAACGTTCTCACCCTCACGCAGCAACGCGGTCACGTCATACGTCTGGTACTGGACGCGGCAGCGGTAATCGGTCCAGCCGGGGGCGAGTTCGGCGTCGCCGACCCGTACGCCGTTGAGCCGGACCTCGTACAGGCCACGCGCGCTGACAAGGAGCCGGGCCGGCGTGCCGGGCGAGCCGGTGAAGGTGCGTCGCAGGACGGGGCACGGGGCGAGCCCGTGGTCGTCGAGGGCGAACTCGCCCTCGGTGGGCGCGTCCATGACGTCGACCGGATGCCGGTCGTGAGTGATCCACGACGCCCGCCAAGCCCCGGCTTCGGTGAAGGCCGTCTCGAACCAGGACGTGGCCTCGGCGGGCACCGCCGTTCCGGCCGGCCAGACGCAGACCTGCCAGTGATAGCGCGTACGGCCCAGGAGAGCGGGTCCGGCGTACTCCACGGCGGCCGCATGGGGATCAGCCACCCGGCCCGTGTCCCACAGGAGTCGACCGCCCCCGTCCAGCTCCTCGGGGCGTTCGGCGACACGGACCCGGTAGGCCACCGGGTCGTCGCCACGGCGATCGGACGCGAGCCGCCAGGAGAGCCGGGGCGCGGGTTCGTCGATCCCCAGCGGAGTGGTGCGGTGCTCGCATCGCAGACCGTACGGCCGCAGCGTCCGGTCTTCGGGACGTCCGGCCGCTGCTCCTTCGGCGGGACGGTGGGCGGGTACATCCGCTGCCGAGGGACCGGACACGAGCACGTCCTTCCGTCGCACCGATTTTCCCGATGTGAAATCTAACGTTAATTCTGTGGCGTGGAGACTATGAGCACCTCTGAGGGGTGTCAAGGGTATTGCCGACCCGTCCTCAGCCACCTCGGCAAATGACCGATGTCTCCCCAACTAACCGCCCGTGAACGGCATTGCGACCAACGAAGCGTGGTCTTGTGGCGTGTGATTCCCCTGTGATATCCAGCCTGTGATTACCACATGGGCGGACGTGAAATCACGCGCCGATCCCACCCCGTACCGCACGGGATCCCGCCCGACGAAGGGACGAGTTCCATGCAAATGAACAGTGGGCCAGGCGGCACCGGAGGGTTCGGCAGACGGGCGATGCTCGGCGGGACGGTCGGGATGGCCCTCGCCGCGGCCGGCCTGTCGGCGGGCAACGCCTGGGGTGACGCCCCCTTCCACGACGACCCGTTCACTCTGGGGGTCGCCTCCGGCGATCCATGGCCGGACGGATTCGTGCTGTGGACCCGCCTCGCGCCCCAGCCCCTCGCCCCCGACGGGGCCGGAGGCATGCCGCCGTACTCCGTCGACGTCCAGTGGGAGATCGCCCGCGACGAACGCTTCCGATCCGTCGTACGCCGGGGACGGACCCGCGCAGTGCCCGAACTCGCCCATTCCGTCCACGTCGAGGTCTCCGGGCTGCAGCCGGGCAGGCACTACTACTACCGCTTCCGCGCCGGTGGTGTGCACAGCCCCGTGGGCCGCACCCGCACCGCACCCCCGCCGCACAGCCGCCCCAAAGAACTCGACTTCGCGTTCGTCTCCTGCCAGGCGTGGTTCGAAGGCTTCTACACCGCCTACCGGCACCTTGCCGAGGAGGACGTCGACCTGGTCCTGCATCTCGGCGACTACATCTACGAGAACGCCATCGACGCGATGGGCGGCGTGCGCAACGTCCCCGTCGCCGCCGAACTGCGCCCCGAGCCGATGGACCTCGTCCAGTACCGCAACCGCCACGCACTCCACCGCTTCGACCCCGACCTCATCGCCGCCCACCGGGTCCACCCGTTCGCCGTCGTCTGGGACGACCACGAGGTCGAGGACAACTGGGCACGCGACAGGTCCAAGGCCGACACCGAACCCGACCAGGACCCGGCGGTCTTCCGGCAACGCGCGGCGGCGGCCTTCCAGGCGTACTACGAACATCTGCCGCTGAGGCTGCCGAACAAGCCGAACGGCTTCGAGGCCCGGATGTACCGCAGCCTGCGCTACGGGCGGATGGCCACGTTCCATATCCTCGACACCAGGCTCTTCCGCGACGACCAGCCCTGCGGCGACGGCACGAAGAGCGGCTGCGACGAACGGCTTACACCCGGCCGCACCATCCTCGGCCCGGAACAGGAGCAGTGGCTCTACCGCGGCCTCGGGCGGTCGGACACGACGTGGAACATGATCTCCCAGCAGATCCCCGTGACCCAGGTCGACACCGACCCGGGCCCCGGCCAGGCATTCGTGATGGACTTCTGGGACGGTTATGTGGACGCACGCAGGCGGCTGTTCAAGGAGATCACCGACCGCAGCGTGAGCAACCCCGTCGTACTGACCGGTGACATGCACCGTCACCTCGCCGCCGATCTGAAGCAGAACTTCGACGACCCCGAATCGCCCACGCTCGGTGTCGAGTTCGTCGGCTCGTCCATCTCCACCACGAAGGACGGGATGGACCTGGACCCCTCCGGGGCCAGACTGCTCGCGGCGAACGAGCACATCAAGTTCACCAACTTCCAGCGCGGATACGTACGTTGCTCGTTGACCAAGGAGAGCTGCCGCGCCGACTTCCGGGTCCTCCCGTACGTCACCACCCCCGGCGCCCCTGTCTCGACCCGCACCTCGCTCGTGACCGAGGCGGGCCGTCCCGGGATTCAGCCCGCCTGAGACCGACCGGCACATGGGGGGTGGGAGAAGGAGCGGGGCTGGGTGCGTGCAGCTGCAAGGCGGAGGAGGGAGGCAACGCGAAGGGGGTCCCCCCATGCTTCAGGGCTATGGGGGAGTTGTCGACTGACGGCAACGCCACAGGTGTGCGTGCCCAGCCCCGCGACGCCGCCCCCATGTGCCGGTCGGTCTGAGAAACACCGGCCGCCCCCTGCCGGGAGAGCGACAGGGGGCGGATCGCGCCGGGCGTGTCCCTCGCCCGGCCCTCGGCCCGTCGCCGGCCATACGGACGGCGACGGGGAAACCCGGTCAGGGAGCGGTGCCCCAGGAGAGGGTGCCGCCCGCATAGACGGCGATCTTCGAAGCGTCGGCGTAGGCCGTGTTGGTTCCACGGCTGTAGTCGTCGGCCTCGTTGAAGTTGGACCAGTCGGTCTTGTTCAGCCGCAGCTGAATCTCCCCGGTGGAGGCTCCGGCGGCCAGGCTGCCGCTGCTGAAGCCGACCTCCAGGTAGTGGCTGGCCCCCGCAGCCGAACCGCCCGAGGAGAACACTCCGATGTTCACATGGGAGCAGCCGATGACCGCGTAGTCGCACAGTGCCGAAGGTGCTCGCACCGGCCTCGGGCGTGAACCAGTACCGCACCTTCACCGTGGACAGATCCACCGCGGTGGAGCCGGTGTTGACCAGTTGCAGACCCATCCGGATCTGATTGTCGGTGGCGGAGGAATCGGTGTTCTTGTACTGGACCTTGAGGGTGCCGTTCCCGGTGCCGCCGCCCTGGTCGGTCGTGGCCGAGACCGCCGCGGAGGCCGCCGAGACATTACCGGCAGCGTCCCGCGCCTTGACCGTGTAGCTGTACGCGGTCGAGGCCGTCAGGCCCGTGTCCGTGTAGGAGGTCGACGCGGTGGAACCCACCTGAACTCCCGAGCGGTACACGTCGTAGGCGGTCACAGCGGTGTCGTCGGTCGACGCCGTCCATGACAGCGAGACGCTGCCACTGGTCTTCCCCGTGACCTTCAGACCCGTGGGCGCGGTCGGCTCCTGGGTGTCGTCACCACCGCCGCTGCCGTCCAGCGGCGGGTAGGCGTTGCGTACCAGCTCCTGGAACTGCGCGGAGAACCAGTGGCCCGCCAGCGGGGAGTTCGGCAGGGCGCCGGTCAGGTTGTTGCCGTTGCGGCCGTTTCCGGTGTACGTCGGGTCGCACATCCGGTCGAAGCCCTTGCCTTCGTCGTTGTCGACGGGCTGGCTGTTGCCGTCCGACTCGCCCGGGGGCTTCGCCCAGACGTAGGCGTCGATGCCGGGTTCGGGGGCGCTGGTGGGCCGCTCACCGATGCCCGCACCGCGCGATGCCCTGTTCGACGGCCATGGAGACCAGCCGGGCCTTGAGATTCCCGGTGGGCATACCGGAGATCAGCTGCCGGAACCTCTTCCGGCGGTCGTGCTTCTCGCGGGTCTTCTCGGCGGTGAAGTCAAGGTCTTCGATGCCGATCGCGGCGACACCGGCCTGCTTGGCCCAGTTGATCAGCCGGGTCGGGGCGTGGCGGATCTGGGCGTCGCGGTGACCGGCCGAACCGGACAGGTCGTAGCCGAAGCGGTGCGGGTCGCCGACCGGGTTGCCTTGCCGGTCGAGGTGGTAGGCGGCGAAGTGGTCGGCGTTGGTGTCGACGCCGATCATGCCCCGGGCGCGGGCTGTGGCCAGCGTTGATCACGGCAGCGGCTGTCCTTGCAAGGTTCCCCATCACAAGAGCTCCTCGGATCCGTGCCGCCGCTCCGACAGCACGGTGATCCGAACATAAAGGGCGCCGTGACCGGGGGAGGGCAGACGCTCGGGGTGCCCCGCCGGACGAATCCGTCCGGGTGCAGGGAACCCCGCCGGGCGGTACTCCAGCCGGACCCGCCGGCTGACTCCGGAGGGTGGGACCACGGCGCGGTTCCTTGCCCGGTGCGAACTCAGAAGATCATCTTGCCGGGTTCCCGAATGCGGGCCGTCCAGGACGCCTGAGACGCACCCGGCCCGTCCCCGGGATGCCCTGGATCCCCCGAGCCACAGGAGTTCTCCGATGCGCCTGCGCGCCGCTCTCGCCGCCGCTGCCCTGCTCACCCTCACCGTCGCGGTGCCTGCCGCGGCCGCCGAGTCCAAGGACCTGGTGCCGGACCGCGGGCTCCTCCTCACCGTCTCGGGCAGCGAGAACACCTGGATCCGTGGCGTCGCACTGTTCTGCCCGCCCGCCCCGGATGCCCATCACCCCCATGCGGCCGCCGCCTGCGCGGCGATCGACCGGGCGGAAGGCGATCTGGACGCCCTGCCCGGCAGTCCGCGTCTGTGCATCGAGGGGTACGACCCGGTGACGGCCACCGCCACCGGTAACTGGGACGGGCGCCCCGTCCGCTGGCAGCGGACGTTCCCCAACGCCTGCGTGATGGACGCGGTCACCGGACCGGTCTTCCGCTTCTGAGCCCGGCCGGCCTGAGAGCCTGTCGGGTGACCTCTGATCGGGCGGCCACGCCCTGGCACGCACGCTTCCGGCGTTGCCGAAATGCCCTAGTAGCTCCTTCCCCAAACTCTCAACTCCGGTCGAGCAGGGGAGACCCCATCCGAGGCCGTCCCGGCGCCTTGGAATCGCACGCACCATGCCGCGTCCGCTCTCCGATCGAAGGTCACCCGACAGGTTCTGAGCCGGGTGACCCACCCGGCTCAGGACTCGCGCGTCGCAACCATCCCCAGGGTGATCAGACCGAGCACCACCCATCCGAACCAGAGCCAGCCGCTGCTCCCCAGCGCCACCGTGTAGGCGGTGACCGCCACCAGGGACGCCACGGTGATCACTCCCATGGTTTTCGTGGATCCGGACATGCCCGCACCCTCCTCATCGGCCGCGCGGCCGTGGATGCCATCGTCACCCCGGAGGTATGCCCACCGCTACTGCCCGCGCGCCTGCAACGAGGCGAGATAGGCGTTGTACGCCTGCAGCTCCTGGTCCCCGTCCCGGTCGGCCGCCCGGTCGGAGCGCTTCGCCGTGCGCTGCTCGGAGCGGTACCACTGGAAGACCAGCGCGATCAGCACCAGCACCGACGGGATCTCGCTGAATGCCCAGGCGATGCCGCCCGCCCAGTTCTGATCGCTCAACGCGTCGACGCCGAGCGAGGCCGGTGGGTTCTTGTACGTCTCCACCATCGGCGTCGTCGCCATCATCAGCGCGATACCGAAGAACGCGTGGAACGGCATCCCCGCGAACAGCTCCAGCATCCGCATCACATAGCCGGGCCGGTGCGGCCCCGGGTCGACGCCCATGATCGGCCAGAAGAACACCAGACCGACCGCGAGGAAGTGCACCATCATCGCGATGTGCCCGGTCTTCGAACCCATCAGGAAGTCGAAGAGCGGGGTGAAGTACAGGGCGTACAGGCTGGCGATGAAGAGGGGAATCGTGAAGACCGGATGCGTGATGATCCTCATGTACCGGCTGTGCAGCAACATGAGCAGCAGCTCACGCGGACCGGTGCGGTCACGCCCCGCGACCGGGAGTGCGCGCAGCGCCAGTGTCACCGGAGCGCCCAGCAGCAGCAGGATCGGCGACAGCATGCTGATCACCATGTGCTGCACCATGTGCACGCTGAACATGACCATGCCGTAGTCGTTCAGCTTGGTGCACATCACCAGGGCGATGGACAGCACACCGACGACGAAGAAGACGATCCGGCCGGCCGGCCAGCTGTCCCCGCGCCTGCGCAGCCGCAGCACGGCGTACCCGTACAGGCCGATGGCGAGCACGCAGCCGATGAGAAAGAACGGGTCCGCGGAGAATTGAAGCCCACGTCCCAGCGTGAACGGCGGCAGATCCATGTTCATGCCGTGCCCGCTGTGATCCATCTGTTCACTCCCGCTGGGGACGTCCCCGTTTCGTGCCGGTTGTCCCGACCAGAGTAGAACTGCCCCCGGCCGCAGCTGCGGCCGGGGGCAGTTCGTCGGACAGGGGTGTCGCTCAGAGCACGCACTCCGCCTCGGCGTAGCGCTCGGCCGGGACCGTCTTGAGGGTCTCCACGGCCTCAGCCAGCGGCACCATCGCGATGTCCGTGCCACGCAGCGCCGTCATCATGCCGAATTCGCCGCGGTGCGCGGCCTCCACCGCGTGCCAGCCGAAACGGGTGGCGAGAACACGGTCGTACGCGGTCGGGGTGCCACCGCGCTGCACATGGCCGAGGATCACCGGGCGGGCCTCCTTGCCCAGCCGCTGCTCCAGCTCGATGGAGAGCTGCGTGGCCACGCCCGCGAACCGCTCGTGCCCGTAGATGTCCTTGGTGCCCTGCTCGAATTCCATGGAGCCGCCCTGACGCGGCTTGGCGCCCTCGGCGACGACGACGATCGCGAACTTCTTGCCGGCCGAGAAGCGCTTGCCGACCAGCTCGGTCAGCTCGTCGATGTCGAAGGGGCGCTCCGGCACGACGATGGCGTGCGCACCGGCCGCCATGCCCGAGTGCAGGGCGATCCAGCCGGTGTGGCGGCCCATGACCTCGACGATCAGCACCCGCTGGTGGGATTCGGCGGTGGTCTTCAGCCGGTCGAGTGCCTCGGTGGCGACACCGACGGCGGTGTCGAAGCCGAAGGTCACATCGGTGGAGGCGATGTCGTTGTCGATCGTCTTCGGTACGCCGACGATCGGCAGGCCCGCCTCGGAGAGCAGATTGGCCGCCTTGAGAGTGCCCTCGCCGCCGATCGGGATGATTGCGTCGAGACCCAGATCGGCGACGTGGCCCCTGGCCTGTTCGACGCCGCCCCGCAGATGGGCGGGCTGGACCCGGGAGGAGCCGAGGATCGTACCGCCGCGGGCGAGAATGCCGCCGACCGCGTCGAGGTCGAGCTTGCGGTAGTCACACTCGAGGAGACCCTTCCACCCGTCGTGGAAGCCGATGACCTCGTCGCCGTGGTCGACCACCGCGCGATGCACGACGGAACGGATGACGGCGTTGAGGCCGGGGCAGTCGCCGCCGGAGGTGAGCACACCAATTCGCATTGCCCGGGAAACCTTTGCAACGTGGGCCGACGACCGGACCACGTCGTCCGGTTGGATCCCCGCCACCCTACCGGCGCAGGGTGGCGGGACCGAACCGGGCGTCCGCCTGCTGGACGCCGCTCAGCTGAGCGAAAGCAAGAGCGTCCGGCAATCGGGGGGCGGCGTAGCGGGGCTGGGCACGCACTCCCCCAAGGCCTCAAGGGCCAGGGGACCCCCTCCGGCGTTGTCGTCGGTCACCGACTTCCCCAAGCTCTCGGCTTCGCTCGAGCAGGGGAGACCCCATTCGCGTTGCTTTCCTCCTCCGCCTTGCAGCTGCACGCACCCAGCCCCGCTCCTCCTCCCGCCCCTCGATTGCCGGACGCTCTGTGCCTCATCAGGCGGGCTGGGTCGCCGAGGCGATGCGCTCGGCGCGCAGCGCCTCGTACCAGCGGTCGTCCGTCGGAGGCAGGGCGTTGACATCCAGCGCCAGCTTCAGCAGCAGATCCGCGATCAGCGGGTTGCGCGCCATCACGGGCCCGTGCATGTACGTACCGAAGACGGTGTCGTTGTACGCACCCTCGGTGCCGTCGCCGGTGCCGTTGCCGCCGCCGAACTGCACCCGGGCGAACGGCCGTGCCGTCGGGCCGAGATGGGTGATGCCCTGGTGGTTCTCGAAACCGGTCAGCGGCGGCAGGCCGAGGCGCGGGTCGATGTCGGCCAGTACGTCACCGACGCACCGGGCCCCCTCGCCGCGGGTGGAGACCACGTCGAGCAGCCCGAGACCGGGCTCGCGCTCACCCAGGTCGTTGATGAACTCATGGCCGAGGATCTGGTACCCGGCGCAGACCGAGAAGATGATCGCGCCGTTGGACGCGGCCCGGCTGAGCCCGCCGTCGCGGCGCAACCGCTCCGCGGCGAGGCGCTGCGGCCGGTCCTCACCGCCGCCGATCAGGTAGATGTCGCCGGACGTCGGGACCGGCTGGTCGCTGCGGACGTCGACGCGCTGCACGTCGAGACCGCGCTGGCGGGCCCGGCGCTCCACCACGAGCGCATTGCCCTGGTCGCCGTAGGTGCTGAGGAGGTCGGGGTAGACCCAGACCAGACGCAGACCGTTGTTGCTCATGCTTCGTCCTCTCCGGAGGTGGCCGGGGCCGGGGTCAGTTGCCGACACGACGGCGCAGGTCCTGGAAGGCGGTGTAGTTGGCAATGACCTCGATACGGCCGGGCGGGGCCTGCTGCACGGCCTCGTCGAGGTTCTCGCAGACCCGGAAGTCGAGACCGGCGACTTCGAGACGGACCGCGAGGTCCAGCTTGCGGTCGCCCAGCACGAAGATCGGGTGACCGGCGAGCTGGGTGTAGTCCACGTCCCACAGCCAGGAGGTGTCCGTGCCGTCCGCGCCACGGGCGTTGACCGAGAGGATCACCGGGGTGGGCGGCGGGTCGATCAGGGAAAACGTTTCGAGCCAGCCCGCCGGGTTCTTCGCCAGCAGCAGTCGCAGCTCACGGCCGAGGAAACTGACCACGTCGTAGCGGCCCGCGACGGCCTGCACCTGGTACATGCGCTCCAGCGCGACCTGCGGCGGCACGCCGAAGACGGCGGCCACGGCGGCGGAGCTGGTGGCGTTGGCCTTGTTGGCGCGGCCGGGCAGCTGGAGGTGGATCGGCCACGCCGAACCGTGCGGGTCCAGGACGTAGTCGCCGTGCAGCACCCAGCTGGGGGCGGGGCGGCGGAATCCGCACTCGCCGCAGAACCAGTCGTCGCCGGGACGCTGCATTACACCGCCGCAGGAAGGGCAGGACCAGGCGTCGTCCTTCCACGCCTGGCCGGCCGCGACCCACACCACATTGGGAGAGGAGGACGCCGCCCAGACGATCAGCGGGTCGTCGGCGTTGGCGACGATCACGGCCTTCGAACCGGACAGCCCCTCACGCCACTTCTCCGCGAGCATCCGGGTCTCCGCGGCGCGGTCCAACTGGTCGCGGGAGAGGTTGAGCAGCGCGATCACCTTGGGCGTCGTGTCGCGAGCGACCCCGGCGAGGTACTTCTCGTCGACCTCTATCACGCCGTACTTCGCGTCCGAGCCGCCTGCCAGCGCCGAGGTGATGCCCGCCGGCATGTTCGCCCCGAGCGCGTTCGACACGACCGGGCCCGCGGCCCGCAGTGCCTCGGCGATGAGCCGGGTCGTCGTCGTCTTGCCGTTCGTCGCCGACACGAGGATCACGTCCAGGTGCTGCGCCAGCCGCCCCAGCAGGTCGGGGTCGAGCTTGAGCGCCACCCGGCCGCCGATCACCGATCCGCTGCCGCGCCCCGCAGCGCGCGACACCGCTGCCGCGGCCTTACCCGCCGTCACGGCCAGCTTGGCCCGCGGCGACAGCGGCTCCGTGTTGCCTGCCATCGTCCTAGATCCTCCTTGCATCGGTCCACGCCCAGCCTATCGATGTCCGGCGCGGCGACCGCACCGCGGCACCGCCGGGAAGGTGGAGGTCACGTGGAACGTACGATTGCCTCCATGCGAAACCGCCCGATCCCCGGCAGTTCCGGACTGATTCGTGCCATGAGTCTGCTCGGTGATCCGGTGCTGCACAGTGCCTGCGAACCCGTCACGGACTTCGGTCCCTCGCTCGCCCGCCTCGTCGAGGACATGTACGCCACCATGTACGCGGCCCAGGGAGTCGGACTCGCGGCCAATCAGGTCGGCGTTCCACTGCGGGTGTTCGTGTACGACTGCCCGGACGACGACGACGTCCGTCACCTCGGGCATCTCGTCAACCCGAAGCTGGTCGAGGCGGACGGCATCACCCTACGCGGCCCGGAGGGCTGTCTTTCGCTGCCCGGCATCGAGGCCGGCACCCCGCGCTTCGACCGTGCCGTCGTCGAGGGCGTGACGGTCGAGGGCGAGCCGGTACGGGTCACCGGCACCGGCTTCTTCGCCCGTTGCCTGCAGCACGAGTGCGACCACCTCGAAGGCACGGTGTATACGGACCGGCTGACCGGGCTGCGCCGGGCGAGGGCGCTGCGCGCGGCCCGCCGGGCGCCCTGGGCGGCGGGCGGCTGACCGCACAGACCCTCAGAATCCCGGGCCGCCGGGCCGGTCGCCCGCGTCGGCCAGCCGGCCCCACAGCAGATCCGCCAGGCTGCGAACCAACTGTTCGCGGGAGCAAGGGCGTTCACCCAGCCACCAGTCGCCCGCCGCGTGCATCATGCCGACGATGCCGTGGCCCCAGATGCGGGCCATGGCATCATTGTCCGGGCCCAGGTCCACCCGCTCGGCGATCACCAGGGCGAGTTCCTCGCCGAGCCGACGCAGCAGCGGTGCGGAGTGCCTTCCGACATCGAAGCCCTGCTCGGTCGAGGGTGCCGAGTCGTCGGACGGGTGCATCAGGAAGCGGTAGACCTGCGGGCGGGCCTCGATCGCCGCGAGATAGGTGTCGAGCGTCGATTCCACGCGCCGGCGGCGCTCGGCGGGTGCGTCGAGCGCGGCCCGCAGGGCGATGAGCAGGGCATCGGTGTGACGCTTGGCGAGGGCGCGGTAGAGGCCGCCCTTGTCGCCGAAGTGCCGGTAGAGGATGGGCTTGGTGATTCCGGCCTCCGCCGCGATGGCGTTCATCGAGGCGCCCGGCCCGTCCCTGAGCACCACGCGGTCGGCGGCCTCGAGCAGCTCGCGGCGGCGGCTCTCGGCCGCTGTCCGCTGGCGCTCGGCCTGTCGTGTGGTCTCCATGTCGCCTCTCCCCACCCCTGGCCATGCAATTGCGTCCTGCCTGCGCAACGTAACACCCTGCCCTGCGGGGCGCGGATCGGCACCCGGGCGGTTGACAGAGGCTACTTGCCGGTAACAGACTGCGGTTACCGCAAGTAACGAGTAGATTTTCAGGGCAGTACGTGGAGGGGAACATGGCCGAGTTCACGCTCGAACTCAACGATGACCAGAAGCAGGTCCGTGACTGGCTTCACGGCTTCGCCGCGGATGTGATCCGACCGGCGGCTTCGGAGTGGGACGAGCGTGAGGAAACGCCCTGGCCCGTCATCCAGGAGGCGGCCAAGGTCGGCATCTACTCCCTCGACTTCTACGCCCAGCAGTTCTTCGACCCGACAGGCCTCGGTATCCCGATGGCGATGGAGGAGCTCTTCTGGGGGGACGCGGGCATCGCCCTGTCGATCGTCGGTACGGGCCTGGCGGCCGTGGGCGTCCTCGCCAACGGCACCGAGGAGCAGATCGGCACCTGGATCCCGCAGATGTACGGCGACGCCGATGATGTAAAGGTCGCCGCCTTCTGCTCCTCCGAGCCGGACGCGGGTTCCGACGTCGCCTCGATGCGCACCCGCGCGGTGTACGACCAGGCCAAGGACGAGTGGGTGCTGAACGGCACCAAGACGTGGGCGACCAACGGCGGCATCGCGGGCGTCCATGTCGTCGTCGCCGTGGTCGACGCGGAGCTCGGCTCCAAGGGGCACGCCTCGTTCATCGTGCCGCCGAACACCCCCGGCCTCTCCCAGGGCCAGAAGTTCAAGAAGCACGGCATCCGCGCCTCGCACACCGCCGAGGTCGTCCTCGAGGACGTCCGTGTCCCCGGTCACTGCCTGCTCGGCGGCAAGGAGAAGCTCGATCAGCGCCTGGCCCGGGCCCGCGAGCGCGCCGCGTCCGGTGGCGAGCGGGTGAAGAACGCGGCGATGGCCACCTTCGAGGCCTCCCGCCCCGCGGTCGGCGCCATGGCGGTCGGCACCGCCCGTGCCGCGTACGAGGTCGCGCTGGACTACGCGAAGACCCGCACCCAGTTCGGCCGGCCGATCATCGACAACCAGGGCATCGCCTTCCAGCTCGCCGACATGCGTACGCAGATCGACGCGGCCCGGCTGCTGGTCTGGCGAGCCTCCTGGATGGCGACCACCGGCAAGCCGTTCACCTCGGCCGAGGGTTCCATGTCCAAGCTGTACGCGAGCGAGACGGCGAAGAAGGTCACCGCGCAGGCCGTGCAGATCCTCGGCGGCAACGGCTTCACCCGTGAATACCCGGTGGAGCGGATGCACCGGGACGCGGCGATCTACACGATCTTCGAGGGCACGAGCGAGATCCAGCGCCTGGTGATCGCCCGCACCCTCTCGGGCATGCCGATCCGCTAGCGCGGGCGGGAGCGGCGGTGTGCACGGTTCCTGCTCGTGCGGCCCGCACCCCGGCGCCGGCTGTCCTCAATCGCCGGGCAGGCTGAAATTCCGGCCCGTCCGGCGATTGAGGGCAGAGCGGCCGTCCGGTATTGAGGACGGAAACAGTCAGGCGGGCAGCTGGGACTCGATGGCTGCGATGAGCTCCGGGGCCTCCGGCTCCGTGCGCGGGCGCAGGCGCGCGACCGGCTCGCCCGCAGGCGAGATGAGGAACTTCTCGAAGTTCCACTGGATGTCACCGGCCTCGCCGTCCTCGTCCGCGAGTCCGGTCAGCTCGGCATAGAGAGGGTGGCGCCCCTCTCCGTTCACATCGGTCTTCTCCAGCAGCGGGAAGCTGACACCGTACGTCGTCGAGCAGAAGGTCTGGATCTCCTCCGCGTTCCCCGGCTCCTGCCCGGCGAACTGGTTGCACGGCACGCCGAGCACGGTGAAGCCGCGGTCCGCGTACTCGTTCTGGAGTCGTTCCAGGCCCGCGTACTGCGGGGTGAGTCCGCACTTCGACGCGACGTTCACCAACAGGACCGCCCGGCCACGGTAATCGGCCAGGGAGGTGGGCTCGCCGGTGAGCGTGCGCAGGGGGATGTCGTACAGCGTCATGAGGCTCTCCTTGTGAGGGTGACTTCCACAGCCATTGTCACGCCCACAAGTTGATCGGCACGCACCCGATCGCCCGGATTCAGCCGAGGGGGTGTTGCCCAGCCGCCCGATCCGGTGGTCCCTGCGCGGAGCCGATCGCCCCCCCCGCATCGGCGGCCGACCGCTCGGCGGCGGCGAGCAGCGACCTGCCGAGACCCTGACCGCGGGCCGACGGACGGACCACCAGCTTGGCGACCTCCGCACGGTCACGGGCGTTCGGCAGCGGAGCCCGGACCAGGCCGATGGTCCCGGCCAGCCGTTCCGCGTCCCGGGCGATCCAGATCTGAAGGTGTCCCGCATCGACGGCCCCGGCCCTCTCCCGTCACCAGGCAGAGGCCACGTCAGGGTCCAGCGGCGCGAGAAATCCCACCGACGATCCGCCGTTCACGGTCTCCACCAGGAGGGCGGCCAACTCATCGGCCCAGGTGACCAGTTCGGGCCAGGATGCCGGGACGGTCCCGGTCATGAGGCGGTCCTTTCACGGCTTCACAACATTCACGGCAGGACGATCATCAGTGCGTAGCGGACCTGTTCCGGTCCCGGACAGTGGAAGCGCGAAGGGCCGCGCAGCCGGAAGCGCAGGCAGTCGCCTCTGCGCACGGTATGCACGGTGCCGTCGACGGTGATCTCCACCGTCCCCTCCAGCACCCAGACATGCTGCTCCACGCCGGACACGGGCGCGTTCTCGTACGCGACGGCGGCCCCGGCGTCGAGAGTGCCCTCGATGACCTCCGCGCGCAGACCGGTGTGCGGCGGCGAGACCGAGCGGCGTACGAAGCCCGATGCCTCGTCCCGCCACACCGGTTGCCGCTCGGCGGGAACCAGCTGCGGTGGTTCCGCCTCCACCTCCATCAGCAGCCGGGACATCGTCCGCTCGTAGACCGTGCACAACTTGCCGAGAAGGGAGGCGGTCGGGCTCAACTCGCCGCGCTCCAGCCGGGACAGCGTGGAGCGGCTCACCTCACTTCGCCGGGACAGTTCGTCCAGCGACCAGCCGCGTTCGGTACGCAGTTCGCCCAGTCGCACGGCCAGCCGGGCGTCGGCGGAGTCAGGATCCACTCTTTCGAATTCTCTCACAATGGAGACAATATCCCGGATTGGAGAATGGTTGTGTCGTGGACCGGCGGCTGGATGTGGTTGTTCTGCTGACCGAGCGCCGTCGTGCCACGCTTGTTCGGGGAGGTCCCGGCGGGCCCGCTCCGGTCTGCCAGGTTGCTCTGCTAGCCGAGGAGGCCGAAATGGCAAGTGCCGGCACCGGGCCGAGTGTGGCGCGTGACGCCACCCCGAGTTCGCATCATCCCTTCCGGTACGGCTGGACCGCCTTCGCGGCGGTTCTGATGATCTTCGGCGGAGCGATGGCGATCTTCGAAGGGATCGCCGCCATCGCCAAGGGCAACATCTTCGCCGCCACACGCAACTATGCGTTCCAGTTCAGCCTCACCGGCTGGGGCTGGATCCACCTCATTCTGGGCATCGCCATAGTCCTCGCCGGCTGTGCGCTGTTCACCGGGGCCGCATGGGCACGCGTCGTGGGCATCGTGCTCGCAGGCCTGGGTGCACTCGCCAACTTCCTGTGGCTGCCCTTTTACCCGTTCTGGTCCATTGTGCTCATCGCCATCAACGTCTTCATCCTCTGGGCGCTCTGCGCGGGTCCGGAGGAGGAGCAAGGGGCCTGAGGCCACGGCCTGCCCGTCATCCTTGATCCGGTCGGGAGCCGGCACTCGCCGGAGTGTCGGGTGCCGGAGGCAGGGCGGCCGATGACGGGGTGAGCCTGAGCGTGACGACATAGGAGACCACGACCGAGACGATCGCCAGCGGCATGACGGTGAGGCCCTCGGACCCCAGCAGCAAGGTGGCCAGCAGCACCGAGGTCATCGGCAGCTTCAGAATCGCCACGCACATGGCACCGATGCCCATCGCGAAGCCCGACGTCGGATTCAGCCCGGGGAGATGGGACAGCGCGAGTCCGCCCGCCGCTCCTACGAACATCGCCGGAAAGACGGGGCCTCCCCGGAAGCTGCTGAGGGACGCGCAGTACGCCAGCGCCTTGCACAGGGCGAGCACCAGGAGCGCGGCAACCGAGTAGCCCGCGCTCCGGGAGAGCAGCGGGCCGAGCGCGCTCTCCCCGGAGAACAGCACCCCGGATGCGTCCCTTCCCGTGCCCAGCGCGTACACGAACGCCACCAGGCCGACGACGAGGCCCATGACCACGGTGGCCACCACAGTCCGCTGCTCGACCCGAGCCTGAAGGAACAGGGCGAGCCGCTGAATGCCCGCGCCGGCGAAGGCTGCCGCGAGGCCCAGCACGACTGCCCAGCCGAACTGCGCGATGTCGGGCTCCTCGGCGTGGGGCACATGGTGGAGCGCCAGGGAGTACGTCCCCAGGCCGGTCCATGAGCCGAGACCGGTGAAGATGAGCGCCCCGATGCCGGCGGCGAGCAGTCCCGGCACCAGGACCATCCCGAGCAACATCCCGGCCAGCCCCGAGGCCTCCATCAGGAGAAAGGCGCCCAGGAGCGGAGAGCCCAGCAGTGCGCTGATGGCGGCGAAGCTCCCCGCGGCTCCCACCACGGCACTCGCCTTGGGGCCGATGCCGGGCTTGACCAGACGCACCGCGTACACGGCCAGACCGCCGCCGAGCGCGATGAGCGGCGCCTCGGGACCGAGCACGGCCCCGACACCCAGCGAGGCGAGCGCCGCGAATGCGATGCCGGGCAGCTCCACCGCCGAGGGCGCCCCCGTGTTCATGAGACCGTCGGCGGGCCGGTGGCCGCCCTTTCCGGGGAGGTGGCGGACGGTCAGCCCGGCCAGCAGGCCGGCCACGGCGAGCAGCGGCACCGGCCACCAGGAAGGCGTGCCCGTGAAGCCCAGCGCCCTGGGCAGGTCGTCGTAGGTGAGCGACTGGAGTTCGTGGACGAGGGCGAGGAAGCCGAACGCCACCGCCGAGATCGGGATTCCGAGAAGCGCCGCCATCACGAGGAGCATGGCGTAAGCGCGGGTGCGGATCAGTGTGAAGGGGTCCGGCGGCGCCGTGGTGGTGGCCGGCATGATCGTTGTCTCCTCGGTGTCGGAACCCATCTGGAACACGCTGTCCCGCAAGCGTCCACAAGGAGTTAGCACAGTGCGGTCACGTGGCCGCGATGCCCCCGCTGTGTGCGGCGGTGATTTCCGTACGGCCATTCGCTTGGACCAGCGCCGTGGGCGGGCCACCGCCCACGGGGTCACGACGGCAAAGGCGGGCCTCCGATGTGAGCACGCGTGATGAACAGCAGACCGGGCCCGCCCCGCAGGCCGTCCGCGCGCGACAACCATCCGTGGCGGCGGAGGACGGGAGGGGTGCGGCTCGCCCCACTCGGCCATGGGAGCGACCCGCTGTCCGTCCAATGGTCCAACGGGGCCCAGGCTCACCCACGTCCATGACCGAGATGCGCTGTGGTGCACCCGCTGTTGCAATGGCCAAGGCCGTGGTCTCCGGCGGAACCGGGGCAGTCGAGATTCTGAGGAGCTGGCGTGAGCGGCGAGAGCGACGAGACGGGACCGATCGACTACCTGGTGATCGAGTTCCCGGCGGGAAGCCGGATGACGGGAGAGGGACTGCCCCTGCTGGTCGACCTGGTCGACCGGGGCATCATCCGGATCCTGGATCTGATCTTCGTCAGGAAGAACCAGGACGGAACGGTCGAGGGCGTGGAACTCTCCGAAGTGACCGGGGACGGCGGCGAAGACCTCGTCGTGTTCGAAGGGGCGTCCTCGGGCCTGCTCGGCCAGGACGACATCGACGAGGCGAGCTCGGTCCTCGAACCCGGCAGCGCTGCCGGAATCCTCATCTACGAGAACGTGTGGGCGGGACCCCTCGCGGCCGCGCTGCGGCGCTCCGGAGGCCGGCTCGTCGCCAACGGGCGTATCCCGATCCAGGAGGTCCTGGCCTCGCTCGACGCGGCCGAGTCCAGGGTCTGAGCCGTTCACGGTCCCGTCGGGCCGACCGTCCCCGCTGAGCCCCGGTCGGGCGGACCGTCCCCGTAGAGCCAGTCAAAGGAGATGCACCATGCCAGGCCTTCTTCGCGGCGTCGCCCGTACAGCGGTGATCGCCGGAACCGCCACCTCGGTCTCCAATCGGGTCTCCCGGCGGCAGGCGGGCCGCTGGGCACGGCAGGACGCCGCGCAGGCACAGACGGCCCAGCCGGCCCCCGCAGCGCCTCCGTCGCCCGCTCCCACGTCCCTCGCACCGGAGGACGAGATGAGCAACAAGATCGCTCAGCTCAAGGACCTCGGTGACCTCAAGAGCCAAGGAGTGCTGAGCGACAGCGAGTTCGCGGCTCAGAAGGCCAGAATCCTCGCCTCCTGACGGGTCCGGGCCGGCCACCGGCGCCGCTGCGGCTCACTGCCGCTTGTCGTCCCAGGGGGTGCCCATCCAGCTGTCGAAGGTGCGGATCAGCGCCGTCAGCGCGGCTGCGAGCCGCCAGTCGACCCACGGTGCGTGGACATGGATCTCGTCGTCGTCCGACCGGAACTCCAGCGGGACATCCTGGCCGGCCCGCCAGATGACGCGCCGCGGCCCCCGCGCCGCATCGCCGCCGCCGCTCAGGAGGCTGCCCACGCCGATGGCCACCTGGACGGGGAACAGCAGCCACCACACGTACCACCAGAAGATCCGGCCCTTGAGGCCGACCGCCTCCTGGCAACCTGTCTGCGCGACCGTCCAGCGGGTCCGCAGCCCCTTCCCGGCGAGGGCCTTCTCGCGGACGAGTGTGCCGATGGGCTCACCCTGCGCGCCCAGCACCTGGTACGTGGCGACGCCATCGGCTGCGGACGTGGTGACCAGGGTCGCCACCCGGGCCCGGCGATCGGGGTCGGCCCACAGGACGAAGGAACGCGCACCCGTCTTGCGGGCCGCGAGGTACGCGGGTATCCCGCCCTGCGGCAGTTCGCGCTCCACATGGGCGACCACCCGGGACTCCCCGCCGGGCTCGTCCGCGAACTTGACGACATGGCCGATGGGCGCGACCGCATCAGGGGTGATGTCCTGTTTCGCCTTTTTGTCCTTCTCCGGTCGGAGGACCGGCTCCAATGTCAGCACGCTGTTCACCCGCGAACTCCTCCGTTGTGTGCCGTTCGGAAGTCGCAGAGTAGACGGGCGTCTTGAGAAGATCGATCCGTGGAGTCCGCTGAACCCTTCCCCGAATCCGGCGTCGAGCCGTTGCCCGGCGGTCCGGCCGGCCGGACCGCCCGCCGACGGGTGGTGCGCTGCCGCATGTGCGGGCGCCCGCTCACCGGTACGGAGTCACGCCGCACCGGCCTCGGCCCCGCCTGCGGCGCCAAACTGCACCCGGCGCCCCCGGACATCCGCACCCGCCGCCACGAGGTCGAGCAGGACCCGCTCCCCGGCATCTGAGCCCAGGCACGGCTACGCACCCAGGCGGCGGAACAGCCCCTCCTGCACCACGGACACGAGCAGATTGCCTCCGCGGTCGTAGATCCGGCCGCGCGCCAGCCCTCGTCCGCCTGTTGCGATCGGCGACTCCTGGTCGTAGAGGAACCACTCGTCCGCCCGGAACGGCCGGTGGAACCACATCGCGTGGTCCAGCGACGCCATGTCGAAACCGCGCGGACCCCAGAGCGGCTCCACCGGGATACGGACCGCGTCGAGCAGCGTCATGTCACTGGCATACGTCAGCGCGCAGGTGTGCACCAGCGGGTCGTCGCCCAGCGGGCCGACTGCACGCATCCAGACCGCACTGCGCGGGTCCGCGCCCTTGATCTCCTCCTGCGTCCAGCGCAGCCGGTCGACGTACCGGATGTCGAAGGGCTGCCGGCGGGCCATGCGCTCCAGCGCCTCCGGAAGCGCCCCGAGGTGTTCGCGCACCTCCTCGGCGACGGTCGGCAGCCGCTCGGGGTCGGGGACCTCGCGGGCGGGCGGCAGCTGGTGCTCGAAGCCCGCCTCCTCCGGCCGGTGGAAGGACGCCGTCAGATTGAAGATCGTCCGGCCCTGCTGGACGGCCGTGACCCGGCGGGTGGTGAACGACCGGCCGTCCCGGACGCGCTCGACGTCGTAGACGATCGGCACACCCGGACGCCCCGGACGCAGGAAGTAGGCATGCAGCGAATGGACAGGCCGGTCCCCGTCGGTGGTACGGCCGGCCGCCACCAGCGCCTGCCCGGCGACCTGGCCGCCGAAGACCCGCTGGAGGGACTCCTCGGGGCTGCGCCCGCGGAAGATGTTGACCTCGATCCGCTCCAGGTCGAGGAGGTCGACCAGGCGCTCGGCGGGGTTCGTCATGCGGTTCGTCTCCACTCTCGCAGGGGTGCCGGATGCACGGCGGGCGCGGTCACAGCTGGCCGACCGAGGTGACCCTGACGACCGCCCGGCCCTCTTCGTCGGAAGCCGCCAGATCGATCTCTGCGCTGATGCCCCAGTCGTGGTCGCCGTTCGGGTCGGCGAAGGTCTGCCGGACCCGCCACAGGCCGTGCGCGGCGTCCTCGTCGATCTTCAGCAGCTTCGGCCCACGGGCGTCCGGACCGGTGCCCAGATCCTCGTACTCGTCCCAGTAGGCATCCATCGCATCGGCCCACGCGTCCTCGTCCCAGCCCGCGTCGCCGTCCAGCTCGCCGAGCGCGGCGACCTTGTCCAGCGCGGCCAGCTCCACCCGGCGGAACATCGCGTTGCGGACCAGCACCCGGAAGGCGCGGGCATTGGCCGTGACGGGCTTCACCTCGTCGGCCCGCTCCTGCGCCTCCTCGGCGGTCTCCACCTCCGGGTTGGCGAGCTGCTCCCACTCGTCGAGAAGGCTGGAGTCCACCTGACGGACCATCTCGCCGAGCCAGGCGATCAGGTCCTGAAGGTCTTCGGACTTGATGTCGTCCGGGATGGTGTGCTCAAGGGCCTTGTACGCGCTCGCGAGATAGCGCAGCACGATGCCCTCGGTGCGGGCCAGCTCGTAGTTGGAGGTGAACTCCGTGAACGTCATGGCGCGTTCGTACATGTCGCGGATCACGGACTTCGGCGACACCGGGTGGTCGCCCACCCACGGGTGGCTCCTGCGGTACACGTCGTAGGCATGCCACAGCAGCTCGCTCAGCGGCTTCGGGTACGTGACGTCCTGGAGCAGCTCCATGCGCTCCTCGTACTCGACACCGTCCGCCTTCATCCGCCCGACCGCTTCGCCCCGCGCCTTGTTCTGCTGGGCGGCGAGGATCTGCCGCGGGTCGTCGAGCGTCGACTCGACGACGGAGACCATGTCCAGCGCGTACGAGGGGGAGTCGGGGTCAAGCAGGTCGAACGCGGCCAACGCGAAGGTGGACAGCGGCTGGTTGAGCGCGAAGTCCTGCTGGAGATCGACGGTGAGCCGGACGATCCGGCCCTCCGCGTCCGGCTTGTCGAGCTGCTCCACGACACCGCCGTCCAGCAGCGAGCGGTAGATCGCGATGGCCCGGCGGATGTGACGCAGCTGCGCCCTGCGCGGCTCGTGGTTGTCCTCCAGCAGAAGCCGCATCGCCTCGAAGGCATTGCCGGGGCGCGCGATCACGGACAGGAGCATCGTGTGCGTGACCCGGAAGCGGGAGGTCAGCGGCTCCGGATCGGACTGGATCAGCTTGTCGAAGGTGGTCTCCGACCAGGCGACAAAGCCCTCGGGGGCCTTTTTGCGAACCACCTTGCGCTTCTTCTTCGGGTCGTCGCCCGCCTTCTTGACGGCCTTCTCGTTCTCGATGACGTGCTCGGGCGCCTGCGCCACGACGAAGCCCGCCGTATCGAATCCGGCCCGGCCCGCGCGGCCCGCGATCTGGTGGAACTCACGTGCGCGCAACGTACGGACGCGGGTGCCGTCGTACTTGGTGAGCGCCGTGAACAGCACTGTGCGAATGGGCACGTTGACGCCGACGCCGAGGGTGTCGGTACCGCAGATCACCTTCAGCAGACCGGCCTGGGCGAGTTTCTCCACCAGCCGCCGGTACTTCGGCAGCATGCCCGCGTGGTGCACGCCGATGCCGTGGCGCACATAGCGGGAGAGGTTCTGGCCGAACTTGGTGGTGAAGCGGAAGTTGCCGATGAGATCGGCGATCTTCTCCTTCTCCTCCTTGGTGCACATATTGATACTCATCAGCGACTGCGCCCGCTCGACGGCCGCGGCCTGGGTGAAGTGCACGATGTAGACCGGCGACTGCCTGGTCTCCAGGAGTTCGGTGAGGGTCTCGGTGATCGGGGTCAGCCGGTACTCGTAGCTGAGCGGGACCGGCCGGGTCGCGGAGCGCACCACGGAAGTGGGGCGGCCGGTGCGGCGGGTCAGGTCCTGCTCGAACATCTTGACGTCACCGAGCGTGGCCGACATCAGGACGAACTGGGCCTGCGGCAGCTCCAGGAGCGGGATCTGCCAGGCCCAGCCGCGGTCCTGCTCCGCATAGAAGTGGAACTCGTCCATCACGACCTGGCCGATGTCGGCGTATTTCCCGTCGCGCAGCGCGATGGAGGCCAGCACCTCGGCCGTGCAGCAGATCACCGGGGCGTCGGCGTTGACGGAGGCGTCGCCGGTGAGCATGCCGACGTTCTCCGTACCGAACAGCTTGCACAGGTCGAAGAACTTCTCCGAGACCAGCGCCTTGATCGGTGCGGTGTAGAAGGTGACCTTGTCCTGGGCCAGGGCGGTGAAGTGCGCAGCTGCCGCGACCAGGCTCTTTCCGGAGCCGGTCGGAGTGGAAAGGATCACATTCGCGCCGGAGACCACCTCGATCAGCGCCTCCTCCTGAGCGGGATAGAGGGTGATGCCCTGCGTCTTCGTCCATGACGAGAAAGCCTCGAAGAGGGCGTCGGGGTCGTCGGTCGGGGGCAGCTGATCGATAAGGGTCACGCCCCCATCTTGCCTGCCTTCCGCCCGGATGAGGGAACCGGACGACCGTATGAAGATCACGGACGATACGCTGCCCACTCAACTCGGCCGTGCCTGGGCGGCAATGGCAGCAGGACAACTTTGGGGGCGGGCAGAACGATGATGGGACCGGCACACTCTCTGTCAGGGGCGGCGGCCTGGCTGGGGGTGGGCGCGGCGGCGGCCGCCGCCGGCCACGCGATGCCGTGGCCCGTCCTCGCCGTCGGTGCGCTGATCACCGCCGGAGCCGCGCTCGCCCCGGACCTCGACCACAAGTCCGCGACCATCTCGCGCGCCTTCGGTCCGGTCTCCCGGGGGCTCTGCGAGATCGTCGACAAGCTCTCGCACGCCGTCTACAAAGCGACCAAGATGCGCGGCGACTCGCACCGCAACGGCGGCCACCGGACCCTGACACACACCTGGCTGTGGGCGGTCCTGATCGGTGCCGGGGCCTCCGCCGCGGCGATCACCGGCGGCCGGTGGGCGGTCCTGGCGATCCTCTTCGTCCACCTGGTGCTCGCCGTCGAAGGACTGCTGTGGCGGGCCGCCCGGATGTCCAGCGACGTCCTGGTGTGGCTGCTCGGCGCGACCAGCGCCTGGATACTGGCCGGCGTCCTGGACAAGCCGGGCAACGGTTCGGACTGGCTGTTCAGTGCCCCCGGCCAGGAGTATCTGTGGCTCGGGCTGCCGATCGTGCTCGGCGCCCTCGTCCATGACATCGGTGACGCGCTGACCGTCTCCGGCTGCCCGATCCTGTGGCCCATACCGCTGGGCCGCAAGCGCTGGTACCCGATCGGGCCGCCGAAGGGCATGCGGTTCCGGGCCGGCAGCTGGGTGGAGCTGAAGGTGCTGATGCCGGTCTTCATGGTGCTCGGGGGAGTGGGCGGGGCGGCCGCGCTGAACTTCATCTGACCGCTGTGGTCCGACGGCTGTAGTCCGACCGCCGGGTTCCGGCTGCCCGGATTCAGGTCGTCGGAGCGCTCAGGCCGACTCGCGGGGGGAACCAGGCGGTGGGCCAGGACGATCTCCCTGGCCGTTCCCGGACCGTCCCCGTCGAGCCGGTCGGCCAGCAGCTGCGCGGCCGGACGGCAGATCTCCCGGGCCGGGTTGAGAACCGTGGTGAGGGCGGGGGAGACCAGTGAGGCCGCCTCGATGTCGTCGTACCCGGTGATCGCCACGTCGTGCGGCACCCGCAGCCCGGTGGCTCGTGCCGTGTCCAGCGCGCCGATCCCGATCAAGTCGTTGGCGCACACCACGGCGTCCGGCCGCTCCGCGGCGTTCAGCACGGTGGTGGCCCCGGCCCGCCCGCCCTCGCGGGTGAAGCCGGTCCGGGCGACCAGCTCACCGGGCACCGGCAGCCCGGCCGCCTGCAAGGCCTTGCGGTAGGAAGGTGCGCCTCACATGGCCCGACGGATCGCGCTCCGAAGGCCGCAGGCGGTGGTCGGAGTGATTCGGGGCCGGTCGACGAGGCCGGCGTCGATCAGCTCGGCGAGCCGCCGGGGGAGGGAGGGCAATCGGTCACGTACCGGCACCGGCGGCTCGCGCAGGACGACGGCGACCGGGTCGGCACCGGGCGGGAAGTCACGTGGGGCCGAGCCGGTGAGCATCCAGTACAGGCAGGCTGTCACGGCCCACAGATCGGCCTCCGGGCGAGCGTACTTGAAGTCGATCACCTGGCCGCGCGGCATGAAGGCCAGGCTTCCGCCCATCGCGCCGGTCAGGGTGTGCCCGGACAGTCCGGCGCTGTCGAACGCCTTGGCCAGGCCGAAGTCCGCGATCTTGAGTGTCATCCGCTCCCGGTCACCGGTGAGCAGCAGATTCTGCGGTTTGATGTCGCGATGCACCAGCCCGCGACGCACAGCGACGGTCCCGTCGGGGAGCCGTACGGGTACCTCCGCGGCGTGCGCGTAGTCAAGGCCGCGCAGCGTCTGCAGGGTGATCGCCAGCGCCTGTTCGACGCTCAGTCTGCCGCCGGCCCGGACGACCCGGTCGGCGACACTGCCCCAACGGCAGAACTCGCAGGTGAAGTAGAACGTGCTGCCGTGCACGCCGCCACCGTGGAAGGCGACCACATTGCGGTGCCGCAGGGCCCGCGTGCAGTCGAACTCGCGCAGGAACCCGTCGCGGGCAGCCCGGCTGACGGAACCATGGGCCGACAGCGTCTTCAAGGCGAGGAGTTCACCCGTCTCCTCTCGGCGGGCGAGGTGGACGACGCCCTGCCCGCCACGACCGAGCTCCTGGAGCAGTTGGTAGCCGCGGATCGCGGTGAGGCCGGTTTCGCCCGCCTCCGCGGCGGCCAGCAGCGTGTGCAGGGCGTCGGCGGGGTCCTGGCGGGCATCGGGCACGGTCGCGGGCTTCGGGTCGGTGACAGTGACCAGCAGGAGCGCATTTCCGAGGCGGATTTCGTCTCCATCGGTCAGCTCCCGGACGGCGGGGCTCCCCTTCAGCGGCCTCCCGTTGACGTACGTGCCGTTGCGGCTGCCGAGATCCTTCACCCGCAGGTGCGGCGGATTGACGTCGAACATGCAGTGGTGGCGGGAGGCCTTCTTCTCGCTCCGGGCCAGCCGGATGCCGCATTCCTCGCCGCGCCCGACCAGGCAGGTGGTGCGGCGGGTGAAGGTGTGGACCTCGGCGGACGAACCGGCGCGGACTGTCAACGACACCGAGGCAGGCACGCTACCCGCGGCCTTCCCCGCCGGGTGACGGCTGCGGCGTGAAGTCGAAGTCCCAGTTGAGCTCCCACCCTCGGACAGTGCCGTGGTAGTCGCCGCTCACCAGCCGGTGGTCGTCTTCACTGAGGGCCAGGGTGTGCACCTTGCTCCGATGTCCCTCCAGAGCGCGCAGCAGGCGACCGGTGTCCAGATCCCACACACGGATCTGCCGTCCGCGTACGCCGGCCACGGCGAAGCGGCCCTCGCTGGTGAGAGCGAGCGCCGTGGTCTCGCCCGCGTCGGGGATCGATCGCAGGACCTGACCCGTGGCGAGGTCGAACACGGTCAGTGCCGAGTGATCGGCGGTCACTCCCCGCCGGCCGTCGACGCTGGTCGCGAGGATCTGCTCGTTGTTGACGCCCTCCACCGAGTAGAGGTGCCGGCCCGTCAGGGTGTCGAAGGCCCACAGGCCGTGGGCGCCGTAGTCCAGCAGCGTTCGGCCGCCGGGGCTGAAGCGCAGGCTGAGTCCCGGAGGCCGCTCGGTGTGATTCCATAACCGCTCGCCCGAGTCCAGATCCCACAGGCAGAGCTCATCCTCATGGCGGTACCAGGACGTGGACACGGCCTCGCCGATATTGGCCCTCGATGCCGCGAACCGGCCGTCATCGCTGATGGCGACCGCAGCCACAGCACGGCGATGGGACGTGACGTTGCCCCAACGCGCATTGACCCTGCGCTGCGCCCTGTCGATCACCAGATCGCACCAGCGCAGTTCGCCGCTGCTCTCGCCGGTGAGCACCCGGTCTCCCGCCGGAGTCATCGCCATCGCTCCCATGTTGCCGTTGCTCGACAGGGGGTAGGCGCAGTCTCCGACGAGGTCGAGCAAGAAGATGTTCCCGCCGTACTTGTCGTGGAGGACTGCCGCCTGGTCGTCGCCGGTCAGAGCCAGGGCCGTCGCCGACCCCATGTCCCAGGTGAATTCGGCGAATCGTCGGCCGTCGGCCGCATTCCAGACGTCGATCGGCCCCCCGAGCCGGACGGTGGCGAAGTAGTTGCCGTTCCGGCTGAGCGCGAGTGTGAGCGGATCGGGGAAGTGCCCGGCCCCGTCGAGGTCGAAACCCGACCACGCGCCGCCAGGTGCCCGCCTCCGCCTCGAACCTGCGTCTGCCCCCGGCCGAGGCGACCAGTTCCGGGCGGGGTGTCTTCACCGCGAGGTCGACGTTCCAGCCGCGGTGCCGCACCCGGTGGACCACGCCCATACCACCGCTGTGTACGACGTCCAGCACCTCGTACAGGTCGAGGATCACCTCGCCGGGCTGCCAGCTTTCCGGTGCCATCAGTCGGCCATGGCGACGTACAGAGGACTGCCCAGGAGTACCCGCGTGTCCGGACGGGGGTCCAGTTCGGGGTACGGACTGGCGCCCTCCAGTAGACGCCGGGCCACGAATTCCACGGACTGCGCCGGACCGCGCAGAAGGCGTCCGGCGGAGTGCACCCAGGCCAGTGCCGACGGGTCGGTGGGCATCTCGACGCCGTCGGCGGCGAAAGCCGCGGCGAGACCCGCGAGCAGTGACGGCATCGAGGACGCCGCGAACACCGGATCCTGCGGAGCGCTCCCGCCCAGCACATGGCTGCCGGCTCCACCGAGCCCGACGATCGTCCGCTCGGTTCGGCCGCCGAAGTACACCGACGACCCACCGCCCTCGCCGCGTAACGGTCCCCACTGCATCGGCAGGGTGCCGCGGAAATAGGGACCCGGATCGTCCACCGACCCTGTCTGTTCGTGCTCGCGCAGGTACTCGAGCACCCGCTCCAGCCTGGCCACCCGGTCCGGCGCGGACGCCTCGACACTGCGCTTGAAGGTGAAGAGCTTCAAGCTCATGCCGGCCTCCGTGGTGCGTCGACCGGCGAAGGACGGGTCGATCTGCGAGAGCAGCATGTCGACCTTGGCGTCGCTGATGTAGAGGTAATAGCGAATCGACATCTCGTCAGGTTATCGCCGCCCCGTATCTCCTGACCCGGTTTTGTCGAGGAGATGGATGACTCGCGAGGCCTCGACGATGAGTTTTTTTGGCCCATTGCTGTGGGGTGACGGGGCGCTCGCGGTGGTTGAACAGGCCGAACCCTGCGGCTTCCTCGATGGTCCGGGTCTGGGCGTTGAAGGTGGTGCGGGATCCATGTGGCCAAGAGCAGCCGGGCCGTTTCCGGCCGACTCTCAAGGCCACGGGCCCGGCCGTCGTCGCTGATACGTGCCGTTCCGAGGCACAGGAGGCGTGCAGGCTTTCTCAGCCGTGCCAGGACCGCCACAGCGCCGCATAGGCGCCGTCCGCCGCCACCAGCTCGTCATGGCTTCCCAGTTCGCTGATCCGGCCGCTTTCCACCACCGCGATCACGTCCGCGTCATGTGCGGTGTGCAGCCGGTGGGCGATCGCCACGACCGTGCGACCGTCCAGCACCCGGGCCAGTGAACGCTCCAGGTGCCGTGCGGCCCGCGGGTCCAGCAACGACGTCGCCTCGTCCAGCACCAGCGTGTGCGGATCGGCCAGGACCAGCCGGGCCAGTGCGATCTGCTGGGCCTGAGCCGGCGTCAGCGCCAGGCCGCCGGAGCCGACCTCGCAGTCCAGCCCCTCCTCCAGGGCCCTCGCCCAGCCGTCCGCGTCGACCGCCGCGAGCGACGCCCACAGCTCGGCGTCCCCGGCGCCGGTACGGGCCAGCAGGAGGTTGTCCCGCAGCGAACCGACGAACACATGGTGCTCCTGGTTGACCAGCGCCACATGCGTACGTACGCGCTCCGCCTTCATCTGGGACAACTCCGCGCCACCGAGCGTGACTTCACCCGTACGCGGGGCGTAGATCCCGGCCAGCAGCCGGCCCAGCGTGGACTTGCCGGCACCGGACGGGCCGACCAGCGCGAGGCGCGTACCCGGTGCGACGTCCAATGACACCTTGTGCAGGACGTCGAGCCCGGCGCGGTAGCCGAAGTGCACCTCGTCCGCCCGGACATCACGGCCCTCCGGGACGACCTCCGCATCGCCCGCGTCCGGCTCGATGTCCCGTACGCCGACCAGCCGGGCCAGCGACACCTGCGCGACCTGCAACTCGTCGTACCAGCGCAGGATCAGGCCGATCGGGTCGACCATCATCTGCGCCAGCAGCGCGCCCGTCGTCAGCTGTCCCACGGTCAGCCAGCCCTCGATGACGAACCAGCCGCCGAGCATCAGCACCGCGCCGAGAATCGTCACGTAGGTGACATTGATGACGGGGAAGAGCACGGAACGCAGGAAGAGCGTGTACCGTTCCCACGCCGTCCACTCCTTGATCCGCCGGTCCGACAGCGCCACCCGGCGCGCACCCAGACGGTGGGCCTCCACGGTCCGTCCGGCGTCCACGGTCTCCGCGAGCATCGCCGCGACCGCCGCATATCCGGCGGCCTCCGAACGGTACGCGGACGGCGCGCGCCTGAAGTACCAGCGGCAGCCGAGGATCAGGACGGGCAGGGCGACCAGAACCGAGAGCGCCAGCGGCGGAGCCGTCACGGCGAGTGCAGTCAGGAGCAGCCCCGCCCACACCACACCGATCGCCAGCTGCGGCACGGCCTCGCGCATCGCATTGGCCAAGCGGTCGATGTCCGTGGTGATCCTGGAGAGCAGATCACCGGTCCCGGCCCGCTCCAGCACGCCCGGCGGCAGCCCGACCGACCGTACGAGGAAGTCCTCGCGCAGATCGGCCAGCATCTCCTCACCGAGCATCGCGCTGCGCAGGCGCATCATCCGGGTGAACACGGTCTGCACGATCAGCGCGAGCGCGAACACCCCGGCGGTGCGCTCCAGATGCAGGTCGGAGACGCCGTCGGAGAGGTCCTCGACCAGCCCGCCCAGCAGATACGGGCCGACGATCGAGGCGATCACCGCGATGGCGTTGAACGAGATGAGCACGGTGAACGGCCTGCGGTGGCGCCGCAGCAGCTCCCGTACATAGCTCCGTACGGTGGTGGGAGTGCCGACCGGCAGGGTCGTCGCCGACTCCGGTGCGGCCGGGTCGTACGTCGGTTCTGCGACGCCGGTCATGCCCGTTCCTCGATTTCCTCGATCGTCCTGATCCTCTTGAGCGCGTCCTGAGAGGTCAGGACAGCGATTTCGTCGTCCGTCTCGCGCGTCACGACTGCCCGGTAGCGGGGGTCCGTGTGCAGGAGTTCACGGTGTGCGCCGACCGCGACGACCGTGCCCCGGTGCACCAGCACCACCCGGTCCGCGAGGTCGAGCAGCAGCGGTGACGAGGCGAACGCCACGGTCGTGCGGCCCTGGCGCAGTGCCTTGATTCCGGCGGCGACCCGGGCCTCCGTGTGCGAGTCGACGGCGGAGGTCGGCTCGTCGAGAACCAGCGCCTCCGGGTCGGTCACCAGCGAGCGGGCCAGTGCGAGCCGCTGGCGCTGGCCGCCCGAGAGCGACCGGCCGCGTTCGGTGATGCGTGTCGTCATCGGGTCGCCGTCCGTGGCGACGGACGCCTGCGCCAATGAGTCCAGCACATCGCCGCACTGGGCGGCGGACAGCGCGTCCTTTGCGGTCACCCGGCCGGACGACGGAACGTCGAGCAGCTCGCGCAGCGTGCCGGAGAGCAGTACCGGGTCCTTGTCCTGGACCAGTACGGCGGTCCGCGCCGAGTCCAGTGGGAGTTCGTCCAGCGGTACGCCACCGAGCAGGACGGACGGGGTCTTCCGCTCGGACGCGGCGTCGTCCGTGGAGTCGTGCGCTCCGTTCTCCGTCGAATCCTTCGCCCCGTTCCCGTTCCCGGCCTCGTCCGAGTCCCCGTCCGCGTCTGCATGCGCGTGTCCGCCGAGACGCTCGGCCAGCCGGCCCGCCTCGTCCGGATCGCCGCAGACCACCGCGGTGAACAGGCCGGCCGGGGCCATCAGCCCGGTGACCGGGTCGTACAGATCGCCGGTCGGTGTTGCGTCGACGGTCGACGGCCGGTCCGTGCGGTGCAGCGACAGCACCCGGACCGCGCGCTGGGCGGAGGGTCGCGAGAAGGAGTACGCCATCGCGATCTCCTCGAAGTGCCGCAGCGGGAACAGCAGCAGTGACGCCGCGCTGTACACCGTGACCAGCTGACCGACCTCGATCCGGCCGTCGCGGGCCAGCGTTGCCCCGTACACGACCAGCGAGATGAGCAGCACGCCCGGCAGCAGCACCTGGATCGCCGAGATCAGCGACCACATCCGCGCGCTGCGCACCGCGGCCTTGCGGACCTCCTGCGAGGCGCGCCGGTAGCGGCCCAGGAACAGCTCCTCGCCACCGATCCCGCGCAGTACCCGCAGCCCGGCAACGGTGTCCGAGGCCAGTTCGGTGGCCTTTCCCGCCTTTTCGCGCTGAAGGTCGGCGCGCCGGGTGGCCCGGGGGAGCAGCGGCAGCACGGCCAGTGCCAGCAACGGCATGGCGAGTGCCACCAGGACGCCCAGCGAAGGCAGATAGAGGATGAGCCCCACGCAGATCAGTACGAGGGCGGCGGCGGCCGCCGCGAAGCGGGAGAGCGCCTCGACGAACCAGCCGATCTTCTCGACGTCGCCGGTGGACACCGCGACGACTTCGCCCGCGGCGACCCGGCGGGTGAGCGCCGCGCCGAGCTCCGCGGTTTTACGGGCCAGCAGCTGCTGGACGCGGGCGGCGGCAGTGATCCAGTTGGTGACGGCGGTCCGGTGGAGCATGGTGTCGCCCAGCGCGATCAGCACACCCAGGACAGCGATCAGGCCGCCCGCCCACGCGAGCCGGCTGCCGGAACGGTCGACGACCGCCTGCACGGCGAAGCCGACGGCAGGCGGCAGCCCGGCAAGGGAGCACTGGTGCAAAAGGCCCCAGGACATGGACTTGAGCTGGCCGCGCAGCTGATTGCGGCCGAGCCAGAACAGGAAGCGTGGGCCTGACCGGACATCGGGATCGCCTGGATCCGGGTACGGAAGATCGCGAATCTGCATGACGTCCCATGGTTCGGTGTGCGTCGGTTTGTTCGGTGAATGACTCAAACCGTGCAAGGTTCGCCCCGGGACGTCCCTCGAAGCAATTGGTTTTCTCCAGGAACGGCACTTATCGCGCCATGGTCACGATGCGGGCGGGAGCTGCTGCGGGGCCGGCTCGACCGGAGCAGGCCCCGCAGCGTCGTATCGGCCCGTCAGGCCTTTTCCGGATTCTCCGAGTCCATGCCGGAGCGGGCCTTCTTCCACTCGCCGCGGGTGAAGTCCGGAATCTGCTGCGGCGCGCCCTTCGCCCTGATGGACAGATGGCTGAGCGGAACGGGTGACGTCCAGGTCGCCGCGTCGTACACATCGAAGTCGGGGACGAGGCCGAGCCGCATGCACTGCATCAGCCGGAACACCAGCATGTAGTCCATACCGCCGTGACCGCCGGGCGGGTTGGCGTGTTCCTTCCACAGCCAGTGGTCCCACTGGGCGTACTTGGCGAAGTCACCCCAGTTGTCGTCCGTGTGGTCGGGCTCGATGTAGATACGGGCCGGGTAGTCCTCGAAGACCCCCTTCGTACCGCCGAGACTGTTGATCCGCGAGTACGGATGCGGAGTGGACACATCGTGCTCCAGCCGGATGACCCGTCCCTTGGCGGTCTGGACGAGACTGATCGTCCGGTCGCTCTCGATATAGGTCTCCTTCCAGCTCGGATCACCGGCCGGCATGTTCTTCTCTCGGTACTCGGCGAGCCCCAGGGACGGGGATCCGGCACTGGTGATGCTCACCGCACGGTCGCCGCGGTTGATGTCCATGTAGTTGGCGACCGGACCGAACCCGTGGTTGGGGTAGAGATCGCCCCGCAATCTGGTGTGCCACAGCCTGCGCCAGGGACCTTCGTAGTACTGCGGGTCGAACATCAGGCCGCGCAGATCGTGGTTGTACGCGCCCGCGCCGTGCAGCAGATCACCGAAGAGACCGGCATGCGCCATGCGCAGCACCCGCATCTCGTTCTGCCCGTAACAGCAGTTCTCCAGCTGCATGCAGTGGCGTCTGGTGCGCTCGGAGAGGTCGACCAACTCCCAGAGCTGGTCGAGCTGGAGAGCGATCGGACACTCCACGCCGACATGCTTGCCGTTCAGCATGGCGGTCTTCGCCATCTCGAAGTGGAAGTCCCAGGGCGTCGCCACATAGACGAAGTCGATGTCCCCGCGCTTGCAGAGATTCTCGTAGTCGTCCTCGCCGTTGGTGTAGACGGCGGGTGCCGGCTGACCGGCGGCCGCCACCTTCGCCGCCGCCCGTCCGGCCTTGGCCTTGACCGGGTCGCACACGGCGACGACCTGTACGCCGGTGACGGCGAGGAAGAGATCGATCATGCTGCCACCGCGGTTGCCGAGGCCGACGATGCCGACCCGGACGGTGGAGCGCCGGTCGAACGGCACCCCTACCATGGTGCGCCCCTGGCGCTTCGGAGCGGCCGCCTGTCCCGCGGGAGCGGCCTCCGGGCTCCGGGTGGGGGTGGCAGCGGCCGCGGTGCCGCTGCTGAGACCGCCGAGTGCGAGCCCGGCACCGGCCACTGAGGCGGTCGTCCACAGGACCGAGCGGCGGCTCATCGAGCCTTCGTCGCCGTCCTGCGTACCGTCGTCCTGCTGTGCTGCGTCGTTCATCGATCCTCCAGATGGGGGGTCTGACGTGCGCGGCTGGTGAATGAACCTCGGTAAGGACCTTGGTAGTTGGGGCTGTTGATGCGCAAGGGGAGTGATTGGACTCCTGCTTCGAAACCATGGACTTTTGTGCCCACGCAAAAGCCGGGCGGGCTCGGAAATTGAGCCCGCCCGGTTATGTGGCGCATCGTCAGGCCAGTCGGGCCGCCGAGGGTGAATCGGCCGCCGGACGACCTCGGTGATCAACGCACCACAGCACCCGGCCGCGTAGCCCGCTCCAGCTCCATCAGCACCGAGTAGTACGACTGCCCCGTGGCCCGGTCCATACCGATCTCGCACATCCGGTTGGCCGAGAGATATGCGTCGTACTTCCGCGCATTCACCTCGGCGGCCTCCTTCGCCGTCGCGGAGGCCGTCAACTCCTTGTGCAGCATGCCGCGGTCGCCCGCGAAGGCACAGCACCCGGCGTCGTCCGGGATCACGACCTCCTCCGCGCAGGCCTCCGCGACCCTGCGCAGCTGCTCCACGTCGTCCAGATGCTCCATGGAACACGTCGGATGCAGGACCGCCGAGTCGATTTTGCGGAGGACTGTCAGCTCGGGAAGCAGTTCGTCGGCCGCCCAGACCAGGGAGTCGACAATGGTCAGCTCCCGGTGCAACTCCCGGTTGTCGTCGGTGAGATATGGCACCACCTCATGGGCGATGCCCAGCGTGCACGACGAGGCGTCGACGACCAGCGGCAGCTTTCCGCCCGCCGTCCAGCCCCAGGCCGCTTCCACGATGCGGTTGGCCATCACGGCATTGCCCGCGTCATAGCCCTTGGAGTGCCAGATCGTCGCGCAGCAGGTCCCCGCGACATCGTCCGGGATCCACACCGGCTTTCCGGCGCGGGCGGAGACGGCGACGACGGCCTGCGGCAGCGACGGGCCGCGATGGCCTTCGGGACCTGCGAAGATACGGTTCACACACGCCGGGTAATAGACCGCGCTCGCCCCGACACGGGAGGTGCGGGGCAGCTTCCGTGCGGCGGCGCCGGGGATCTCGGGCAGCCATTCGGGCACCAGATCGGGGCGCACGGCCTTGCGGGCGAGCCCGGTGAGCGTCTCCAGCGGCCCGTCACCGATCCGGTCGCCGATACGGTCGGCCGCGGCGACCGCGAGCCGTGCCGCCGCCTCCACCGCCTTGAAGTTCTTCGCGGTGAGCGCCGCGATCCGCTCCTCGCGTGGCGAGTGCCGCTGGTGGCGGAAGTCCTTCATCATGGCGCCGGTGTCGATGCCGACCGGGCAGGCGAGCTTGCAGGTCGAGTCGCCCGCGCAGGTGTCGACGGCGTCATAGCCGTATGCGTCGAGCAGCTGTGCCTCCACCGGTGAACTGTCCGGCTGCCGCATCATCTCCCGCCGCAGCACGATCCGCTGGCGTGGAGTGGTGGTCAAGTCCTCGCTGGGACACGTCGGTTCGCAGAAGCCGCACTCGATGCACGGGTCGGCGATCGGCTCGACCCTGGGGATGGTCTTCAGCCCGCGCAGATGGGCCTTCGGGTCGCGATCGAGGACGATCCGGGGCGCCAGCACCCCATCGGGGTCGATGATCTGCTTCGTGCGCCACATCAGCTCGGTCGCCTTCGGGCCCCATTCCAGCTCCAGGAAGGGGGCGATATTACGGCCGGTGGCGTGCTCCGCCTTCAGGGAGCCGTCGAAGCGCTCCACCGTCAGCCGGCAGAAGTCGTCCATGAACGCGGCGTAGCGGTCGACATCGGACGGCTTCGCCGCGTCGAAGGCGAGCAGGAAGTGCAGATTGCCGTGCGCCGCATGGCCGGCGACGGCGGCGTCGAAGCCATGCTCCGCCTGAAGTCCGAGCAGGGCCTCGCAGGCATCGGCCAGCAGGGAGGGCGGCACCGCGAAGTCCTCCGTGATCAGCGTCGTGCCCGAAGGCCGGGAGCCGCCGACCGCGGTGACGAACGCCTTGCGGGCCTTCCAGTAGCCGGAGATGACCTTGGCTTCGCGCGTGAACTCATTGGTCACCGAGGCAACGGGGGTGACCAGGTCGAGCCCCGCGACGACGGTGGCCGCTGCCCGCTCGTATCCCTCCTGCCCCGCCTCGTCCGGGGCCCGGAACTCCACCAGTAGTGCCGTGGTCTCCTTGGGCAGCTCGGCCCAGTCCGCCGGCACGCCCTGGACGCTCACGGACGCACGCAGCGTATTGCCGTCCATCAACTCGACGGCGATCGCCCCCGCCTCGTTGAAGCGGGGCACGGCGGCCGCCGCCGCGGTCAGGGAAGGGAAGAACAGCAGGGCCGTGGAGATGCGGCGGTCCAGCGGCAGTGTGTCGAACACGACCTCGGAGATGAAGCCGAAGGTGCCCTCGGAGCCGACCATCAGACCGCGCAGGATCTGTACGGGCGTCGAGCCGTCGAGGAAGGCATCGAGCCGGTAGCCGTTGGTGTTCTTGATCTCGTACTTGGCACGGATCCGGGCGGTGAGCCCGGCATCCGCCTCGATCTCCGCCTTGAGGGCCAGCAGCCCCTCGCACAGCCGCGGTTCGGCATGGGCCAGGTCCTCGTCCGCTGCCGGATCCGCAGTGTCGACGACCGTGCCGCTCGGCAGTACGAAGGTGAGGGAGGAAACGGTGCGGTATGAATTGCGGGTCGTTCCCGCGGTCATTCCGGAGGCGTTGTTGGCGACGACTCCGCCGATCGTGCAGGCGATGGCGCTGGCCGGATCGGGCCCCAGCAGCCGGCCGTGCCGGGCGAGGGTGGCGTTGGCCCGCAGGACCGTCGTACCCGGCCGGATGCGGGCCTGCGCGCCGTCGTCCAGGACCTCGATGCCCGCCCAGTGCCGGCGCACGTCGACAAGGATGTCCTCACCCTGGGCCTGCCCGTTCAGACTGGTGCCGGCCGCCCGGAAGACGACCTCGCGGCCCTTGCCGTGCGCGTACGACAGGATCGCCGAGATGTCGTCGATGTCCTCCGGGACCACGACGACCTGGGGGATGAACCGGTAGGGACTGGCATCGGAGGCGTACTTCACCAGGTCGGAGACCTTCCACAGCACCTTCTCCGGCCCCAGCAGGTCGACCAGCTCGCCGCGCAGCGGTTCGGGCGTGCCCGGAGCCTGCCGGTCGGGGACCCGGTCCAGGGACGGAGTACGCACCGCACCAGGGCGGAGTGCTTCCGGCTTCGGCTCCAGCAGTGGCATGTCGAGCTCTCCTCGGCGGTTCGGTTCGGTACTCGGTACGGCGACGGCACACACGCAGCACCCATCCGGTGTACGCGTGTCCGCACGGGTTCAGCAGCGGCGCTCCGGCATTCCGTTGACCAGGGCGGACAACAGCCCGCCGAGCACCTCGCGCTGATCGGCGGTCAATGGGGCCAGGATCTCCTCTGCGGCGGCCCGGCGCGCGTCGCGCAGCGACCGGAGGGTGGCGAGGCCCTCCTCGGTGATTTCGATCCGGACCACCCGGCGGCTGTCCGGATCGGGGGCGCGTCGCACCCGCCCGCTCGCCTCCAGGCCGTCGACCAGGCTGGTCACGGCGCGCGGGACGACATCCAGGCGCTGCGCGAGGTCCGCCATCCGGGGCGGCCCGTCGTAATGCGCGACGGTGCGGAGCAGCCGGAACTGTGCGGGAGTAATGCCGATCGGCTCCAGCTGGCGGCTCTGAATCCGCTGGAGCCTGCGGGTCACCCGCAGCAACTGCTCGGCGAGCACGCCATCGGCGTCGGAGGAGTCCATGAGGGGAACAATATCAGGATCTTGTGCATTGTGAGTATAGGTAACAATGAGCTATGCTCTCAAAAATTCGAGTCCCCGGTCCGAGTCCCCGGTCCGAGTCCCCGGTCCGAGTCTTCAGCCTGATTCCTCGCTGTCGCGCGCCCGACGAAGGAGCCCATGAAACCCGACGAAATCACCTGGACACCCCCGCCCCGGGACGGGAGCCGCCCGCCCGCCGAGCTGCGCCGCATCCTGCGCCTCTTCCGTCCCTACCGAGGCCGGCTCGCCCTGGTCGGGCTGCTCGTCGGCGCCTCGTCGCTGGTGTCGGTCGCCTCGCCGTTCCTGCTGCGCGAAATCCTGGACACCGCCATCCCGCAGGGGCGTACGGGACTGCTGTCGCTGCTCGCCCTCGGCATGATCCTCACCGCCGTGACGAACAGCGTCTTCGGTGTTTTGCAGACCCTGATCTCCACCACGGTCGGCCAGCGTGTCATGCACGACCTGCGCACCGCGGTCTATGCGCAGCTGCAGCGGATGCCGCTCGCCTTCTTCACCCGGACCCGCACCGGCGAGGTACAGTCCCGCATCGCCAACGACATCGGCGGCATGCAGGCGACCGTCACCTCCACCGCGACGTCACTGGTCTCCAACCTCACCGCGGTCGTCGCCACGGTCGTCGCCATGCTCGCGCTCGACTGGCGGCTCACCCTCGTCTCGCTCCTCCTGCTTCCGGTCTTCGTCTGGATCAGCCGCAGGGTCGGCCGTGAGCGCAAGAAGATCACCACCCAGCGCCAGAAGCAGATGGCCGCCATGGCGGCCACGGTCACCGAGTCGCTCTCCGTCAGCGGCATCCTGCTCGGCCGGACGATGGGCCGGGCGGACTCCCTCACCAAGGGCTTCGCCGAGGAGTCCGAGAAGCTGGTCGACCTCGAAGTGCGCTCCAGCATGGCCGGGCGGTGGCGGATGTCGACGATCGGCATCGTCATGGCCGCCATGCCCGCCGTCATCTACTGGGCGGCGGGCCTGGCCCTGCAGTCCGGCGGCCCCGCCGTCTCCATCGGCACGCTCGTCGCCTTCGTCTCGCTTCAGCAGGGTCTCTTCCGGCCCGCCGTGAGCCTGCTCTCCACCGGGGTGCAGATGCAGACGTCACTCGCGCTCTTCCAGCGGATCTTCGAGTACCTCGATCTCGAGGTGGACATCACCGAGCCCGAGAACCCCGTCCGGCTGGAGAAGATCCGAGGCGAGATCCGCTTCGAGGACGTCGACTTCAGTTACGACGAGAAGGTCGGCCCGACCCTCAGCGGCGTCGATGTGACCGTGCCGGCCGGCGGCAGCCTGGCGGTCGTCGGACCGACCGGGTCCGGCAAGTCCACGCTCAGCTATCTGGTGCCCAGGCTCTACGACGTCACCGGCGGCCGGGTCACGCTCGACGGTGTCGACGTACGCGATCTGGACTTCGGCACCCTGGCGCGGGCCGTGGGTGTGGTCTCTCAGGAGACGTATCTCTTCCATGCCTCGGTCGCCGACAACCTGCGCTTCGCCAAGCCGGATGCGACCGACGCCGAAATCGAGGCAGCCGCCCGTGCGGCGCAGATCCACGACCACATCGCCTCACTGCCCGACGGCTACGACACCCTGGTCGGTGAACGCGGCTACCGCTTCTCGGGCGGCGAGAAGCAGCGCCTTGCCATCGCTCGTACGATTCTGCGCGACCCGCCCGTCCTGGTGCTCGACGAGGCGACGAGCGCCCTCGACACCCGTACGGAATTCGCCGTGCAGGAAGCGATCGACGCACTCTCCGCAGGACGCACCACCATCACCATCGCCCACCGGCTCTCCACGGTCCGCGACGCCGACCAGATCGTCGTCCTGGACGGCGGCCGAACCGCCGAGCGCGGCAGTCATGACGAACTCCTCCAACAGGACGGCCGCTACGCCGCCCTGGTCCGGCGGGACACCGAACTGGCCCCTGCGCCAAGCTGATCGGCGGGGTCGGGCGTGCCCCCCCGCCGAGGCCGTACACGCGGCGACGCCGCCACTCCCGTGGGACGGGGAGCGACGGCGCCGGGCGGAGCAATGGTCAGACGAGCCAACCCACGAAGTGGACGATGCCGGCGAGCAGGTTGGTGATGAGGTTCATTCGGTGTTTCTCCTTGTACATGGTGCATATGTGGGACTGCGCAGTCTCGGTCTGCAGCCCGTCGCTTGCGCCCTGTAATCATCATCTGCCGCAGGGGAGTTGGGCAACGAACAGCGAAACGATCACACGTTCCAGCGAACACCCGATCCCCTGTTCGTGCGTTCTGTTCATGGGGTGTGGGCCCGTGTCGTCCAGATGGGGGTTGTGAGCTGCTGTCGGTTTACTGAGCTGAAGTGCGTTGTGGTGAGCGGGAGTGAGATCGCGGCGACACCGGCACCCCCGCCCAGCACTGGTTGGGAACGGTTCCGGACGGCGGGATAGCGTGCCCGCATGGTGAACGAGTCCCCGGACACCCCGCCCCGTCGCACTCTCCGCCCGACCCGGCGCGGGGGTCTCGTGCTGCTGATCGGCATCATCCTCGTCCTCGTCGTGGCAGCGGCTGTCCTCGTACCGCTGCTGACACGGGGGCCGAAGGTCGAGCGGGCTCGTCCGCTCGTGATCCCCGAGGGATGGCGGGCGTCCCAGGTGTACGCCGCAGTCGACAAGACCCTGGCCGTGGCATCCGGCACCACCGAGAAGGCCCCCGGTGCGACAGATCTGCCGCTTCCGGCCGAGGCGAAGGGCAATCCTGAGGGTTACCTCTTCCCGGCGACGTACCCCGTCACCTCCGAATCCACCCCGCAGAGCCTGCTCAGGTACATGGTCGACACGGCGGTCAAGCGCTTCGGCGCGGACCACATCACCGCAGGCGCGCGGCGCAACGGCGTCTCGGTGTACCAGACGGTGACGATCGCGAGCATCGTGCAGGCCGAGGCGGACACCGAGGGCGACATGGGCAAGGTCGCCAGGGTCATCTACAACCGGGTCGGCCGGGGGATGCCGCTCCAGATGGACTCCACACTCAATTACGCGCTGAACCGCAGCACCCTGGACACCACCACCGGCGACACGAAGATCGACAGTCCGTACAACAGCTATGAGCGCAAGGAGCTGCCGCCCACACCCATCGGCAACCCGGGCGAGCAGGCGATGATGGCGGCGATCACCCCTACCCCCGGACCGTGGCTGTACTTCGTCACGGTCGCGCCGGGGGACACCCGCTTCACCGGCAGCTATGCGGAACAACAGAGAAACGTGGAGGAGTTCAACCGCAATCGCCGCAGCGCGTCCGGCGGCTGAGCAACTGCGCCGTCACACCACGGCCGGCATGAGCTCCTCGTCCGTCCTTGTTTCCGTCTCCGCTTCGGTCTCCGCCCCCGCCGTGTCCAGCAGTCGTGTGATCGCACGCACCGCGGCCCGCCCCGCCCGGTTGGCGCCGATCGTGCTGGCGGACGGCCCGTACCCGACGAGATGGATGCGCTCGTCCCGTACCGCCTGTGTGCCCTCGACCCGGATGCCGCCGCCCGGCTCGCGCAGTTTCAGCGGCGCGAGATGATCGATGGCGGCCCGGAATCCGGTCGCCCAGAGGATGACATCGGCCTCGACGGTCCGGCCGTCGTCCCACGCGACCCCGGTCGGCGTGATCCGGTCGAACATCGGCAACCGGTCGAGCACCCCCTCCTCGCGGGCGCGCCGGATCGCGTCGGTGAGCGGCAGCCCGGTCACGCTCACCACGCTCTGCGGCGGCAGCCCGCGCCGCACCCGCTCCTCCACCATCGCCACGGCGGCCCGCCCCTGGTCCGTGCCGAACGGTCCCTCCCGGAAGACCGGCGGCCGACGCGTCACCCAGTACGTCGCGGCCGCCACCTCGGCGATCTCCATCAGATGCTGCGTACCGGAGGCGCCGCCGCCCACCACCACCACGCGCTGCCCGGCGAACTCGGCGGGCCCGGGGTAGTTCGCGGTGTGCAGCTGCCGCCCTCGGAAGGTCTCCTGGCCCGGGTAGCGCGGCCAGAACGGCCGGTCCCAGGTGCCAGTGGCGTTGATCAGGGCACGGGTGGCGTACGTACCCTCGGACGTCTCGACGAGCAGCCGCCCGCCGTCGCCCTCGCGCACGGCCCTCACCTCGACCGGCCGGTGAACCCGCAGGTCGAAGTCGCGCTCGTACGTGTCGAAGTACTCACCGATCACTGCGGAGGAGGGCCGGCTGTCGTCGGCTCCGGTGAGTTCCATGCCGGGCAGGGCGTGCATGCCGTGGACCTTGCCGTACGTCAGCGAGGGCCACCGGAACTGCCAGGCGCCGCCGGGGCGCGGGGCATGGTCGAGCACGACGAAATCACGGTCGGGCTCCATTCCTGCGCGTCGCAGATGGTAGGCGCCGGACAGTCCTGCCTGTCCGGCGCCCACCACGACGACATCGACCGTGTGCGTTGCGGCCACCCCAAAGTTGTTCACGCTTCTACCAACTTCTTCGGGGGTGAGGATCTTCCCGCGATCTGCTGAGGTTCCCTCACACCGGCCGCCGCACCGGCACGGCGACACACCGGCCCACCGGCCCGGCCTTCCGGCTCACCGCACCACCCGGTTCAGCGTCCACCGGCGATCAGCAGCGGAGCCCCGCCCGGCGCGGACGCCGGCCGGCCGTTCGCCGCGGGCACACCGAGCAACGGCGACGCCGGTACGGTCGACAACAGCCCACGCACCGCCAGCTCGGGCGTCACGCCCTCGCCGAACCAGTACGCCTCCTCCAGATGCGGGTAACCGGACAGCACGAAGTGCTCCACACCCAGTGCGTGGTACTCCTCGATCCGGTCGGCGACCTGCGTATGACTCCCGACCAGCGCGGTGCCCGCACCGCCCCGCACAAGACCGACGCCCGCCCACAGATTCGGCGAGATCTCCAGCTTGTCGCGTGAGCCGCCGTGCAGCGCCAGCATCCGCTGCTGCCCGACCGACTCGCTCCGCCCCAGCGCCTGCTGAGCGGCGGCGATCGTCTCGGGATCGAGATCGCCCAGCAGCCGGTCGGCCGTCGCCCACGCCTCCCGCGACGAGTCGCGGGAAATGGTGTGCAGCCGGATACCGAAGCGGACCGTACGGCCCTGCTTCTCCGCCAGCCCGCGGATCCAGTCGATCTTCTCCTTCACCGCGGCCGGTGGCTCGCCCCAGGTCAGATAGACATCGGCATGCGCGGCGGCCACCGGCCCGGCCGCTGCCGACGACCCGCCGAAGAAGATGTCCGGCAACGGGTCCGGCGGCAGCGCGGTCAGTCCGCCCTCCACCTGGTAGTGCTCACCGTCGAAGTCGTAAGACCGCCCGCTCCACGCACCACCGAGAGGAATTCGGCGGTCCGCGCATAACGCCGGTCGTGGTCCAGATGGTCGCCGAACCGCCGCTGCTCCGTCGAGTCGCCACCCGTCACCACATTGAGCAGCAACCGTCCCCGGGCGATCCGCTGATACGTCGCGGCCATCTGCGCCGCGAGCACCGGCGAGATGACACCAGGCCGGAATGCCACCAGGAACTTCAGCCGCTCGGTGTGCTGAGCCAGTGCCACAGTCGTCAGCCAGGCGTCCTCGCACCAGGTGCCGGTGGGCGTCAGCACCGCCTCGAAGCCCAGCTGCTCGGCGGCCTTGGCGATCTGCGCCAGATACTCGATGTCGGGCGCACGCACCCCGCTCACCGGAGTGATCCGGTTCCGCCTGATCCCGCCGTCGGTGTACGCGTGCCGGTCGACGAGCGTACGTCCGTCACCGCCGGTGGGCAGGAACCAGTGCAGATGAACACTCATGACGAGGCCTCTCCGTACGAACGGGGAGCTGCGGAGGACGGGGGCAGATCGCGGTTGAAGCGGGTGTCGACGTAGTCCTTGAGGGTGAAGCGCCGCGGAATGAGCTTCAGGTCGGCGAAGGTGTCGGCGACCGCCTGCTCGGAGGCGATCGCAGCAGGATCGATGGCACCCGGCTCCCGTAGCACCGATGTTGAGGGTGACGCTGCCCCTGCCGTCGGTGTTGTCCTTGGTGGAGGCGGACGTGGCTCCGCCGCACGCGGCCAGCAGTAGGACAAGGGGGGAGCAGGGCGGGCAGGGTACGGCCTCTCATCGGCTTCTCCTTCATCGGGGCGTGCCGGAAATCGGTGACCGACGGATGACTGTTCAGGCGGCTTCGGCGGCCGCGGCGGCACTCTCGACACCCAGTTCGGCCAGCAGCCGCGAGCGCAGTGCGGCGAACTCGGGACTGCCCACGGTGCGCGGCCGGTCCAGGGCGACGGGGGTCTCGTACGCGATCGCTCCGTTCCGCATCACCAGCGCACGGTCGGCCAGCAGCAGCGCCTCGTCCACGTCGTGTGTGACCAGCAGCACGGCGCAGCCGCGCCGCTGCCATAGTTCGGCCACCAGTTGCTGAGCCTTGATCCGGGTCAACGCGTCGAGTGCGCCGAACGGTTCGTCGAGCAGCAGATCGGGCTCACGCACCAGCGCTCGAGCCAGCGAGGCGCGCTGTGCCTCACCCCCGGAGAGCGTCTTGGGCCAGGCCCGGGACCGCTCCTTGAGCCCGACTTCCGCCAATGCGCGCTCGGCAAACTCACGTTCGGGCTTTCCGGGCAGCCCCAGCAGCACATTGCGCCAGACCCGCTTCCACGGCATCAGCCGAGGTGCCCGAAAAGCAACGGCGCGCCGCTTGGGTACGAGCACTGTGCCCTCGATCTCACGGTCCAGCCCGGCCAGCACCCGCAGCAATGTCGACTTCCCGCAGTCGCTGCGTCCGAGGAGTGCGGTGAACTCGCCAGAGCGCAGGGTGAGATCGAGCCTGTCGACAACGGCCCTGCCGTCGAAGGAGCGGGTCAGCCCCTCGACCCGCACGGCGGTCTCGGTCCGGTCGGCCGCAGCGGGGGAGCTCACTGCCCCGGGAAGGTCGGTCGCCATTGCAGCAGCAGCCTTTCGAGTATGCGGACGATGACATCGGCGGCGAGGCCGAGGAAGGCATGGACGACGAGGCGGACGACGATGACATCGGTACGGAAGAACTCCCGGGCCTGATTCATCAGGAAGCCGATCCCGGCATCGGCATTGACGGACTCGCCGAAGACCAGTGCCAGCCGTGCGGTGGCGAGCGAACAGCGCAGCCCCGTCATCGCCCCGGGGAGCGCGCCCGGCAGCACCACATGCCGAATCAGAGCACCTGCCACAGCACGAGAAGCAGCAGCGGCCCGACGGTACGCCGGATCCAACGGGGCACCGCCCGTAGGCGCACACCCCGGGCCGGGGCCGGAACAACCGGCTCGAGATCGAGCGACCGACGAGAGGATGAAACAGATGTTTTACCGGATTCTATTGATATGTCCGGTGGGGCGAGAGCATGGCCGATGGTCATGAGGGCTCCACGAGCAGTCCATGGGCAGGGGGAGGCACACCCCGGCCACATGCGTGTGTGAACCGCTGCTGCCGCTACGGCACAGGGGCTACGACACGCGGTCGACGAGGCGGAATACGCCGGGGCACATGCGAACAGGCATGTACGTCAGCGGGAACGGGCGGCCGGAGCGCCCGGTCACCGGTGGGGGGCGGTGCGCTGAAAGGACGTCAGCAGCCGCGACGACAGGCGGCGGAAGCCACCTGCAGCAGGTCGATGTGACCGCGCGAAGTGAGCAGAGCTGAACGGAACATGGCGCTGAACGTAGCGATCCATGGCTGAAACGGTCAATGGCGTCTCGGCACGTGGACGCACGATCTCGCCGCATGAGCGAGAGGATGGAGGCATGCCAAACGCCTTCACCACCAGCGTCCTGCACATCACCACCGGATCGACGGAGACCGTCACCGACCTGACACACGAATGCGAACAGTTCCTCACCCGGACCGCCGCCAGGGACGGTCTGCTCAACATCTTCGTACCGCACGCAACCGCCGGCATCGCCCTCCTGGAAACCGGATCGGGCAGCGAAGCCGACCTTCTGGCCACCCTCCACACCCTGCTGCCCGCCGACGACCGCTGGCAACACCGCCACGGCAGCCCGGGCCACGGCCGCGACCACGTACTCCCCGCCCTCGTCCCGCCGCACGCAACGCTGCCGGTGATCGGGGGGCGGCTGGAACTGGGGACGTGGCAGTCCGTGTGTCTGGTCGATACGAACATCAGTAATACAGACCGTCAGGTGCGGCTGAGTTTCATTGGTTAGCCGGTCGCCTCGCTGGGACTGCAGAGGGGAAGTCCGGCCGCACCAAATGAGCAGCGCGCGTGGGTGCAGCATGGCGGGCGAAGGCGGCCAGCAGGTTCTTCGTCTGCTGGTGGTACACGGGGCATTGCCCTGCTGGCCAGCCAAAACGGCGGTTTCTGAGCCATGTGGTGCGGCGATGGTCCGGGAATGGCCCGGATCTTGATTCGCATCCTCTTGGCGGGGCTTCGTCGTGTGCGGCACGGGAGCAGCCCCGGGCTCCCTTTCGTCACCCGCTTTGCTCTGCCGTACTGCCCTGCGGCTAGTTTGTGTGCAGGACAGGTACGCAGGCCCGTGGCGGCAGAGGTGCACGGGGGACGGGAGGACGGGAAGAGTGTCGCTGCGCGGAGGTGATCCAGCCGAGATCGGCGGTTATCCGCTTGAGGCGCGGCTCGGCTCGGGTGGCATGGGCACGGTCTTTCTGGCCCGTACGAGCTCGGGGCGACCTGTCGCGATCAAACTGATCCACCAGCAGTTCGCGGGGGACGACGAGTTCCGCATCCGTTTCCGGCAGGAGGTGGCGGCGGCGAGGCGGGTGAGCGGCGCGTTCACCGCCGCCGTGGTCGACGCTGCCCCTGAGGCCGAGCAGCCGTGGATGGCGACGACCTATATCGAGGGGCACACGCTCGCCCAGCACATCGCGACGAAAGGCCCGCTGAACGGAGCGGAGCTGAGGAGGCTCGCCATCGGGCTGGCGGAGGCGCTGCGCGACATCCACCGGGTGGGGGTCGTCCACCGTGACCTGAAGCCCTCGAACGTCGTGCTCTCGCCCGAGGGCCCGCGCGTCATCGACTTCGGTATTTCGCGCGCCGTGGACCAGCAGACGCTGACGATGACAGGGCGGGTCATCGGTACGCCGCCCTTCATGTCGCCGGAGCAGTTGCAGGCGCCGCGTGGTGTGGGGCCGCGGTCCGATGTCTTCTCGCTGGGGACGCTGCTGGTCTACGCAGCGACGGGCCACGGACCCTTCGACGCGGACAGCCCCTACATGACGGCGTACCAGGTGGTGCACGAGGAGCCGTCGCTGGATGCCGTGCCGGTGGCCTTGCGCGCGGTCGTCGAGCCGTGCCTGGACAAGGAGCCCGAGGGGCGTCCCTCGGCGGACGAACTCCTCGTGCTGCTGCGGGACCTGCCGGCCGACCTCGGCGGGACCGACGCGAACGGGGTTGGCGCGGGCCGCACCCGCGACATGATCACCCAGCATCACTTCGCGACGCCGGCCACCCCGGCGCCGACTGCCCCGACCACCGCCCCGACCGGTCCCGATACAGGGAGCACCGGCATCCCCATCGGCCGCCGTCTGCGTCGCCGATGGCGTCCCGTGCTCGCGGCCGCGGTCGCGGTGGCAGCGATCGGCGGGGGAGCCGCCGCGCTGAAGGCGGGCGGCTTCGGGGGGAACAGCGGCGGCGACAAGGGCAACAGCGTTGCGGCGCCGGGTGCCGCACTTCCGGACGGCTTCCGGCCGTGGCGCAAGACCGTGCTGGGCGGTCAGGAGGACATCCCCGACGAGCTGCGTTGCGTCGCGCGCGGCGACGCGCTGTTCTGCGGGGGCGGCGGTGTTGTCGCGACCCGTATCAGGGCCTCGGACGGCTCGCGGGTGTGGACGGCGAAGAGTCCGGGCGTGCCCGTCCAGGGCATGCACCTGGTGGGCGCCACCGACGACACGGTGCTCGGTTACCGCTTCGCCGCCCAGGACGCCCCGCAGGGCCCTCCCAGTGAGGTGGTGGCCATCGACGCGAACAATGGCCGGGAGCTGTGGTCCGCGCCGTCCGGCGCCCAGTCGAAGGCCGTCACGGGCCGGACTCAGGACGCCGTTGTGCTCGGCTCCGCCGTTGTGACGGTCGACGCTTCCAACTCCCGCTTCGAGGCCCGGGACGCGCACAGCGGTACGGTTACCTGGAAGACGCCGTTCCCCGCGGGCACACAGTGCGCTCCCGTCCCGGTGGGCCCGCAGCTCTTCGCGATGTGCGCGACGAATGCGGAGGTGGATGCCTTGGAGGTGCGCCACCCCACCCTGTACCCGGTCGACCGCGCCTCGGGGACACTGGGCAGGCACATCGCGGTCGACGGCCCCGCCGTGCCGATGGGCGTCGCCAACGACGGGCTCGTACTCCTTCAGGTGCACATGGAGGGACCGGCGCTGGCCGGCTACGACGGGGTGGCGCGGGTCCACCCGGCCTCGCGGAAGGTCACGTACTCCCGGCTGGCCAAGACATACTCGGGGACGCCCGGCATGGCGGACGGCGCCCTCTACGTGAGCAGCCAGACCGGTCTCGTCACGGCGCTCGACCCCGCGACCGGCCGGAAGAAGTGGTCCCGGCAGACGGGCGTGGAGGGCGCGTCGGGTCCCGTGGCGGGAGCCGGCGCGCTGTATTTCAGCTCGGCCACCGGCCGGGTGGTCGCGCTGTCGCCGTACGATGGCAAACCCCTGTGGACAACAGATCCGCAGGCCGATGGTTTGACGGGCGAGCAGGGCGCAAGCCCGCGCGTGACCGTCGCGGGGCGTGCAGTGATCGTGGCCGCGGCCAAGAACACTCTCTTCGCCTTCGACGCGCAGAAGCCGCCGAAGTCGGGCTGACCCCGGCGGAACGGGCCGCCGGCCGCCTTCCTTGCCGTGCGGACACCTCAGCGGCTCGCTCGGTCGCCTACGCAGCGAGGTCGCGTCTTGTGCGAGTGCGCCGCGGCCGTAGCGTTACGAAAGCCTACTCGCCATGTCCGAACGTCCCATGACGCCGTCCGGCAATCTGGGACTGGGCCGCACTGCTGGACGCACGTCAGCCGACCAGGCCCAGCGCGGCGACCTCGCGCCGTAGCCACTCCTCCTTGGTGCGGGGCAGGTCCCGCAGTGCCTCGTATGTCTCGTAGTCGGCGGCCCGCATCTCCTGGGGCAGGCCCTCCCACCACGGAGCATCAGGCCTGAACGGCCCGAGAAAGTCGTCCCGGTTCCGGCGGCGCCGCTCATCGGCAGAGGCCGGCATCCGGGAGATCCAGCTCATGTCGCGTCGGGCGTCTTCCTGCGTTATGTGCCGTTCCAGATACCGGTCCTGCTGGAAGCGCAGCAGGGACACCTCCGCATTCACCAGGTCCCACAGCGCTGACGGCGCAAACCACCGCGCGTCCACGGTGCCGTCGCTGCCGTGCTGCGGCATCAAGTTCGGGGGCACGAAAGGGCGCAACCCGTCATCACTGAGACGTTGCAAGAGGCCCTGCTCGATCCGGATAGCGTCGTACAGGCGGCGGCATCGCAGTCCCGCGTGGAGTCGCCAGCCATGCGCGCGATGCTCGCTGATGTGGGTGTCCTGCTTCCCCATGGGGGAGGCCTGTACCAGCGTGGCGGCGTGACCCGGGTGGTGCATGATCACGACGCGCCCCGGACTCTTCAAGGTTTCTTCGTCCACCGCGCAGTACCTGCACATACCCTCACTCCAACCCGCCGTGGACCGATCCTCCCCGGTCCAGCGCGGCTCGGTTCCACAGCTGCTGCAGGGCAACCAGGAGCGGTCGACGGCCCCCTGCTTGACCTTCACCCAGTTCTGCACCAGCCAGCCCTGCACGATCTCCGGCCAATCGTCCCCGACTCCGGGCTCCGTCGAGCTGGCACGGGGGCGCGGGACGGCCCGGGGCGGCGGCGCCTCCGGCATACTCTCTACGAACTTCACCACGAGGTCCCACAGGTCCGACACCTTGATGGCGTCCGATGACACCGTCTCAGTCCAGCCGCCCTGCGGCATCTGCGACGAGCTGAGACACGCGCCCAACCCACGTACGGCACGAAGTTCGTTCAGGACCGCTTTCTCCACGGCCTCTGCATGTGGCCGGTAGGGCAGAAGCACCGCACGATGCAATTCCCAGCCGTCGCGGAGGTGCTGGTCGATCCGGGCCGTCTGTCTGCCTTTGCCCCCGGCGACCCCCACCTTGAGCGCCTTGTGCTTGGCGTGGCTGATCACGTACACGTGTGCGGCAGAGCTCACGGTCCCCCCATGGTGCTGACGGTCATCCGGCCCATCTTGCCCGCTGCCACTGACAGCGGGCTCGTTACATCAGATGAATCCCGTCGCACGGCAGCGCCGGTTCCCCCGAGAACGAGTGGGGACTGGGTCCGGCGCCCTGTTCTGGCCGGCTCTTCCGTAGGCGCTGCCTGTCCGCAGCGAACGGCGCCAGGCTTCATCTCCGGAGCGGTGCGTCGGCGCCTGCGCAACGCAATGCGGTCACCGATCCGCCGAAGATTCGTGGGATCAGTCCAGTGAACGGGGCCACCCAGGAAGACTACGACGCCGCAATCACATCAATCATGCGGTGCGGACCGGGCTTTGTGTTGTCGCCCCGCTTGCGGTCGAGCCGGTTCCGAAGTCTCCAGTCGGCCATGTGCCCTTCCCGCCGGAGTGGGGGCGAGGATCCGCTTGCAGGCACCCAGGACATCGGTCTGGCCTGCGGGCACCCGGCCGTCGCTCCCGTGCCCAGGACCGCCGGGTGCTCGCGCTGACGGAGACGGGATAGTCAGAGGCCATGAGCGGGTCCACCGCCGTCGACAGATGACGGCCGGGAGCTCGGCTGCCGCCCGGCCACCCCGTCGTGGCCCTGGGACGCGCTTCCGGACGCGTCCACTCGGAGGTGCTCGGAGAGCCAGGTGTGGATGGCGAGGGCGGTCGTGCGGGAATGATCCTCCAGAACGGTGAAGTGGTCACCGGGCACGGTGATCTCGGAGTGCGGCAGGCTCCATGACTCGGCCGCCTCGATACCGGGCAAGCGGTCTCCGGCCCGGACGAAGAGGGTGGGGGCCGTCAGGGCCGTCGGCTGCCAGCCGGCGTAGAGCTCCAGGTAGCCGGCCATCGCAGTGAGCCGGTCGGTCTCGGCTGAGGCGAACTGCGCGGAGTTGTCCAGCATGCCTGCGGCCATAGCCGAGAGTGCGGGGCCGTCGCCACCGCTGCCGCCGAGGCTGCTGTCCTCGCCGGGGTAGGTGTCGATCAGGATGACGGCGGACGGAATCAGACCCGTGCTCTCAAGCTTTTCGGCGACCACGTGTGCCACCCATCCGCCGGCCGAGCGCCCCAGCAGGACGAACGGCTCGTCGCCCGCACACGCGCGCACGGCGGCGGTCTGTGCCGCCACGAAGGCGTCCAGTGTGGCGGGCAGCAGTTCCTGCGGCAAGAAGCCCGGGTTCGGAAGCACCGAAACCGGACGCCGGTCCTGGAGGGCCCGCCCGAAACGGGCGTACTCGTGCGGCCCTGACAGCGCGCTGAGGGCGGGGAAGCAGATCAGGCGGGTCCCGGAGCCCCCTGTCGCGAGGGTGACGGCCGAGGGTGGTGAGCCGAGGGCCTCGGCGTCCTCGAACACCTCACGGAAACGTGCTGCGATCGTCAGGAGGGCCATCCCGTCCCACGCCTTGCCACGGGCGCACGCTGTACGGAAGAGCGCGGACAAGGAGTCGGCGTCCGTGCCTTTCGGGGCCGAAGTCCTTCTCGTTGCACCGTCCTGCCACCGGGGGGAGGCCCCGCCCGGGGCGGTACCGGCTGCTGCGGGGCCGGTTGTGCCGGGAGCGGCCAAGGGGCCGGGCGCTTCAGGGGCGTCTTGGGACCAGCGTTCCTCCAGGTGGGCGGCGACCCCACGCGGCGTCGGGTAGTCGAACAGGATCGTGGCCGGCAAGGCGAGTCCCGTCAGCGCTGCGAGCCGGTTGCGCAGCTCGACCGCGGCCAGTGAGTCGAGGCCCAGCTCCGCCAGCGCGCGGTCCGCCTCGACCGCGGAATCCCCCGCGCCGTGGCCGAGTGCCAGGGCGGCTTCCGCTCGGACCTGCGAGAGGAGCAGAACACCGCGTTCGCCCGCGGGCATGGCGGCCAGCCGTCGGCGCGGAGAGTCCTCGCCTTCGGTGCCGGGCCCCGTGAGCGATGCGGAGGCCCTCCGTGCGGGCCCACGGCCCGGTACACGGGAGAGCGGCGCCCCAGGTGCCCCGGTTGCCGCCGGGTCGAGACGAGCTGCCACCAGGACTGCGTCCTGTCCTTCGACGGCGGTGTCGAAGAGCGAAAGGCCCTCCTCGGTCCGCAGCGGGACGAAACCGGAACGGGCCATCCGGCGCAGGTCCGCGCCCCGGAGCCCGGCCGTCATCCCACCGCTCTGCTGCCACGGCCCCCAGGCGAGAGAGGTGCCGGGCAGCCCGAGCGCCCTGCGGCGCTGTGCCAGCGCGTCCAGGAACGAGTTCGCCGCCGCGTAGTTGCCCTGGCCACCGGAGCCGAACACCCCGGCCACCGACGAGAACAGGGCGAACACCGCCAGGTCGCTGCCCCGGGTCAACTCGTGCAGGGCGAGGCCCGCGTCCACCTTCGGTCGCAGTACGCGGTCCAGCCGCTCCTGGGTGAGTGCCGGGACCACGCCGTCGTCCAGGACCCCCGCGGTGTGCACCACGCCGGTCAGCGGGTGTGCCTCCGGCACGCTCGCGAGCAGAGCGGCGAGCGCCGTACGGTCGGCGACGTCGCAGGCCGCCACCGTAACCTCCGCGCCTCGTTCGGTGAGTTCCGCGCACAGTTCGGCGGCGCCGGGCGCATCGGCTCCGCGCCGTCCCACGAGCAACAGGTGACGCACCCCGTGCGCGACCACGAGGTGACGGGCGAACGCCATGCCCAAGGAACCGGAGCCCCCGGTGACCAGGACGGTGCCGTCCGGGTGCAGCCGACGTGGCGCACCATCGGCCGTTGTCGTTGCCGTTGCCGCGTGGGATGCGCGGACCAGTCTCGGTACGTACGCGACACCGTGGCGTACGGCCGTCTGCGGCTCGGGGCTCGTCAAGGCTCGGACCAAGGCCGCTGCGGACGCGGGATGGTCGTCGACATCGATCAGTGAGAAGCGGCCCGGGTTCTCGGTCTGCGCCGAGCGGAGCAGCCCCCAGACCGGTGCGTGGACGAGAGCGGCATCGTCGTCGCGCATGCTTCCGTCCGGCTCCGCTCCGGTGGCGACGACACCTGACGTCAGGACGACGAGACGTGAGTTGGCGAGCCGTTCCTCGGCGAGCCAGTCCTGTACGAGCCGCAGCGCCCAGCCGGCCGCACGGTGTGCGGCCGATGCGCGGTCCGGTCCGTCCATCCCGGTGAGCGGAGGGCAGGCGACCACGACGGCCGGTGCGTCGGCTGCCGCCGAGGCCGGATCCGTGTAGACCGCCGACAGGACGCCCGACTGCCGGAGTCTGTCGCTCAGCCGCGGGCCGGGCCCGCCCAGGAGCCCGCACAGAGGCGGCTTTGCCGACATCGCGGCGGGGGAATCCGGCAGACGTGTCCAGTCCAGGCGGAACAGACAGTCGCCGTGGGCACGTACGCCGCTCAACTGCTCGCGGGAGAGCGGACGCAGGGCGAGTGAGCGCACCGTGGCCACGGGGGCTCCGGTCCCGTCGGTCAGCTCAAGCCGGGCTCTGTTCCCCTCTGCCCGGGACACCCGCACTCGCAGTGTGCGAGCGCCGGACGCGTACAGCCGCACACCGCTCCAGGCGAACGGGAGCGACAATGCCGCCCCGGTTCCGCTGCCGCCGCCGTCGTCGCCGTCCGGGACGGCCTGATCCAGCGTCAGGGTGTGCAGCGCCGCGTCCAGCAGGGCCGGATGCAGAGTGAACAGGCGGGCGTTTGCGTTTTCCTCCTCCGGGAGTTCGACCTCGGCGAGGAGGTCGTCGCCCAGGCGCCAGGCCGCCCGCAGGCCCTGGAAGGCCGGTCCGTAACGGAGGCCGCCGTGCGCAAGTCCCTCGTAGAGGCCGATACCTGACTCGGTGCCGAGCGGCAGCGGTACGGCGCTCGCCGGAGGCCATGGAGACGGCACGTCCGCGGAAGTCCGCAGATCCGGAGGGCCGAAGTCCGCAGGGGTCAGGACTCCGGAGGCGTGGCGGGTCCAAGGGCCGTCGTCGTATCCGGGAGCGTGCGTCCGCGCGTGGAACACCACGGCCCGGCGCCCGTCCGTGTCCGCTCGCGCCACCTTCACCTGAAGCTCGACCGTCTCGTCGAGGGACAGCACAAGCGTTGCCGTCAGAGTCAGTTCCTCCAGTACGGAGGCTCCCGCCCGGTCCCCGGCGTGGATCACCATGTCGACGATGGCCGTCGCCGGCAGGAGCACCGTGTCCAGCACCGCGTGGTCGGCGAGCCAGGGCTGGTCACGCAGGGACAGCCGGCCGCTCAGCAGCAGGCCGTCGTCGTCCGCCGTCGACGTCGCCGCTCGCAGGAAGGGATGGGACGAGGCCTCGGGCTCCGCCGTGGATCTCCGCAGGTCGGCCTCCAGCCAGTACCGCTCACGCTGGAACGCGTAGGTGGGCAGCGCCGTACGCCGTGCGCCGCGCCCGGCGAAGACCGCGTGCCAGTCCACGTCCACACCGTGGGCGTGGAGTGCGGCCACCGTGGTGAGCAGCGCGCCGGTCTCCGGCCGTGGGCCGCGCAGCGTCGGGACGACCAGAGGGGCGGGGCCGTCCGCACCGCCACCGGGCGTGGCCGCCGCCGTGTTCGCAGTGGCCGTCTGGCGGCGGCCGGAGAGGCAGTCGCGTGCCAGGCCCGAGAGCACACTGTCCGGGCCGAGCTCCACGAAGTGCGTGGCGCCCCGCTCCCGCAGGTACCGCACCGAGTCGGCGAAACGGACCGGTCGGCGTACATGGTCCATCCAGTACCGGGGCGAGCAGATCTCCTCGGTGGTTGCGGGCCGGTCCGCCACCGCGGTGACGAGGGGAAGTTTCGGCGGGGAGTAACTGACCCCCTGCGCGACCAGGCCGAAGGCGTCGAGCATGGGTTCCATGTGCGCCGAGTGGAAGGCGTGGCTCACCCGCAGACGGGTGGTCTCGCGTCCCTGTTCGCGCCAGTGCGCGATGACCTCCAGCACTGCGGATTCGTCCCCGGAGACGACCACGGAGCGACCGTTCACGGCCGCGATGTCCACCCCTCGCGCCCTGTCCGGTCCGCCCGCCAGGAACGCGATGACCTCGCTCTCGTCGGCCTGTACCGAGGCCATCGCCCCACCGGTGGGCAGCGCGTCCATCAGACGGCCCCGTGCCGCGACCAAGGTGCAGGCGTCCGCGAGGGACAGCACCCCGGCGACGTGCGCCGCCGCCAGTTCGCCGACCGAGTGCCCTGCCACCATGTCGGGGCGTACGCCCCAGGACTCCAGCAGCCGGAACAGGGAGATCTCCAGAGCGAAGAGCGTGGGCTGTGCGAAGCGCGTCGTGTGCAGGAGCCCGCCTGCTCGCGAGCCCCCGGCACCCTCGGCGCTCCCCGTGCGGCCTTCGGCACCCTCGGCGTTCTCGGCGGCGAACACCACGTCCCGTACCGGCTTCGGCAGAAGCGGGTCCAGCAGCGCGCAGATCTCGTCGAAGGAACGGGCGTAGACGGGGTAGGTCTCGTACAGTTCCCGGCCCATGCCGGCCCGCTGGCTGCCCTGCCCGGTGAACATGAAGACGACCGGGCCCCCCGGGCGGGGGCCACTCGTGCTCAGGCCCGGCCGGTAGCGGCCTTCGGCCACCGCGTCGAGCGAGGCGAGCAGTTCGTCGCGGTCAGCGGCCACCAGTACCGCGCGATGCTCGAAATGGGCGCGGGTCGTGGCCAGGGAGAAACCGAGGTCCAGCAGGTCCGTTCCGGGGCGTCCGCCCACGTAGGCGCGCAGTCGCCGAGTCTGCGCCCGTAGCGCCGGGGCGCTCCTCGCCGACACCGGGAACGGCACGGCCGCCACCGGGGCCGCGGCCAACCGGGCAGCCGCGGATCCGCTGTCCGGGTGGCCCGGGGCACCCGGCTCCTCCACCGGCGCCTGCTCGATCACCACATGCGCGTTGGTCCCGCTGATCCCGAAGGACGACACACCCGCACGCCGGGGCCGCCCGGTCCGGGGCCAGGGCACCGAACGGGTCAGCAGCGACACCGCACCCGACGACCAGTCCACGCCGGGGTTCGGCTCCTCGGCGTGCAGCGTACGCGGCAGTACGCCGTGTTCCATCGCCTGGACCATCTTCATCACAGCGGCCATACCCGCCGCCGCCTGCGTATGCCCGATGTTCGACTTGACCGAGCCCAGCCACAGCGGGTGTTCCCGTGTACCGGCCTGCCCGTAGGCCTCCAGGAAAGCCTCCGCCTCGATGACGTCGCCGAGCCGGGTGCCCGTGCCATGCGCCTCCACCGCGTCGATCTCCGCGGGTGCCAGCCGGGCGTCGGCCAGAGCCTGGCGGATCACCCGTTGCTGCGCCGGTCCGTGCGGCGCGGTCAGACCGTTGCTCGCGCCGTCCTGGTTCACTGCGGAACCGCGCACCACGGCCAGCACCCGGTGGCCGGCCCGCCGGGCCTCCGACAGCCGGGTCACCAGCAGCATTCCCGCGCCCTCGGCCCACCCGGTGCCGTCCGCCGCCGCCCCGAACGCCTTGCAGCGGCCGTCGGGGGCCAGCGCGCGCTGCCTGCTGAACTCGACGAAGGAGAGGGGCGCCGACATCACTGTGACGCCTCCGGCGAGTGCCAGTGAGCACTCGCCCCGGCGCAGCGCCTGGGCTGCCAGGTGCAGGGCCACCAGTGACGACGAGCACGCCGTGTCCACGGTGACCGCCGGCCCCTCCAGGCCCAGGGTGTAGGCGATACGGCCGGAGGCGACACTGCCCGCGTTACCGATGCCGAGGTAGCCCTCCACACGTTCCGGTGTGCGGGCGAGACGGCCGGCGTAGTCGCTGTACATGAGTCCGGCGTACACACCGGTGCGCGTGCCGCGCACCGTGCCGGGATCGATCCCCGCGTGTTCGAAGGCTTCCCAGGCGACTTCGAGCAGCAACCGGTGCTGCGGATCCATGGCCAGGGCCTCGCGGGGCGAGATCCCGAAGAAGGCCGGGTCGAAGCGGTCGACGCCGGACAGGAAGCCTCCCTCGCGTACGTAGGTGCGGCCGGCCCGCCCGGGGTCCGGGTCGTACAGCCCGTCCACGTCCCACCCCCGGTCGGTGGGGAAGGGAGTGATGGCGTCGATCCCGTCGTCGACCAGCCGCCACAGGTCCTCGGGGGTCTCCGCGCCGCCGGGGAAGCGGCACGCCATGCCGACGATGACCACGGGGTCCTCGTCCGGACCGGCCCCTTCCGGACGGCTGGGCGTGGCAGTCGCCGTCCCTCCGGTGAGCCGCGCCAGAAGATGTGCGGCGAGCTCGACCGTGGTGGGGAAGTCGAAGGGCGCGGACTCGGACAGCGGGAGACCGGTCGCCGCCGACAGACGGTTGCACAGGACCGTCGACGTCAATGAGTCCAGCCCCAGGTCACGGAACGCGGTGCCCTGCTCCACCTCGTCCACGGCGCAGCCGAGCACGGTGGCGACCTCGGTCCGCACCAGAGCCGTCAGGTCCACCGTCTCCGCCTCCGTCGGCGTGAGGGCCCCGGCCGGCAGAGGGCGCGCGGACAGGCCGGCGAGCGCGTACCGCCTGACCTTGCCCGAGGCGGTACGCGGGATCGCGTCCACCTCGTAGAGGGCGGCGGGCACCTTGAACGGTGAGAGGTGTTCCCGGCAGGCGGCGAGAATCTCTCTCCTGTCGAGGACACCGGCGTTCGCCGGGACCAGGTAGGCGGTCGGGACTTCACCGAGTACCTCGTCCGGGAGGCCGGCCACTGCGGCGTCCCGGATTCCGGGCAGCGCCAGCAGCACCGCCTCCACCTCGGAGGGATGGATGTTCTCCCCGGCCCGGATGATCAGCTCGCTGACCCGGCCCGTGAGGGTGAGTTCACCGTCGGTGCCGATCCGGGCCAGGTCACCGGTGCGGTACCACCCGTCGCGCAGGACCTCGGCGGTGTCGTCGGGCCGCTGGTGGTACCCGGCCATGACACCGGGCCCGGAGACCCACAACTCGCCCTCGCCCGAGGCCTCGGCGCCGCTGCCGTCACCGATACGCGCCCGCATGCCCGGCAGCACACGGCCGCAGGAGCCGGCCACCCGGGCGGCACCCGGTGCCGTCATGGTGATGGGCCCCGCCTCGGTGCTTCCGTAATGATCGAGGAACGGAGCCCGGCAGATTTCCTCGAAGGCCCGCTGGAAAGCGGGAGGGGCGGCCGCGCCCCCGCTGACGCAGCCACGCAGCGCGGGTGCCCCCAGCCCGTCGTCCCCCACGGCGTCGACGAGCTGGGCGTACGTCGCCGGTACACCGGCCAGCAGCGTGAACGGGTCTTCGGTCCGGCGTAGTTCACCCAGTACGGCCGTCACGGAAAACCGCGGCAGGAGCATGGCGGACGCTCCGGTCGCGGTCACCCCGAGGACGCACAGGAGCTGCCCCATGGCGTGGTGGAGGGGGAGGGGCCAGAGCAGGCGGTCGTCCGCCGACAGGCCGAGGACGGCGACGAAACCGGACGCCACCGACGACAGCCGGTTGCGCTGGGTGGACAGCACCCCCTTGGGCAGGCCGGTCGACCCGGAGGTGTAGAGGAGCCAGGCCACCTCGTCGAGCCCGAGATCATCCGGAGCCGGCACAGGCGGCTCGGTGGCGGCCAGGGTCGCGTAGCGGAACATGCCCGCTTCGTCGGCCGAGCCGCCACTCGCCCCCGCCGCCGGGGGTCCGTCCGGCGTTGCGGCATCCTGGACGAGCACCACGCTCAGCCGGGGGCGCTCCGGCAGCAACGGCAGTAACCGGCCCAGGGAGGACTGGTCGGTGAAGACGACCCGGGCCCCGCTGTTGTCCAGCAGGTGTGCCAACTCGGCGGTGGTGCTCCGCGGGTCCATCGGCACACCGACCGCGCCCGCCCTGATGACGGCGAGCACGCTCTCGACGGCCTCCACCCGGCTGTCCAGAAGGATCGCCGCTCGCTCGCCGTGCCGCAGACCGAGGCTGACGAGATGTCCCGCCAGCCGGCCGGTTCGCAGTTCCAGCTCCCCGTAGGTCACACGGGAACGGTCGTCCTGGAAGGCGGTCTTGGTACCGAGACACCGGGCATGCTCCCGGAGCAGATCCGGCAGCGGGCGGAGGGTGGCCATGTGCGCTGTCACCAGGATGAACGCTTCCTCTGGATGCGGGAGTTGCCGGTGAGCACGATAGACGACCGGCGTGTCGGGCCGGGGGAGCGGCGCCCGGCGAGACCTGCAACGGACCGGACCGTGCCGCGGGTTGGCGAGCCCTGAATGGCAGACCCGCCTGCGAGGGGGGTTCCCCGTCGGCCCGCTCCCGCCGGAGGCGACGGCTGGAGCGGCGTCCGTCGATGCGAGACGCGAAGAGCTCGACAACGCCGCGCACGACATGTAGCTCGATGGGGATCGCAGCCTTCGTCCGAGCGGCTTTGTTCGGCATGTGGACGTTGATGCTCATCAGTCCGCGGCTTTCCTTACGGCCGGGAATACTGCTTCGCCCTGGTAGTTGTGGTTCGGAGGGGTGGGAAGCGACAGACGCGAGCGACTGCGCAGGTCCCGGTCGCTGCTCGCTTCTGGTCGGTGATTCCGGGCCGAGCACTCGAAGTCCGCCGATTTGAGGGAGAAACAGACACACTGAAGCCATGCGCCGTAGCGTGGGGGACCTGAAGGATCACCACGGAGGTTGGGGGCTATGAGACCTCGTAGTGCTGCCGTTGCCGGCAAAGACTTTCCTTACACGCCACCCACGACCTGTTACATCGAGGTCCACAAGGACGGTCGGGCACGCGGACCATGCTCACTCCCTCCCGAGGGCCCGCCCGGCGTTATGAGCCTGCGGGGTCAGGAGGACGCGCGGCGGACCAGCCATGCGCCACCCGCGCCACAACAACCCGCCCGAATGGTCCGGGCCGTCCCGGCACCCCCAACGCCCGGATCAACAAGCCCGTCCAGCCCGATCAGGCTGGAGATCACGAAGGGCAGCCCGCTGAGGCACGCGTCGGCATCCGGAGTGTGATCGCGCCGTCGGGAACGCTGATGGTGCTATGAGGGCGACGCGGATCGAGGAGAGCGGTGACACCGCCGCCACTGCCGAGTCGCCACATGGGGCGGTCCCGGGGAACGCCCTTCACCCAGTCGTCGGCACCGATCACGCAGACCGGGTCGGGGTCGAGTCGTCTCCAGCCCTGCGGCGCGCTGCCTGCAGGCGTGCGGGCAAGTTCGAGTCCGGCGTCGCCGGCCTCACGGACCTCTCTCGCGACCTGGAGGAGCAGCTGGGCAACAAACACGATCACAGCTACGTAGATCAGCACTGAGGACGTACGTCCCATGCGGAACACACGAACAGCGGAGTAGATCAGGAGCAGTGCGTTGATCGCGACCAGGACGTAGCCGGCGATGGGCGCCGCGGTGATGATCAGGTCGCTGTTGGTGAGCCCGACGTCCTCGGCCTGGAGGTTCCATGTGGAGAGGAATTCTCCGTACAGGAACTGACTGTAGAAGACCATCAGTGGTCCGCCGGCGACGAACAGCGTCGGCAGGACGACCTGGACGAACCAGGGCGCGTGGGTGCGGTACAGCAGCGGGACCACCGCGATCGCGATGATGACGCCTGCCACGACCAGAACGGCAGTGTCCACCTGCAGGAAGCCGCGCGTGAGCCGGCCCAGGATGACGGCGAGGAATACGCCCGCGACGGCCAGAACGAAGTTGTCCCGCCGCCGCCCGACGAAGGGCTGGAACACCGTGGCGGCAGCGGCGGCCACCACAGCCACGGCTCCGATGGCGGCTGTCAGCAGCCGCGTGTTCGCTCCTGCCGGCGCGAACGTGACGAGAACGGCGATGGCGAGGAGAAGGCTGCTGCACAGCCCGGCCTGCTGCGGGGAGCGTACCTGCGGGGGCAGGCTCATGTTGTGGGCCGGATCGAAGCTCCTTATGAACTGCAGCCTGAGGTCGGCCACCGGGATGCCCGCCGTGCGTGCGAAGGAGGGCAGTTCGCGGCGCGCCTGGTCCTCGTCGGCCCCGTACACCTGTGCGCCCAGCGAGCGGCTCTGCACGAGGTGACGCCACTGAGTGCGTGCACTTTCCGGTGCGAGGCGCCTCAGGACGGTGGGCACCGGGCGTGCCCACCAGGGAGGGGAAGCGCGGCGTGCGCGGACGGCGTAAGTACTGACCACCCGGGGGTGCGGGAGCGGTCGGGTGGCCACCATGCGGACCCGGTGATGCATGCCCACCGCACCGAGCACGTTCGACATGCGGCGGGAGACGTACGCGTGCACCTCACGTGACAGGCCTTCATAGGGGACCAGCACGTCCAGGACCTTGTGGTCGGGGCCCTCCGGACTCGCCTCCTCCTTGCAGACCCGCAGGCCCTCCGCCTCCAGCAGCGCTGTGGCGACCTCGGTGTCGCAGGATGGCACCTCCACCCGGACACGCGTGGTGCGGGACTGTCTGCCCGGTGCGGGTGAAGGCATGTCGAGTGCCAACGGACGTCTCCTTCTCAGTGTTCGGTGGTGTTCGGTCCCGTGCTCGTGGCCTGAGAGGCGTCTTTGGCGTCAGCAGCGCACGAGCACAACGGTGATGTTGTCCCGTCCGCCGGCGTTCATCGCGGCCGCCCAGAGGGCCTTCACGGCCCGGACGTCGTCGTCGGCGTTGTCGGCGAGAAGCGACTCCATCTCGGCTGCGTCCACCAGGTCGGAGAGTCCGTCGCTGCACAAGAGCCAGCGGGTTCCCGGAAGACGGACATCGGTTCCGGAGTGTGGGTGGACGGGTTCGAAGCGGTCCGCTCCGCCCAGGCTCTGGAGGACGATGCTCGTGGCCGCGGCCGGCTCACCGCAGTCGTCCCAGGCCGCACTGGCCGAGTCGTCCACGGAGACCTGGCCCAGGTAGCCTCCGTCCTCGCGGTACAGCCGGGAGTCCCCCACGTTGAACCAGGTGATCTCATGCGGTGTCACCAAAAGGCCGACTGCGGTCGTGCCCGCTCCCGTATGTGCGGGATGAGTGCGGGCCAGTTCGTACAGCTCCGCGTTGACGTCCCGGAGCAACTGCAGGACCTGGGACGCGTCGGTCGTCCGCGGACCGCGCTCAGCCAGACGGCGCACAGCAAGAGCGGAGGCGACCTCGCCCGCGTTATGGCCGCCGAGTCCGTCGGCGACCGCGACCACGACCGATTCCTGCACCACCAGGTTGACCACCAGAGGATCCGGGGTGTCCACACCAGTAGCTGTCAGGACCCCGATGACGAATGCGTCCTCGTTGGCGTCACGCAGCGCGCCGCGATGCGTCATCGCCGTGACGGTGACTCGGGCGGAGGCAAGCCGTTCGGCGCTCACCGGCCACTCCCATCGGCCCTGACGGCCCCGCCCCCGAGGACGACGTCGAGGGTGCAGTCCGCAGCCAGCCTGAGGGTGTCGCCGTCCCGCAGGGGCGCTCGTACTCCTGGCCTGAGGGGGGTGGCGTTGACGAAGGTGCCGTTCGTCGAGTGTTCGTCGCGCACCCATGCTGTGCCGTCGGTCTCCATGCCGACGGTCGCATGGCGCCGCGAGACGTTGTCATGCCGCTCCAGCAGGTTTCCCGTCCGGTAGGCGGAGGCGTCGCGGCCGAGCAGCAGGGTGTTCCCGGGCGTCACCACGAACTCCTCCGTATCCAGCCGGATGCGCAGAACGGCGCCAGGGGCGTCGCGGCGGGTGGCGTGCGCGTCCCGAAAGGCGGAATGCGGTTCGGGCGCAGGAGTGGGGCGCACCTCCGGCAGGAGTCGCTGGCAGATTACGCACACCCGGTTCGTCGGCATGGGGATGTCCGCCCCGCAGTGAGGGCACGTGCTGCGGGGGACCTCCGTCGTGAGCCGAGCTGACGAGGCGGATGCCTCCGCAGCACCTTCAGCCGCTGGAGCCGTCCGGTGTGAGGCCGACGGCACGCTGACCGGCCGGCTGAGGTTCCCCAGGCAGCCGCGACAGATCAGGTCCCCGTCCTCGGCGACGAGTCCGCACGATGAGCAGGTCAGCTGCGCCATGACACCTCTCCTGTGGTGATTCCCGCCGTCCGGAGTTGGTCGTCGAGCCGGTCCATGTCCCCGCGGCCGGGTATGCCGATGAACCAGATTCGGCCGCCCTCGACCGACACCTGCATACCCGGCGACCCGGCGGCAGGCTCCTCCGCGCGCTCGTAGCGCTCATGGCCGAGTTCGGTGAGGGTGGTCACGCGTTGGTTGGCCGAGCCGCGCCAGCGCAGTCCGGGCCGGTTGAGCCTCTCGACGTACCGACCGGTGATCACCGCATCGCAGTTACTGAGGATGTCGGGGTGTTCCCTCTGCAGCCAGGACAGGGAGTAGCCGCTGTAGACGAGGACGTCGACAGAGAGGCCCTGGCCGGCACGCCAGACGTCCACGCCCTGGAGAAGCGCCGCGAGCGCCTTCGGTTGCTGGAACGGCTCCCCTCCGGACACGGTCACCCCGTCGAGCGGTTGTGGCAGGGATGCGAGCCACCCCAGTAGGGCATCGACGTCCACCGAGGCAGCCGGGTCCGCCGCCCAGGTGTCCTTCGAGACGCACCCGGCACAGCCGATCGTGCAGCCCTGCGTCCAGATCCCCGCGCGTGTGCCGGGGCCGAGGGAGGTGACCGGGTAGTGGGCCTTGTTCAGCATCAGGCCGGGCAGTACGGGAGCGGCGCCGGCCGGGGACGTGGTCATGCCAGCTCCACAGAGACGATGTCGGCGTCCTGGCGCACCTCAGTGACCCGGACGTGCTCGTCCGCAGCCGTGTCCCGGTCGAACAGCGCCCGGGCCAGGGGATTGACGAACCGGGACTCCAGCGCCATGCCGATGCCGCGTCCGCCCATGTGCAGGTCGCTGGTGCACCACTGCCGTAGCACGGCCTTCGCCGGCTCGTCGATTTCGAGGGCGACGTTCTGCTCTTGGCGGACCCGCGCCGTGATGTTGTCCATCTGCAGGTCGAAGATGCGGGCCGCAGCATCCGGGCCGATGAAGTTGAAGACCACGATGTTGTCCCCGAAGCGGTTCAGCAGCTCAGGCCGCCCCAGGACCCTGGTGAAGTGGTCACTGATCGCCTCCTTCACCCGTGCCTCGATCTGCTCGTACGGCATCCCCGGGTGAACGTTCGGCACGAGGCGGTCGTGGCCGTCGTCCACGCTCATGCCGAGGTTGGAGGTGAAGACGAGGACCGATTCGGAGAAATGTGCGGTCGTGCCGCGCCCGTCGGTCAGCCGACCGTCGTCAAGGATCTGAAGGAACTTGTCCAGGATCCGGGGGTGGGCCTTCTCGATCTCGTCGAAGAGGATGACCCGGAAGGGCTGCTGCCGCACCGCGTTGGTGAGCTCGCCGCCCGCCTCGAACCCCACGTAGCCGGGCGGGGCGCCGATCAGCCGGTCGCCGGCGTGCTCGGCCGAGAACTCGCTCATGTCGAACCGCAGGTACGCCGACTGGTCGCCGAAGATCAGCGAGGAAACGGCCTTGGCCAGCTCGGTCTTGCCCACGCCGGTGGGGCCTGCGAAAAACAGGATGCCGCGGGGTTTGGCCAAGGCGCTGGACTGCTGCGCTCCGGAGAGGCCGAGCGCGGCCCGCTTGAGAATGTCCAGGGTCTTGGTGACGGCCTGCTGCTGTCCGATCACCTTCCGCGGGACCGAGTGCTGGCCTTCACTGATCGTCTTGCGCAGGTAGTCGCGTTTCCAGGGGTTGTCCATCACGCCAAGCTTGTAGATGCGGACGGCGTCGGGGAGCTCACTGATACCGAGGCCGCGGTCCCTGGCCAGACGGGTGATCTCGATCATTGCCTGGAGGGGGAGTCCATCGGTCTGGGCGGCGAAGGCACCGCGCGCCTCGGCAGCCTTGTCGTCCGATTCGACGTCGGTCACGCCGAAGAGTCTGAGCAGCAGCTGTGCCGTCTCCTGCCGGTCGCCGAGGTCGGGGGCCGGCAGGCCGATGGAGCGGATCTGGTCGTTGGCCGAGGTCAGCCAGGCGGGCAGATCGCCCTCCCGGTCCGCGAGCCAGATCACCGGGTTGTACAGCGGGGTAGTGCGGCCTTCCGCGGAGCTCACGGATACGGCCGTCCGCGACAGCCTGGCGAAGAAACGGAAGAAGTCCCGTTCGTTGGGCTCCATGTCGGTTGCACTGCGGGCGATGCGGGAGGCGTCGTCCAGGACCAGTGCGGCCCGTACCTGCACGTCGGGACGGACCAGCCGGGCGGCGATGGTGCGCAGCGCCTCCAGTGAGGGGGCCTGGCCGGGCTGGGGCCGCTGCGGGAGCAGTCGGGAGACGGCCTCCTCCGCCCGGTCGACCTGCTCGGGTGTCGCGCCGGCCGGTATGTGCAGGCGAAGTCCGTCGACCGGGTCGTGGATCAGAAGGCATCGGTACCCGCTGGCTTGCAGTACGTCCCACAGGAGATCCGGCAGTGTCAGCAGCCGGGGGTGGGAACCGGCCGATCCGCGGACCAGGAAGCTGTCGTGGCGGTTCCCCCACAGGACGAACTGCGAGTGCACCGGCAAGGTGGCATCCAGTTCACGGATGAACGCCGGTCTCCCGGCCAGGTGTGGGGCATTCGAGAGCCCCGCGCCCTTGAACAGCCGGGCGCCTTCCCCCGGTGCGGCGGACTGCACAGTCATCGATCTCATTCCCCCTGATTTGTTGGCCGCATGACCGGTTTTGTTGGCCGCATGACCGGTGAGCCGGTCACTGATCGGCTTCCAGGCGAACCACCCAGGCGTTGCGCCCCGCGCGTGCCCGCTGCACGGTCCACCAGACGTACACAGCGGCGATGGCGACCGGGACGGCCGCGGTCGAGAACTGGAAGCCGGCCGAGAGACTCTCGGCGAAGAACCCGACGGCAGGCACCATGATGAATCCCACCCCCAAGGCCGCTCCCATGCCGAGCAGGAAAAGCGCGTGCAATTCGTTCCCGTCCTCCCCGCACGACTGCCGGTATCCGTCGGCCAGCAGTACCGCCAAGGCGAGTTCGCAGAGGAACTGGACCAGCAGGACCAAGAACGCGATGTCCCAGAGATCGTCGAACCCCCTGAGGCTGCCGTCCGCGAATACGTCGACGAAGACCCCGGCTATGCTCGTCACGATCGTTCCGATCAGCCAGATCACCAGCAGACCGAAGGCGTTGAGCGCGGAGAGGCCAGCGGCCTTCAGCAGGTCACTCGCGAACTTGCGCTTGCGTGCCTTCCTGGTGGCGGACACAGCCTGCGCCTGAGCGATCGCCGCGGGGCCGGTCCCGATCACCGTCAGCAGCCACACCGGGTCCGTCCGGTCGGAAGTCCGCACGAGGCGGCGAAACCAGTCGATCCGCTCACCGGCGGCGTCCAGCTCCCTGCAGACAGCGTCCACGCGGGCAGCAAGCTCGGGTACGGCCTCATCGGGTACTGCCGCCGTCGACAGCAAGAGCGCGTGCGCCTCGGATGTCCCAGGGAGGAGGGTCCGTCCGGACTGCGGCACCCCTTCAAGGAGCTTGCCCGAGTCCCACCTCTTGACCAACTTCTTCCACCGGCGGTTGATGTCGCTGAGCCGGTGGGCCTCTTCGCCGAAAGAGGCAAGGATCGGCAGCAGGTCCTGCATGCGCAGTTCGTCGACCATGCGGCGGGCAGCACGGACTCCGGCGGCTTCGTCATGCGCCGACGTCGCCTGCTGTGCGAGGGTGTGCAGGTCCCCGGGAAGCAGGCGCTTGCCGCGGTAGACCGGCGGCATCGCCGGATCGAGCCAGTGCAGGAGCCGCAGCAGCTTCACATCCGGGCTCGCTTTCCCGGTCAGCTGCACGTCGATCAGCTTCACAAGCCCTTCGACGTCGTCGTGTTCGGTGTCGTCGAACTGCGTCAGCCACTCGCGCAGCTGGCGCCAGCCCTCGCTGGGATTCTCCGGGCTTCCCATGGCGGCGAAGAATTGGCGCGCGGCCGCTCCCCAGTGTGTGGCAAGCGCCCGTGCGAGTGTGGCCTTTTCGGTGTGCCGCCCTCCCTTGAACGCCAGCGCCCGGCGCCCGGCGCCACTTGTCGCACCAGCAGGCGCGACCTCCTCGGCCACCTCCGGGCTGCCGCCTTCCAGCCAGCTGCGCACCTCCGCGGTGCCCCACCGCTGGTGCGGGTCCCGGGCCAGGAGCCCCCGGCACAGCAGTCGCATCCGTTCGTCGGCCACGTCTGCCACGTCGATGGGACGGGTGGCCAGTTGGTGGCGGACTGCCTGCTCGGACAATCCATCGAACGGTGCTTTACCCGTTGCCAGTTGCCGGACGATGACCCCCACGGCCCACCAGTCCTGTGGCGCGGAGACCTGCGCACCGAACAGGTACTCGGGTGAGCAGTACGAGACGGTGCCGAACACGCGCTGCGTGAACCGTGACGTCGCGTCCAGCGACTTGCTCACTCCGAAGTCGGCCAGCACGAGATCGAGCGGATCGCGGCTGCGTACCAGCACGTTCGACGGCTTCAGGTCGCTGTGGACGATTCCGGCGCTATGCAGGTGCTCCACCGCCTCGGCGAGCTGCCGGACGATTCGCGTCAGCTGCCGCCCGGGTAGGGCGGCTTGGGCAGGGGATACAAAAGCCTCGAGCGATCCCCCCTCGAGGTACTCGAGCAGCTCGAAGTCCCGTCCATCCGAATGGCCCGTCTCGTGCACCCGTACGACGTGCCGCGCGTCCAGACCGCAGAGTTTCTCCCATACCTCCGGAGCGACGCGCACACCACTGCGGTAGACCTTCGCGACGAGCTGCGTGCCCTCGGCGTCGCGGACCAGCAGGATGTCGGCCTCATGCCCCTGATGGGGCAACTCGCCGACCACGGTCAGGCGCTTCGCCAGCGCAGACGGCAGACGCAGCAGCCCGTCTGCCGCGGACTGCGCCGGCACCCTGTCGCGCCGCGTCGCGTCGGCGCTTCGCTCCCCGCTCGCCGCTCCGTCGCGACGCGTTGCGTCAGCCGAGTCCATACCAGTACCTCCGCGCCTGCCGTCTCTGCCCCTGTCGGTTCCTGCCGGGTGTGCTCACCGGGTGCGCTCCTGGTGCCCGGCGCGGGTTCTGGCGGGCGGTGCGGCAGGAGAAGCGACCAGGGGGACAGGAATCTCACCCGGGGCTGTGGCCACCTGAACTTCTGTGTCCAGCCCTGCCTGTGCCAGCCGGTCACGCAGCCGGCGGAAGGACTCGCACCACTGCTCTTCCCTCTCCACATCCACCCGTGAGGCGTCATCGTCATCGCCGACCGCGGTACGGACGACCGCAGTGCGCAGCTCACCGTGTTCCTGGTCGACGACCAGGTTCACCGCATGCTCGGACCACTCTCCACGCGTCAGGCGCAGGGCTCCCGCGGAGACGGTGAGTGTCTCGAACCCCTCGCTGACCTGGTAACCCATGTCCGCGAGAGCATCAGTCACGGTGGCGATCACGTATCGCTGCTCGGCCTGCTGAGCGACCGCGGACCGGCAGGCCACGACCTGCCGGCGCAATGGCTCGTCGAGGATGCCGCGACCGGCCACAACCTCCCCGAGCTGGTCCCGGATCGCTTCCACGACTGCCCCTCGGCCGCTCTCCAGGACGTGGAGCAGGCGCACGGCCTCGTCAACCTCACGCCGTCGGGCCTCGGCACGTGTGTTGGCCTGTTGCACACGGAGCCTCAACTCGACCAGCCAGGTGCTTGCCTCGCCGGAGGTGGCCGCGCCAGCCGTCCGTGCTGCGGCGTCGCGGGTACTCGCCCGGTCCGCCTCGGTACAGTCCGGCAGCAGCCGTGCGAGGACCCGGGCCAGAACCTGCTCCGTCTCCTCGCGGGCAGCAGCGCCTGCGGCTACCCGGTCGGCAGCGCCTGCCGATGCTTCTGCGGAACCTCGGTCCGCGAACAACTCAGCGGCGTCGACCAGCCGGTGCTCCGTGCCGGAGGCGGAGTTGTCGGCAAACAGCTGTGTCGCGATCGCGCGGGCGCACTGCTCTCTGAGTTCAAGCTCCGCGGCCGCGAGCCGCTTGTCGACCCGGGTGCACCATGCCTCCAGCTCGCGCGTGGGTTGTGCGCCGATATGGAGAGTCGCGGGTGCTTTCGTGGTGATGGCGGTGCCGTACCGGGTTCTGACCACTTCGCAGGACGTGGTGAAAGCGCTGATGCGTGTGTTGCGTGACTTGACCTCCTGCACGGCCCGGTCCCGTTCGGCGGCGGCCTGCAGGAGCGCCGTACGTGTCGCCTCTTCCCGGCGAGCCGCCTCGCGAAGTGCAGCCTGCTGTGCGGCCGCCTCCAGCATGGCTGTCGTCAGTGCTTGGTCACGTCGGTAGGTCGTGCACTTCGGCCCGCTCATTGCTCCCCCAACACCTGCAGCCGATATGCCTCGTGCACATGGCTCCAATCCTTGTAGCGTGCATACGTCCATGCCGCGAAGCTGATGGCGACACCGATCGGCACAGCTGTCCAGAGCCGGGTCGTCAGAATGACGAGTCCCGAAATGGCAGCAACCTGGTAGACCAGGCAGCAGCCTCCGCAGCCGATCGCTGCTTTGGGAAGCGGTCCGAGACGCGATGAGACCTCACGGCTTCGGCCTGCGAGACGGCGGCCTGCGTTGGCAAGCCGTGCTCGGAGTGACCACCGCGGATGATAGACGTGACCCAGCTTTGTTGCGAGGGCGATCTCGCACCCGAGAGGCACAGCGCACGTCACCGCGGCCCAGGCGACGATTTCGCCGTTGCCGATGTACACGGCCAGGAGCACAGGCAGGCCGACGGGCAGGGCGAACAGAAGGGCCACACCACCGATTGCATTCAGGATCACAAAAATGCGCCCGGCCAGCCGACCTGCCTCGAACTCCTGCCATGTGCGCTGGTGGGCGGTCGCAAGCGCTTCTTGGGTGCGACGCACCTGGTCCAACCGGTCAGCTTCGACGACGGCCGTCGGAAGAGTCCGGGCGGCTGCCAGCAGGCGGACCGGATCGTCCCCTGTGACCAGGAGGTCATCGAACCAGCCGATCTGGCCGCGTGCGGGTGTGGCAGAGGTTTCGATCTGCTCTCGGAGGCTCTGCGCTCGGTCCGGATCCACTGCCAGGGCCAGTAGTTCCGGCTTCGCATCGGGTTCGCTGACAGCTTTCCTGGCTGGTGCGGGCAGGAACTGGGATGAGCTCAGTGCGCTCCACTCGGCAATGAGCTCATCCCAGCGCCGGTCGATGTCGGCCGTCCGCTGGGTGGCCTCTCTGGAGCCGGCAAGGAGTGGGAGCACGTTGCGGGTATGGATTTCGCCGACCAGGCGTTGCGCGGCGCGGGACGTCGCGTCGTCCACGGAGGACGCCTGCTGGGCCAGCGCGAGAAGGTCCTGGGGGAGCAGCCGCTTGCCGTGGTAGACCGGCGGCATCGTCGGGTCGAGCCAGCGCAGCAGCCGCAGCAGCTTCACATCCGGCGTGTCGCTGCCGGTCAGGTGATTGTCGACGAGCTCGACGAGAGTCTCGATGTCGTCATCTGCATCGTCGAACTGGGCCAGCCACTCCCGCAGTCGGCGCCAGCCCTCGCTCGGATTCTCCCGGGTTCCCATGGACGCGAAGAACCGCCGCGCCGCTGTCTCCCAGTGTGTTGCCAGCGCTTGGGCGAGCGAAGTCTTCTCGGTGTACTGCACGCCCTTGAAAGCAAGCGGCCGTCGGCCTCCGGCGTCGAACGTGGCAGCAGTCCGGTCGCTCTCCGCCACCTGCGGGCTTGCGCCGTCCAGCCAACTGCGTACCTCTGACGGGCCCCACCGTCGCTCCGGGTCGCGGACCAGGAGTCCCTGGCACAGCAAGCGCAGCCGCTCGTCGGCGACATCCGTCACGTCGATCGGACGCGTCGCGAGATGGTGTCTGACAGCGTGCTCGGACAGGCCGTCGAAGGGCAGCCGACCGGTGGCCAGCTGCCGGACGATCACCCCGAGGGCCCACCAGTCCTGCGGTGCGGAGACCTGCGCGCCCAAGAGGTACTCCGGGGAGCAGTAGGAAACCGTGCCGAAGACCCGCTGGGTGAACCGCGATGTCGCGTCCAAGGACTTGCTCACCCCGAAGTCGGCCAGCGCCAGATCCAGCGGATCGCTGCTGCGTAGCAGGATGTTGGAGGGTTTGAGGTCACCGTGGACGATGCCGGCGCCGTGCAGGTGCGTCAGCGCCTCGGCGACCTGACGGACAGCCTCGGCCACTGGCACGTCGACGGGTTCGGTACCCGTCGACTTCTCCAGCGAGCCGCCGGTCAAGTACTCCAGCAGCTCGAAGTCGCGTCCGTCGGAGTGCCCGGCTTCCACCATGCAAACGACATGGGGGGAATTCAGGGTGCGGAGCCTGTCCCACACCCCCGAGGCGACTCGGACACCGCTCCGGTACACCTTGGCGACCAGATCCTGGCCGCTCTCGTCACGGACGCGCAACACGTCGGCCTCGCGCCCCTGATGGGGCAGCTCGCCGACCACCGAGAACCGATCGGCCAGAGCTGTGGGCAGCCGCAACAGCCCCTGCGGCTCCGGGGCCTCCGGGATCCAGGGACTTCCGTCGCGCCGTGTTGCAGCAGTACCGGGACGTGGCCCGTCGCTCCCCTGGTCACGCCTGGTCACATCTGACGAGCTCACAACGCCTCTCCCCGTTGGCCGCTCCGAGCTGCGAGAACATGGTGATCAGGCACCTGCGATTCCCCTCGTGGCGTGGAGTCCCTGACTGCGGGGAAGGCCGAGAGCCGTGGCAGAGAAGCGACGGGTGTTCATGCCGGAGTTCCGTGAGGGGGCTGTACGCATCGTGACGGAGACCGGGAAGTCGATCCCCGGGATCGCGCAGGGCCTGCAGATCACGGTCCGGCCCGCCGCCCCGCAAGCCCACTCTTCCATCCCGCCCCTCCATACGCCAAACACCATGTATCAGCCCGTCAACTGTCCCTGTCGAAGCGGAACTTCGGGCAATCGAACGCACCTCGGACCCTCTCGCCCACCCTCGCACCCGCTCACGCGGAGCGGGGTGTACTCCCATTCCAACGGGTCACCCGGTTGCCCGCCGGTCGTGCGCCGGGCGGATCCCGGCCGGGATCCGCTCCACGGCTGCCGCCGCCTCGGGAGTGCGCACCACGAAGTGGACGTCCCACCGTGCCCCGCGCGCCAACTCGGCCTCCACAGCGGCCCATACGGCAGCCAGGCTGACGTCGTACGCCATCCCGCCACGCCCCGAGCCGAGCAGCGGGAAGCACACCGAGCGCAGCGGCGGGGCGAAGCGGCCGTGTTCCTCCGCCAGGACCGCGAGCGCCCGGGACGCGGCCCGGGTGACATCGGACGGCAGTACGTCGTAGTCGTTGGTCCCGGCCCGGGGAACGGCGACCGCCGCATGGTAGATCCTGCGGACGCCCCGTTCCGCCAGGGCCCCCGCATCGGTGGCGGCCACGGTGCCGGGCAGCACTGCGCGCCCCGAGACACCGTGCCCTGCCGCCCACGCGCGCAGCTCGTCGTGGACCGGGTCGTCCAGCACGTCACCGGTCACCCCGCGCCGGGCGGCGGCTCGGCGCAGCGACGCGGCGACCGACGACTTGTACGGCTCGGGCAGCGCGAAATAGACGTTGGACGGGGACACGACGACGTCCACGCCGTGCAACAGGTCCACCGGATGAACATGCAGGGTGAGCGTCACGGGCCGGTCGGCGGCCCTGACCCGCACGGTCCGGTGCGTGCCGCCGCCCTCGGCCACTGCGACGGCGCCGGGCACCGCGGCCGGCTCCGCCGCCAGCCGCAGGATGTGCTCGGCGACCTGCTCCAGGACCATCACCTCGTGGTCCTTGCGGAACCGCTCGACGCTCACCCCGTACACCGAGGCCGCCCGCGCGCGGCGGGAGGACGCCGGCCAGTCCCGGGTGCCCTGCGCCAGCCCCAGGGTGTACTCGGCGGCGGTGCGCAGGGTGCCGGCGTCCAGGCGCGACACGGCGAGCCGCAGCAGCGTCTCGACGGCTGCGCCGGGCGTCCGGGCGGCCGTCGCGGCCACCGTGTCCGCCGCCGACTCCAGGGCGGGCAGCGCGCGCCCGCGCAACCGGACCAGTCCTGCCCGCCTGACTTCCTTGAGTTCAGGGATGAATGACGCAGGATCAGGGAGAGGCGATGCCATGCGACCACAATGGCATCCCCCTTCACCTGCGGACAAGCCGGTTCGAACGGCCCCGAGGACATCACCGCCGCACGGGTTCCGCGGATCTCACCACGCCACGGGCTTCGAAATCTCCGCCCACAGCGGTTTGAGCAACTCGTTGGCCTGCTCCCGTCCCTCGCGGGAGCCGAGCTCCGGGATGCCCCGGCCCGGCACCACCTCCAGCGGGCCGCCGTTGCCGTGCTCGAAGCGGTCGTGGTACAGCACCAGGGCGTGCTCGGACCGGTTGCGCCGGGAATCCCAGATCAGCCCCTGGGCATCCGGTGCCTGCGCCCGGATCTCGCTCGACCAGCGCCGTGCCGTCGCGTAGTTGCTCTCGTCCTCCAGGAGGGTGGAGTGCTGGCGGACGGCGGCCAGATCCGTCCCCTTGATGAGGGAAACCAGGGTGAGGTCGTACCGGGTGCGCAGGCAGCTCAGCGACCGGCCATGGACCGTGACGTAGGGGATGTCCCGCATCTCGAGCGGATGCGCGAAAGGCAGGGAGCGCAGCACGCTCTCCGCGAGAGCCGTGACCGGGGTGTCCGCCAGGTAGAGGTAGTGGTACGGGTCGAGCACGGTGCCCTCGAAGCGGCCCCCACCGAAGTGGATGTCCGAGAGTTTCGGGTTGAACCCGTCCGGCGCGTACTTGGACTGGTGCACCCGCCACAGCTGCGTGCCCGCCGGGATCGTATGGAAGTTGGGGCACAGAACCAGGTCGATCATGGGGAAGAAGCGGCAGTTCATCATTCTCCCTCCACCAGTTCGGTGGCTGCGCCGACCAGCCGGTGGTCGGGCAGCCGGCCGAGCAGCGACGCGGGGATGCCACCCAGCCAGGTGTTCTCGCTGAGCCACCAGGCTCCGGCGCCCCAGGGGTCGACGGCCGCGAGCAGCAGCCGGTTGACCTCGAGGACGGCGTTGCGCGGGGTGCCGTTGTCCTCGGCGAACTGGAACTCCGGGTAGCGCTCGCCGTCCTGAGGATCCGGCACTCTGATCAGCTCGGGGGGTGGCGGGCCGCCGCAGCGCGTCCGCGCCTCCTCGGCGGAGAGTGCCGGCGCCCCGAGCAGCAGGTGGCCCCGTCCGGATGCGGTGGGGTGCGCCGGTTCGGGCTCAGGTGCCGGGGCCGTCAGCCAGGCCAGCAGGTCGCGGGCCCCCGGCACGGTCGCCGGCCCGGGCGGGGTGGCGACCAGCCGCACGGCGTCCAGCGCGAACACGCGCACCGGATGGTCGAACGGCAGCGGCAGCAGGGCCAGGCGGACGCCCTGGAGTGCCCTGCGGACCGCCTTGTCGTCGTCCGCGGCAGAGGTGGCGAGGGCTTCCAACCGGGTGAGCAGCAGCGCGTACTCCTCGTCGTCCAGCTCCTCGCGGATGCTGTCGCGGTGTTCGCCGATCAGGGCGAGCAGCCGCTCCGTCGAACGTCCGCCGCTCTCACTCGTCCCGTCGTCGTTCACGCGTTCCTCTCTTCTTCGGGTGTGTTCGGGTCTTGCGGGCCCGGGTGCCCTTGGTGGATGAAGGCGGCCCAGGCCGCGATCCGGTCGAGGCCCGGGCGCCGCATCTCCCGCAGCAGATCGCCGCGGAGCGAGCCCGGGTTCTCCCGGCCCGGGTCGAGCATCCAGAGCTGCGCGGCCCTGAGGGCGTCGACGGGGCTGAGCCCTTCGACGTTCAGGTAGTGGTGGAACACTGCCATGAGCAGCGCCGACGCGCCGTCGGACGTCGTCCACCGGGATCCGACGACGTCCCGCGCGCCGGCCGCGGCGAACGCCGTGGTGAGGGTGAGTGCCTCGTCGTGGTCACGCATGCTCAGGTCGGTCTGGCAGGCACTCAGCACCACCAACGGGCCGTCTGTCGCTTCACGTTGGGTGTCCGGGCGGTCGAGGAGCCGGGTTACCGTCAGCAGGTCGGGGTGCGGGTCGTGGTGGGGGGCGGGGTCCTGCACGTGCTCGGGGGTGTCCAGGCGCAGGGCCGAGTCCGTGGGGCGCGTTCCCGCGGATCCGTGCGAAGCCATATGGAGCATCGAGGCTCCGTCGACGAGGAACGTGAGGACGGCCTCGGGCGTGCCGCGGGACACCTCGTCCCGAGCCAGCTGCGAGATCTCCCCATACATCCGGGCCTGCTGGTAGAAGGCGTTCCGCAGGGCCATGACCTCGATCTCGGCGTACGCGAGGGTCTGGGTCGGATCGGCGAGCAGGACAGGGGCTGCCGCCGGATCCCGGGGCGCGCGGCGCACCGTACGCAGGAACTGGCTGCCGGACGCCGCGTAGCTGATGACGGCCGCTTGGCAGAGGTACTCGTGGGGCGGATCGCCGGGGAAGCGGCCGGCGTGCCAGGGGACGATGCCGAGGCGCCCGCAGGGCACGAGGACGACCCGCAGCGGCCAGCCGTCCCGCTCGCCGTCGGCTGCGAGCCGCTCCTCCATGCCGGCGAGGACGGGGCCGAGCACCTGGAAGGCCCAGTCGCAGAGCGCTGCGAGGGCTTCCTCCCATGTCTTTTCGACGGACGGGTCGACCGGGCGCTCTTCGCGTACGGCGGTATCGCGTACGGCGGTGGCGTCGAGATAGCGCTCCAGCGGGCGGCTCCCGGCGCCGGACAGCTGTGGCTGAACGCCCACCGCGGCTCCGAGGCCGGGCGCCACCACAATGACCACGCCGGGGTTCTCGCCCTCGCCGGGGACCAGATAGACGAGCGCGTCGGCGCCGCTCCGAGCGATCCCGCCGGCGAGTTCGCTCAGCGTGGGCGTGCCGAGCAGGCCATCCTCCCGCCGGTAGCCCAGGGCTTCGAGGGCCTGGCGTCGCAGCGTGCTCGGCAGTTCGCCGGGGACGCCGCCTTCGTCGGCGGCGCCGGGGCCCTGGGTCGCGCCGACCGCCCGCCAGCCCTCGGCAAGACCGTGGTGCCCGCTCGCATCGAGGAGTCCGGGTACGGTGGACGAGGTGGACGCCGCGTGCAGCACCAGGGCTCGGCCCAGTTCCAGAGCGGCCACGGCCTCGTGCAGCCGTCCCTGCGAGGCCGCCCACAGAGCGGCCTGCACGCCCTTGCTCGCCCCGGAACGGGCCGCCAGCAGTCCGTGCTCCGCACCGGCCTGGAGAAGGACGTCGGCGGCGAGCGCCGTCAGCGCCTCCTTGGCGGCTTCCAGAGCCGCGATGTCCTTCACGTCGTCGTTGAGGACTCCGCGCTCGCGATACGCCTGGGCCAGATGCCACAGCGCATCGGCAGCGATCCGTGGCGCCTTCCCCTCACGAACGCAGTCGCGGACCCGCTCCAGCTCATCGATCAGCATGTCAAGGAGGGCCGGGTCACGGGTGAGGGAGAAGCGCAGGCCCAGGGAGAGCGCGGAGGCGTGGAGATCCTCCGCCGAGGCGCCCGGAGGCGGGGCAACGTGGTCGTGTGCCGATGCCGTGTCGCCGGTGAGGCCGGCGCGAAGCAGATCGAGGTCCGGGATGTACGGCGGGGGTGCCTCGTCGGCGAACGGGAGACCGCTCTCCCTGACGCCGACCATCCCCTTCTCGATGTACGGCAGGGCACGCAGGAGCATCTCCTTGTCCCCGGTGACGGTGCCGAGCTTGCCGTAGGCCGCACCCAGGGCCGAGGAAACCATGAATCGGAACGGATGACCTTCGGGAACGGTCTTCTCGAGCGCTTCGGCCTCGTCCACCAAGTCACGGAGCGTCTGGGCGTCCTCCGTCTCCCCGGCATCGAGGATCCGGGTGTACAGATCGAACGCGCGGCCCCCAACGGCAGGATCCCCCATTTCCGGAGGCAGCGATCCTTCGAGCTTCTCGAAGTGGCCGACGATCGCCTGAAGGTGGGCACGGCCGGCCGACCGGTCCTGGAACGTGCCGCCTACGCCTGGGCTGATGTTGAGCAGGAGCGCCCTCAAGCTCTCCAGGGCGGAGGTCGGGTCCGGCCCGGGGGCCGGCAGATCCTGTACGGAGCGCAGTCGGCGGAGAAGTTCGTTGAGCGCCTGGGGATCGCCGTTCTTGAGCACGTCATCGAGGCCATGTGCGGTGGCGTTGACGGCGTCCATGGTGGCGGCGAACCGGCGGATGTCGTCGGGCGTGAGCGCGGGCTTCGGACCCGGGGCGGGGGCCGGATCCGGTGACGGCTCGGAATCCGCGGACTTGCGCTGTCCGGTGGCGTCCGGGTGCCCGCCCGTGGGAGCACCGGTCGTGCCGAACGCCCGGTCCATCGTCTGCCGCAGCTGATCCGCGAAGGGATTCCCGGCGGGCATCATGCCCGTGAGAAGGTCGGGGAACCCCGGCCCCGAGGAAGCCGTGAAGAACCCCTGCATCCGCCGCAACTGCCCGAGGAACTCCTGCGGCAGCGGCAGATCCACCACCTCCGCGGTCAGTGCCTGGATCTCCGCCGCGATGCTCATCATCCCGCTGGGTCCCGCCCGCGCGACCCATTCGATGAACGAGGAGAAGTCGGGCGTCGTCCCGAACCCGCCCTGCTGCGGCCGTATCGGCGAAACGAGCGGCAGCAGGAACAACGCCGCCCAACGCCGTTCCTCCTCGCCCGCCGTCGCACCCAGCGCCGTCCTGCGGTCCCGCGCGTCCCGCAACAGCGTCTCCGCCCGCTCCCGGTCGCCGGGCTCACCGACCCCGGCGACCTGCCGCAGGGCCAGCGCGCCTCCCAGCCATACGCTCACCGCACTGCGCAGACCGGGTTCATGGTCCAGCAGTCTTGCCAGCTGGTCGAGTTCGGCGACCGACGAGTCGTACGCCCCCGGCGGCAGCGCACCGTCCTGCGTGGCGGGAATCAGCTGTCTGACCCGCTCCGCAGCGTCCGCCGCCCAGGCGCGCAGTGCCTGTACGCCGCCGCTCTGCTCGTCGCTCACCGACACTCTGCCTCTCCGGGACCTCAACAACCCTTGGAATCACCGACACTATGCCGATCCGCCGGATCCACGGCGACCAGATCCTGCCCTTCTCGTGCTCAACGCCCCGAGTTCGCCCGGGACGCGCCCAGATCGGCCCTCATCTCGTGCCGCATCTCCCGCAGTCGACCCCACAGTGTGTCGATGCTCGCCTGCGCGGTGGCCGGCGAGTCCCCGGCTCGCAGTACTCCGTCGTCCAGGCGTCGGACCATGCCGTACACCGCGCCCAGGTCATGACTGAGGTCGCCCGCGAGTCCGAGTACGCGCTCCGGCACCCGCATCTGAGCCTCCGCGTACACGTCCCGGTGCTGGTCACGCGCCCCGGTCAGCCGCTGCCGTACGGACCGTAGATCCTCATCGCGATCCAGCGCGTGCAACTGGTCGGTGAGCGCGGCCAGATACTGCCGAGCCGAGGTGTTGAGCGCCACGTAGCACGACCGTAGCTCCTGGGCCTGGCCGCGCCGCTCCTGCAGCTCCTCGGCGCGCTCCTGCTCGCGCCGGTGGCTGCGATCGGCCGCGCGCTGAGTCGGCAGCGCGGACAGCAGCGTCCCGACGACTCCGACGACCGCGACCACGGGAGCGGTCGCACCACCGACGTTCATGCTGCCTCCCTCCGTCGTTCCGTCACGGGGCCAGCGAAGCAGCGGATCCGCTTCGGGTGAACACCTCGCCCGGGCGTCGCCCGGTGTTCGCCCCATCGCCGACCATCCGAGCAGCGGGCGGCGGTATCTGGGCACTCTTCGGGCGACGTCCCCGTCGGTGAAAGGGAGTTGATGGAAGTCGGGAACGGGAGGTCTGCTCTGAAGTCGTCCTGAGGTCACGATGGCCGATGAGCGGACCGAAGCAGAACCCCGCGGCGGACGGGAGGACGGGGGCGGAGGCGAAACGCGAGCCGGTCCGGTCGTTCCAAGAGGCAGCCACGGAAGCCCTGGGACATTCGCCTGGTCGCTGCTCATCCAGGTGGGCGGTCTCGCTGAACTGTCGGATGGCCGAACGGAGTTGACGGCGCGGGGGCATAAGGCGCTGGCCGAGCCCGATCACGAGGCGGCCGGGCGCGCGTGGGGGCGTTGGCTGGCCACGAGGTGTTGGACGAGTTCAGCCGGATTGAGGAGATCAAGGGGCGGCGCGCGGCGAATGTCCTCTGCGCGGTCGGTCCGCGCCGCAAGGCGGCGGCGCTGACCGGGTGCTGTCCGCCGGGGGAGTGGGTGAGCGCTGGTTCAAGGCGGAGCGCACCACCGGCCGTGATCCGTGGCTGGTCCGTTCCGAGCGGGCGCCGGACAGGGCGCGGGACGACTTTCGCCACACGTGGGGCGCCGACTGGCTGGGTAGAGCCCAATCCCGGCCCGTCGCCCAGCGGAAGCGGGGTGGGCGTGGTGTCGGCCCCGCCGACGCAAGGCGTCCGGCTCAGCGCACCGACGCGGCCGGTGGACGCTCGCGCAGGGCGCCGTAGGCGAGGAAGTACGCCGGCAGGCGGTTCAGCCATCGTGAGGTCGTGATGAGCTCGATCAGCCGCCGGGCGCGCTTCGGGTCGCCGAACGCCGGGCGGCCCGACAGGACCGGTTCGATGACGTTCGTGTGGGCGAAGCGCTGAAGGGCCTGCGTCGCGGCGGTAGTGGGCCAGCGGCGTCGCTGGACGCGGCGTACGGCCCGCAGGCCGACCGTGCCTCCGAGCAGCGGTTCGACGAGATACCGGGCGGCCGCCACCGCGTCCTCGACGGCGAGGTTGATGCCGATGCCGAAGACCGGTGACATCGCGTGTGCCGCGTCGCCGATGCACAGCAGTCCCGGGCGGTGCCAGCGCCGTAGGCGGTCGAGCCGTACATCGAGCAGCTTCACGTCGTCCCACGACCCGAGCGCGTGCACCCGGTCCGCGAGCCAGGGGACGGCGGCCATGAATGCGCCCATGAAGCGGTCGAGGCCGGCGGCGCGGCGCTGGGTGTCGGTTCCCTTGGAGATCAGTGCGGCGCACTGCCAGTAGTCCCCGCGGTCGATCATGGCGGTGAGGAACCGGTCGCCGACGCCTCCCACGAGCCCGTTCGGGTCGCCCTCCCGACGCGGCAGCCGGAACCACCAGGCGTCCATCGGGCAGGTGAACTTCCGCAGTCCCAGTTCGGGCAACGACCTGGCCAGCGAGGACCGGCCGTCGCAGGCCACTGTGAGGGTGGCCCGCAGCTCACCGGTACGGCCGTCGGACGTGCGGTACCGGACCCCGGTGACCCTTCCCCGGGCTCTCGGCTTCGCTCGACCAGGGGGGACCTCCGTGCGCTCCATCAGGAAGGAGGTCGCCTCGGTGTTCATCCGCAGGGAGAAGGACGGTTCCCGCCCGGCCTCGTCCACGAGGAGGTTGAGCAGCTCCCACTGGGGCACCATCGCGATGTAGTTGTACTTGCCCCGCAGGACGCCGATATTTCCGACGGTGACGAGCGAACGGTCCGGGCCGAGCGGCAGTTGGACTGTCGTCACCCGCCGCTGCGGCAGCCGGGCGAACCGCTCGGCCAGCCCCAGGTCCTCCAGCAGCGCCAGGGTGGACGGATGCACGGTGTCACCGCGGAAGTCGCGCAGGAAGTCGCCGTGCTTCTCCAGGACCGTGACCGCCACCCCCGCCCGGGCCAGCAGCAGTCCGAGGACCATTCCGGCGGGGCCGGCGCCCACAACACAGCACGTGGTCCGCTCCACTGAGACCGCTCCCTTCGGTGAAATCCCTGGGTCGGCAATATTGTCTTATATACCCACAGTCCTGATAAATCCACACTGGGAGAGGATCTTTGCGAGCGGCGACCTGTGGAAACGGATCGGCTTCCGGGGCTCTCGCAGAACTCTCACAGATGGTCGTTCATGAGAGCTCCTCATCGAGGCTGTGACAAGCTTCCGGGACCTTGCGCCTGGCATGTGTCTCCAGGGCGTGATATCTGCGTCCTGGCGACACGTTCACACGTCGCGGTGCCGCACAACGATCACTGCGAGTGCGACTGCGATCAGCGGCCAGAGCGCGTACACGGCCCAGGAGCCGGGGACGCCGGCGGTGTACGCGAGGGAATCGGGATCCGGCGGCCAGTTCTGGACCAGGCGCTTCCAGGCGGTGACCGGCATCGCGTGGTTGATGTCGGCGGACCAGCGCTCGCTCTGCGAGAAGACCGGGGGCAGCATCAGCTGCGTGAAGACGCTGATGACCACGGTGGTGGCACTGTGCCGGATCAGGACACCGAGGCCCAGGCCGATCAGTGCGCAGACCGGGGCCAGCAGGGCGGACGCCACCATGGCCCGGGCCACACCGGGGTGGGTGATCGAGACCCCGGCGTCCTGCCCGTTCAGGATTGCCTGGGAGACCAGGAAGGAACCGGTGGAGGTGACCGTACCGACACCGGTCCACAGCGAGGCGGTGACGACCGCCTTGGCCAGCACCATCCAACCGCGGGCGGGGACGGCCACGGTGGTGGTCCGGATCAGTCCGCTGCTGTACTCGCTGACGACGGTGATGGTGCCGATGGCGCCGGCGACGATCATCAGCGTCCAGTGGCCGACCGTCGTGTAGGCGGTGAAGGGGAGGAAGTCGTGGGGCTCAGGCGTGCTCGGGCTGGAGTCCGCGATGTTGTTGTATTCCGCCAGCGCCGCCACCGCGGCGGATCCGATGACGAACACGGTGGTGAGTGCGAGCGTCCATGAGGTCGAGCGCAGGGACCGCATCTTGATCCACTCGGAGGCGAGCAGGTCGCGGAAGCGGGCGGGCGGCCCGACGACGGGCGCGGGCGAGGTGGGCGGGGGGACGGTGGGGAGTGTGGTCATCGGGTCTGTCCTGCCAGGTATTCGACGCTTTCGGCGGTGAGTTCCATGAAAGCCGCCTCCAGTGAGGCGGTCCGGGTGGTCAGCTCGTTCAGCGGGATCCGGTTCTCGAGGGCGAGCACTCCGATCCGGTCCGCCGGCAGCCCGCTCACGGCGAGCTTCTCGGCGCCCGCCGAGCCCTCCGGCTCGACCGACGCGCCTGCGGCGGTCAGTACCGCCGCCAGCTCGGCGGCCTGTTGTGTGCCCACCACGACGCCGGGGCGGGTGCTGCGGGCCGCGAAGTCCCGTACCGACTCGGCGGCGATGAGCCGGCCCCGGCCGATGACGACGAGCTGGTCGGCGGTGTTCTCCATCTCTGACATCAGATGGCTGGACAGGAAGACCGTGCGCCCCTCGGCGGCCAGGCGCCGGAAGAGCCGGCGCATCCAGAGCACGCCTTCCGGGTCCATGCCGTTGACCGGCTCGTCGAACATCAGCACGGGCGGGTCGCCGAGCAGGGCGGTGGCGATCCCGAGCCGCTGCTTCATGCCGAGCGAGAACCCGCCGATGCGGCGGGCCGCCGCCCCGGCCAGCCCCACCTCCTGCAACACCTCCTCCACCCGGCGCAGCGGGATGCCGTTGCTGCGGGCCAGGGCGGACAAGTGGGCCACGGCGCTGCGTCCGCCGTGGACCTGGCCGGCATCGAGGAGGGCGCCGACGTGCCGCAGTCCGCGTGGGTGGCTGCGGAAGGGGACGCCGCTGACGGTGGCGGCGCCGGCGGTGGGCGTGTCCAGCCCCAGGATCAACCGCAGGGTAGTGGTCTTGCCGGCTCCGTTGGGGCCGAGGAATCCGGTGACCTGGCCCGGCCGCACGGTGAAGGAAAGATGGTCAACGGCGGTCTTGCCGCCGTAGCGCTTGGTGAGTTCGTCGACTTCGATCACAAGGGCAACCCTGCCGGGAGGCCCACGTCCAATCATGGGGCCGTGGGCGGAAACCGCACGGCCTGGTCAGCCCGCGGGCCTACATCCCCGGGCCGACGTCGCGCGGGCGGCAGCTGGTTAAGCTCCCGGCATGGACGCCACACCGACCACCCCATTGCCTTCGCGCGTTTCGCATCGCCCCCCTCTCGAAGGGGCACACCGCCGATGACGGGAACAAAGGTCATGGCCTGGGCGGGGGGTTTCCTTTACCTCTTCATGGTGCTGCTGTTGGGGGGCGCGACGCGGGCTTCGGGCACGGTCCACGCCGTCGGGTCACTGCTGGCTGTGAGTCTGCTCGTCGGTGTGCTGCGACGGATGCCGCTCCTGGCTCTGGCCATGGCGCTCTTCGGATCCACTGCCGTGGTGGTGGGCACTTCGAGCTCCGTCCATGCGGGCCTGACGGTGTCGTTCCAGGGTCAGTTCCTGTCGTATCTGGCGGTGGACCTCGTCCTGGGCTTCATCGTCGCCACCTGCACGCGGCGGGCTTCGATCGTCGCCGTGGCCGTATCTTTCACCGTGCAGCTCTTGGTCATCGGCGGCTTCGCCCACGGGGACAACCTGACCGTCAACGTCGTGATCGCCCTCTTGGCGATGGCCGCATCCTGCACGGTCGGTCTGCTGAGCCGCGAACGCCGCGAGCACGCGGTGGCGCTGCGTTCGCAGGAGGTGGCCGAGGCCGTGACCGCCGAACGGCTGCGGATCGCGCGGGAGCTGCATGACATGGTCGCGCACAGTATCGGCATCATTGCCATCCAGGCCGGGGCGGGGAGCCAGGTCATCCAGACACGGCCTGCGGAGGCCCGCGAGGCACTGCGAGCCATCGAGGCCACCAGCAGAGAGACCCTGTCGGGCCTTCGGCGCACGCTGGTGGCGCTGCGTCAGGCCGACCCTGGCGCGGCGGCCTCGAGACAGGCACCGCTCGCGCCCTCACCGGGTCTGAGGGACATCGAACGGCTGGCAGCGGCGACGGCCGACGCGGGGGTACGCGTCGACGTGTGCCGCAGCGGGGAGGAACGTCCTTTGCCGGCCGACATCGACCTGTCCGCCTACCGTATCGTGCAGGAGGCGCTGACCAACGTGGTCCGCCACGCGGGCACCGGGCGTTGTCGGGTGGCCATCGACTACGGGGACGAGGAGCTGTCGGTGGAGGTCGTCGACGACGGGCGCGGCGCCACTGAAAACGGCTCGGCCCATGGCTTCGGCATCGTGGGCATGCGGGAGCGGGTCGGCCTGCTGCACGGCCACCTCAGTGCCGGGCCGCGTCCCGAGGGCGGCTTCCGGGTGGCGGCGCGGTTGCCGCTGCCCGAACCTGCCGGAGTTCTGGAGGAGGCCCGATGATCATCCGGGTCGTGCTCGCCGATGACCAGCCGTTGGTGCGGTCCGGTCTGCGCATGGTCATGGCCGATCATCCCGACCTGGTGGTCGTCGGTGAGGCCGCCACCGGCGTCGAGGCAGTCCAATTGGTCAGGGATGTCAGCCCCGACGTCGTGGTGATGGACATCCGGATGCCCGGCATGGACGGGATCGAGGCCACTCGCCTGATCATGGCCGGCCCGGCCACGACCCGCGTCCTCGTCCTGACCACCTTCGACGAGGACGACCACGTCTACGGCGCGCTCCGGGCCGGCGCGAGCGGCTTCGTGGTCAAGGACATGGCGCTGAACGACATCCTCGCGGCGATCCGCGTGGTCGCCGCCGGCGACGCACTGATCGCGCCGGGGGTGACGCGCCGTCTGATCGCGGACTTCGTCGGGCGCCCCGGAGCTGCCCCGGAGCTCCCTCCACGGTCGGTCGAGGGCATCACCGAGCGGGAACGGGAGGTCCTGACCCTGGTCGGGCGCGGCCGGTCGAACACGGAGATCGCGGAGGACCTCTGCATCACGGTGGCCACCGCCAAGTCGCACGTGTCACGTCTGTTCACCAAACTGGGCGCCCGGGACCGGGTCCAGCTCGTGATCACCGCCTATGAGACGGGGCTCGTCACGCTGCCTCGCTGAGCGCGTCCCTGGACCCCTGGGTGGAAGCCGGAAACGTCGTGTCGCCCCCGCATCAGCTCCTTCATGGCTGCCGGCGCCCAGCTCACTCGCCCGCGTCGGTGGCGCACATCGCTGAATTCGGGACATCCCATCCCCTCCTCGGCTCCGGCAGCTTGCTCGCCGGGCTGCACAAAAGGTCCCAGGACCGGTGAGCACGCACGGGATGATGCCGGGGCCGGGTGACGGCCGCTGCGGCAGGGCGAGGACCCGGGCGACGTACGTCGGACTCGCGAGAGGGCCCCGGTACAGAGCTTCCTCGACTGGACAAGGCCGGCCCGGGGTGGCGGTCGCGGCGCGCTAATGCATGAACCGTGGCAGCCACTTGGCTCGGTAGTCGGGGTGACCGGCATGCTCTGCGGCCATCTGGCGGACGGCGAAACCGAGTCCGACGGCGCGGCCGGACGGGAAGTCGTAGTCGGGGCGGTCGGTGTCCTTGTCGGCGACCTCCGCGTACTCATCCAGAAGAACTCTGCTCGTCTCGATGCGGCGGCGTGTACGCGCAGGGTCCTGGAAAGCGATGTGCTGGTCGAAGCCGAGATGCCGCAGGCTGAACGCGATGGCGCCGGACCGGTCGTGCACTTCGCCGGGCACGTCGGCCGGGCACCGCCAGCTGTCACCGCCTGCCGCTTGCGCAATCTGTTCTTCCTCAGCAAGACGCGCCCGAACGAAGTCGATCATGTCGGAGTTGTCCGTCATCGGCCTTTCGAATCCTTCACCGTCATGGCTCCCCACCAGAAACCGCACCTGCCGTCCGTGCCGGTTCTGTCGGTTCACCGAGGATGTCGGACGACGATACCGAGTCGAAAGTCCGGCACCCCGGGGACACCACCTGTAGTGCGCATATCTCGGTGCCGAGGTGGTCGGGACCGCCGTCGCCCCATGCGCAGACCGACTGGCAGGACACCGTAGGGTGGGCCGTCCGACGGCTCGCCCACGGGCTCGGGTGGCGACGCAAGGAGCACACGATGCCCACGTCCCAGCGGCGCCTGACGATCAGTCAGGTCGACGTGCGCCGTCTGGTCCTCTCGCGCCAGCACCTGGCCGGCCCCCGACTGCCGGCGGACGCGACGAGTCTGCGCACCGCTTTCCGGGCACTGGGCTATGTGCAACTGGACCCCGTCGACGTCGTGGCGCCGAGCCATGAGCTGGTCCTGTGGAGCCGCCTCGGACCACGGGCCGGCTCCCTCTTCTCCGGCCTGTGGTGGCAGGACCGACGGCTGTTCGAGTACTGGGCGCACGCCGTGGCCGTGGTACTCACCGAGGACTACCCGATACACCGGGTTTCGATGGACACGTACCCTCCGCCGAACGTGTCGTACACCGCGACGTGGATGGCCGCCAACGACCGGCTTCGCAAGCACGTGCTGCATCGACTCGGCGAAGGCGCTCCCCTGCCCACCGGTGCGTTCGAGGACTGCGCGGTGGTCGACTGGGCCTCGACCGGATGGACAGCCGGCCGCAATGTCGAGCGGAGGTCGGTCACTCGGCGGCTGCGATGAAGCCTTCTGCGGGGTTTCCCCGTCGACCCGACCGGGCAACCGGCCGCGCGGTCGCTGACCGCTTACGATCACTGACTGCAACCGCACCCCTTCGTCCCTCATGATTCCGAGCGCAGAGGGGCGACCGGACGAGAGAAGAGAACCGCCCATGACCGCCGTGCGCGGAACATCCGTGGACATCCCCACACAGGACGGCAATGCCGACGCCTACCTGACCCATCCCGACGACGGAAGTCCCCACCCCGGGGTCCTGCTCTGCACGGACGCCTTCGGACTCCGTCCTCACCTGAAGAAGATGGCCGACCGTCTTGCCGAAGCCGGCTACACAGTCCTGGCCCCCAACGTCTTCTACCGCCATGGGCGAGCGCCGGTGGTCGAGCTGCCCGACTTCATCGACCCGGCCCGACGCCCGGAGATCTTCGAGCGTCTCGGCCCGATCATGCAGTCACTGACACCCGATCTGGCGATGCGCGACGCCGACGCCTACCTGACCTGGCTGACAGACTGCCCCCTGGCCACTGACGGGCCGGTCGGCATCACGGGTTACTGCATGGGCGCAGGCCTTGCCCTGCGTACCGCCGGTACCTACCCGGAGCGGGTCGCGGCCATGGCAGGCTTCCACGGCGGGCGCCTGGCCACCGAAGCTGCCGACAGCCCGCACCTTGTCGCCGGCCGGATCACCGCGGAGCTGTACTTCGGCCACGCCGACCAGGACCCCTCGCTGCCCCCCGAGCAGATCAACCGCCTCGACGAGGCCCTCACCGCAGCGGGTGTGCGCCACCGCAGCGAGGTCTACACCGGGGCGCACCACGGTTTCACCCAGGCAGACACCGCCGCCTACGACAGCACAGCGGACGAACGCCACTGGAAAGCACTGACGGCACTCCTGGACCGCACCCTCTGACCGGCACGCGTTCAGATCGCGGCCACCGCACCACGGACATACGGTCGGCGAGGGCACAGGCGCCCCACGCAGCCTCTGCGCGCGGCCCGCGAGCCGGCAGCCGTCGACGACCGGATCAGAACGCAGGACACGAGAGGAAGCCGCGATGTCGGTCGAGAACACCCCCACTGTCTCCCTCGGGCCCGACAGCGGCCTGGACCAGGTCTTCGAGCTGGCTCAGCAGCTGCGCGTGGACTCCGTTCGCGCCAGCACCGCCGTCGGCTCTGGCCACCCCACCTCCAGCCTGTCCGCCGCGGATCTGATGGCCGTCCTCATGACACGCCAACTGCGCTACGACTGGCAGAACCCGAAGAACCCGGCCAACGACCACCTGATCTTCTCCAAGGGGCACGCCTCCCCCCTGCTGTACGCGATGTTCCTCGCCGCCGGTGCGATCGACGAAGAGGAACTGATGACCACCTACCGCCGCAACGGCGCCCGACTGCAGGGCCACCCCACTCCGGTCCTGCCCTGGGTGGATGCGGCCACCGGCTCCCTGGGCCAGGGCATCGCCTACGGTGTCGGCATCGCGCTCGCCGGACGGGACCTGGAACACCAGCCGTACCGTGTGTGGGTGCTGTGCGGCGACAGCGAGATGGCCGAAGGGTCGGTGTGGGAAGCCCTGGACAAGGCAGGCCGCCACCGGTTGGCCAACTTCATCGCGATCATCGACGTCAACCGCCTCGGCCAGAGCGGCCCCACGGAGCTGGGCTGGGACACCGGCGCCTACGCCCGCCGCGCCGAAGCCTTCGGCTGCCGCGCCCTGGTCGTCGACGGCCATGACCTCGCGGCCGTCGAACAAGCCCTGGCCGCCGCGGACGACGGGCAGGCCCCCACCGTCATCGTCGCCAAGACCGTCAAGGGTCAGGGCGTCTTCGAGGTCGCGGACGCCGAGGGCTGGCACGGCAAGGCGCTGCCCGACGATCTCGCCGCACGAGCCATCACCGAACTGGGCGGCGTCCGCCACCTCACCGTCCGCGGCCCCCAGCCGCCCGCCGCCGCCCCCAGTGCCCCGGCCGCTCCCGTGGAGGTGACGCTGCCGCACTTCGAGGTCGGCGAAACCGTCGCCACCCGCGTCGCCTTCGGCAAGGCGCTCGCCGCGATCGGCGCCCGGCCCGACATCGTGGCCCTGGACGCCGAGGTGGGCAACTCCACCCACGCGGAGGATTTCGGCAAGGCACACCCCGAGCGGTACTTCCAGATGTACATCGCCGAACAGCAGATGATCGCCGGCGCGGTCGGTATGGCCGCACGCGGCTACCGCCCCTACGCCACCACCTTCGCCGCCTTCCTCACCCGAGCCCATGACTTCATCCGTATGGCGGCCGTCTCCCAGATCTCCATGAGCCTGTGCGGGACCCACTGCGGTGTCGAGATCGGCGCGGACGGCCCCTCCCAGATGGGCCTGGAAGACATCGCCATGATGCGCGCCGTCCATGGCTCCACCGTGCTCTACCCCAGCGACGCCACATCCGCTGCCGCTCTGACCGCCGCAATGGCCTACCTGGACGGCATCTCCTACCTTCGCACCACCCGGGGCGCCTACCCCGTCCTCTACGCCCCCGACGAAACCTTCCCCGTTGGCGGGTCCAAGACCCTGCGCGCGAGCGACAGCGACAAGGTCACTCTCATCGGCGCCGGCGTCACCCTCCACGAATGCCTCGCCGCCGCCGACCAGCTCGCCGCCGAGAACATCCCCGTCCGGGTTGTCGACCTGTACTCCGTCAAGCCCCTGGACCTCGACACGCTCGCCCGCGCCGCCCAGGACACCGGCGCACTGGTCGTCGTCGAGGATCACCACCCCGAAGGCGGCATGGGCGAGGCCGTACTGTCCGCACTCGCCGCACAGCGACTGGCCCCCGCAGTCGTCCACCTCGCCGTGCGCAATCTGCCGGGCTCCGGAACCCCCTCCGAACTCCTCGACATCGCAGGCATCTCACGCACCCACATCATCCGAACAGCCCAAGACCTCGCCGCCCGCTGAGCGCTGCCGCCGTGGGCGGCGATGAGAGTGGGGGCGCTGGGCCCTGCTCCTGCGCCAGTGGGGCGTCACCGCGGGCATGGGGTCTGCCGCCGCCTTCGCCACCAACACCGGCTCACGGGACGAGGACGTCGACAGCGCCGTGGAACAGCGCCGCGCCACGGCCGCCGCGGTCAGGTAGCCGGTCTGCCCGCACTTCGGCGGGCAGACCCCGCGCGCCCTACCGCGACGCCGGCACCTTCAGCCTGTCCCAACTGGCCCTGCCCGGCGCGCCGTCCGCGTCCTTGCCCCGGTACCCCAGCTTGTGCTGCCACGCCGCGTAGGACTTGCGGTCCGCGTCGGTCCACTCGGGGCCGGGGCCCTCCTCGTAACGGCCGCAGCCCTCCGCGACCAGGCGCTTGCCCATGGCAGTAATCCGCTTGTCGTGGTGGCCGGCCCGGAAGAAGGCCGAGCCGGGGAACGGCTCGTACGCGGGCCGGGGCTTGGTCGGCGGTTCGGGGCTTCCGCCACCGCCCGGTTTGTGGCTCCGCAGGCGGTCGGCGATGCGCGAACGCATGCCGTCCATCGTGAAGCCGCGCGGGTCCTGCTTGCCCGGCTGCCACTCCTTGTGGCCGATGACGGAACGCTCGCTCCAGCCGTGGGCCCGGCAGATCGCGGCCGAGACCTTCTCGATGGCCTCCTTCTGGGCCTCGGGCCAGGGGTCCTTGCCGTTGCCGAGATTGATGCACTCGAAGCCGTAGAAGTGGCGATTGCCGTCGGTGTCGGCCTCGTTGTCCGGCGGCAGTTTCGTCTCGTTGACGACGGCACGCAGGACGTCGCCGTCGCCGAGGCCCGCATGGTTGGCGCGGCCGTTGCCGACCATGTGGACGTGGCCCTTCTTGTCGATCACGCCATGGCACAGCGGGCCGGGGAGGCCCGAGTAGCCGTTGTAGCAGATGTCCACGGACGCGTCGGTGCCCGAGGTGACGGTGTGGTGGATCATCACACCGTTCATCGGACCCCATGGGCCCTTCGAATTGCGGTTGTGGGTACGCCAGTTGCGTACCTCGTGGACTGTCAGACCCTCCGCACGCAGGATCTCCACCAGCTTGGACGCGCTCAGTGGCTTGGCCATCACTTGTCTCCTTCCACTGCGGTTTCCGCCTCGGGCGTGGTCTGTGACCGGGGTTCCGCCGGGGCGTCCTGCGTCGTCTCCGCCGCGTACTCCTCTTCGGCCGCGAGTGCTTCCGCGGCGAGCGCCGCCTCGTCCGCTGCCGGAACGCCGTACCCGAGTGGGGCGAAAACGAGCCGCAGGTCGACGGGGGCGTCCTCGCCCTTCACCAGGGCCAGCGGCGCGAAGTGCCGTGCGATGCCCGTGGGGGCCTGGAGCAGCGGCTTGCGCGCGTCGTTCGTGGGCCACTCGACGCTGCCGGTCGCGGTGCGGGCTGGGACGATCCAGTGATCGCCGGTGCGGTAGGTGCCGCCCTTGGCGAAGTACACCTCGACGCCGTCCTCGAGAGGCAGCCACTCGCCCTCCGCGACACGGACGGCTCCGCCCGGCAGGCCGGCCGAGCGGCCCTGGCGCCTGGTGCCCGCACGGTGGTCCCAACGACGCAGGAACGGGTGCAGATGGGGCAGCCGTCCCACGCCCGGCTCCGGCTCGGCGGACAGCCGCACCCGCCGTCCCGGCAGGTCCAGCTCCTCGACCCGCAGCAGGGGGAGGGCCTCCAGACGCGAGGCGTACGCGGTGTCGGTGAACTCCACCTGGTCGCCCACGTCCAGGTCCAGCTTGTCGTCCTGGCCGAAACCCGCCAACTGCACCCATGTTCCGTCCAGTTCGTCCACCGGGAAGACGACCGAGCCGTTCTCGCGCGACCACTTGAACGTGGCGTCCCCGGCCGGGCCCCCGTTGTGCACCTCCACCCGGTACAACTGGTTCTCCGGACCGCGGTAGCGGGCGTCCGGTTTGACCAGGCACGGGTCCTCGTCCGCGCGGTCGGGACGCTCGGCGCGGGCCGCGAGGTACGCGGAGGGGGCGCTTTGGCCAAGCGCCCACTGGGTGAACTTCTCGCTCACCTGCTCCTTCGACGGGTCGCTCTCCTCGATGCCGAGCGCGGTGAGCGTGAGCGGCAGCACCTGCCAGACGACCTTCGCGCGTGCCGCAGTGTCCGGCATCGCCGAGCCGAGCGCCACCTCGCGCAGCGCCGGGTCCTCCGCCGCGGTGACGACACGCTCCCACACCTTCAGATAGACCACGAAGGGCACTTGGGCGGGCGACGGCAGCCGGTCGCCCGGCCTCTCCGGGTCGCGGAAGCCGTCCGGCTGGTCCCAGTACGTCCAGAACGCGGGCGGCGTGGCGGCCTCGGCGTCGTCGTCCGCGGCGCCCTCGTCCGGGACCGGCACACCGGGCGCGGTCCGGTCCGCGTCGCACAGGATGCCGTCGACGTAGTAGCGGCCGCCGTAGATGTTCAGGGTGTCGATGTCGTGCTTGCCACCCACGTACTGGATGCGGAAGCCCGCCGCGTCGCGCGGCGCACCGTGCCGGCCGATCAGGTCGGCGGCGAGCGTACGCACCCGGTGGAGCTCGATCGCGGCCTGCTCGTTGGCGTCGGCGTCGAGCTGGACGCGGCCCTGCTGGGAGATGACCGCGGAATAGTGCCGCTCCGGGCGGAAGGTGGAGCGGGAGAGATCAGCGTGCATGAAGGGGGTCCCCCTGGTTCAGGAATGTGCGGGTCGAGAGAGTCATCGGGATCGGTGCGGCCGGATCAGGTGACGTAGAAGATCCCGGCGTCCGTGCCCGCGGGCGTGTACTGCGCGAGCCGCGCCCGCAGGCTCGTCTCGCGCTGCGGCCGGTACAGGTCGTGGAAGGCGCCCATCTCGGCCCCGTCCTGCGCCCCGCGCCGGATCTCCTGGGCGCACCGGTCCGCCAACTGCCCGTACCAGGGCGTCCCGTAGCGCTCCGACGTGAACAGCGGCCGCACGCGCGAGGCCTCGCCGGGACCGGCCAGGTCCGGCCGGCAGCGGTACCTGCGCGGCGTACGCGAGCCGACGGGGACGTACGAGAAGCGCAGGCAGCCGATGCCGCGCCGCGCCACGTGGAGCCGTCCGGTGAACACGGAGTCCTCCGCGACCGCCACCGCGTGCGTGTGCACCTCGCCGATCACCGTGGTGCGGTGCGCGTGCAGGACGGCGTGGGCGTGCCGGCAGTCCGGGGCGGACAGGGCCGGGCGCTCGCTTCCGGTGGCGTCCAGGACGCTGTCGCGGATGTGGATGTCGAGCGGTTCCTCGGACACCTCGTCGCCGATGACCTCGATCGTGCCCAGGATGCTGTCCTCGATCTGCAGGCACGCCGTGGTGCGCTCCAGGACGATGCTCGGCTCCTGCGGCGCGTGCGGAGCGCACTCGGGTTCCAGGGACCAGCCGGGTACGAGCGTCGTGTGGCGCACGACGACCGCACCCACCGGGCCCGTCACGTTGATGCCGCGGCCGGCGACGAGCAGTCCGTCGAGGGTGATCCGCGGACGCTCGCCCGGTTCGCAATCCCCGGACACGGAACGGATGTTGAGCGCGTCCGGACGGTTGCTGTACCAGTCCAGGAGCCGGATCACCGGGCGGGTGCCCTCCGCCGCGCGCACTTCGAGGCGGTCGCCGGGGTCGAGGTCGAAGTCCAGCTGCTCCTGGTGGGCGCCGCTGTGCGTGATCTCGATGATGCCCTCGGGTCCGCAGGTCCCGGCCCGCCGGTCGTGCTGCCAGGCCCGGTACGCGCCCATGATCTGCCGGTACGTCTGCCCGGGCCCGACCCGGTAGAGCGCGGCTTCCGGGCGGGGCGGGCGGTCCCGTGCGTACTCGCCGCCGCCCATGTCGGCGCCGGACGCGTAGTGGTAGTCGACCCAGACGCCCTGCCGGGGCGCGGACCGCGAGCCGAACGCGATCCGCCCGAGCTCCGGGTCGACGGCGACCTGCCCGCGCTTGGGCCGGTAGCGCCAGTCCGACAGGTCGGCCACCACGATGTCCGACGGCGGCACCGGCCTGTCCTCACCGTCGCGCCGGATGACGAAGCTCTTGCCCGGGCCGTAGTAGTCGGCGAGCCGGTCGTGCAGTTGGCGGCGCCGGATGAACGCGGGAACGTTGTCGATCGTCGCGATGTGCGTCGCCGAGGGCTCCGGGACCGGCTTGGTCACCAGTGGGCTGTCGTTGCCGAGGATGGAGAAGGTGTAGAGGTTGCGGGCCCGGTCGATGCAGTACGCGGGTGAGGACGTCAGCGGGTGCGCCCTCAGCCGCCAGACGAAGAGGCCGACCCCGGCGGGAGTCAGGCCACCTTGCCTGCGGCGGGAGTTGGCGCTCCTGACGTCGACCGAGCGGGCCACCGTCCCGAAGGCGGAACCTGCCAGGTCGAGCGCGGATCCGTCCCGCAGGTCGGCGAGGCGCCCGCGCCGCGAGCGGCCCGCGTCCCCGGACCCGGCGGACCCGGCCCCGTACAGCTTGACCGGCTGCTGGTGCGAGACGAGCCGGGACAGTTCGACCGCCCGCGCCGGCCATCCCGCCACCTGTTCGCAGAGCTCTTCGAGCAGGTGCAGCGTGCCCTTGCGGCGCAGGTTCGCGACCGTGGCGGCCACGTCGCGGCGCGGCGCGATCGCCTCCGTCAGCGCGGCAGCCGAACTCCCGCTCCGCAGACCGGTGGTGAGGACGCGCTCATAGCCGGGCAGATTGCGATAGCCCACGAGGTCGCCGAGGTACGGAAGCACCCAGGGCGTCGCCGTCTCCACGAACAGGTCTTCGTAACTCTGCTCGACCCCGTTGCGTACGACATCGATCTGCTCGGCCATCACCGCGAGGAGGGCGCGCAGCGGCTCGCCCTCCTCGGCGTCCCTGAGGCGGTGCCACGGGGGGAGCAGCTGAGCGAGCCCGTCCGGCTCCCTGGACATCACTTGACCTCCGTCAGAATCAGCGTGTCCGCGGCCTTGGGCGTCAGCAGTACGAGCTGCGCCGGGCGGATGCCGCGGAAGACGAACACCGAGCGGCCCTCGGCGAGGCGCCGGGTATCGGTGATGTCGGGGTTGAGGCGCAGGAGTTCGGCGAGCGGCACGCCGTGGCGTGCGCAGACCTCCGACAATGTCTCGCCGCCCTTCCTGCGCACGGTGTGGATCTTCTCGTCGTACGTCGCCGAGGGCGCCGGGACCGTGGACCTCGGCTCACCGGGCGTGCCGAGCAGCCGCGTCAGCTCCTGCGCGGAGGCGCCGACGGCGGCGGACGCGGACACCCCGGTGAAGACATCGACATCCATGTAGTCGACCCCCGGCACCGAATGGGCCGTCGCGAGAACCTCCGAAAGGCGGGCCGGCTGACCCAACTCCCTTCCCTCGAAACCGAGTCGGCGCAGCAGTGCCTGGCGCAGTCGTGGTTCGACGACCTCCCAGGTGTGGTCGGGCGCGAGCTTCACCTTCGCGGCGATCAGCAGCAGCACCAGCTCGCGCACGTCCACCCGAACGGGCAGGCGCGCGTCGCCGTACTCCGTGAGCGAGCCGCGCAGCGCGCGCAGCAGCGCCGAATCACCGGTGGCGTCGGCAAGTGGAACGTCGTCCGTGCCCGCGACTGTCACATGCAGCACGCGCCGTCGCCCGTCGAAGAGTTCACCCGCAGCGGCCCGGCCGATCCCGGCGCGGGAGCGTGCGAAGTCCTCGTAGTCGGACACGGACACCAGGCGGTCCAGGGCCGCGACCGCGAGCGGCACGGTGCGCCGCGTCAGCGCCGGCCCGTCCGCGTCCGTACCGCCCGACGCCGGGCGCGGGTTGGTGACCGATGTGACTCCGAGCGGTCGGGTCATGGCCTGGGTGATGCGCTCCGCCGCCACGTTCGCCGCCCTGCCGGTGCCGAAGCGGTAACGGGCGCGCACGTTCTCGTGGCCGCTGGGCAGGCGCGCGCCGTGCACGCCGTCGCCGAACGTCACCGTGGTGCGGCCGTCGCCGGTCGTGCCCGTGATGTACACGCGCTCGCGCGGCCCGCGCCCCGCCAGGCTGTCGACCGCGTGCCAGAGAAGCCCGTCGACGCGGATCTCCAGGACGGGCGTGGCGCCCAGCGGGGTGTCGGACGCCATCCAGGTGAGCGGCGACTGCCACAACGTGAACGTCTGGTTCGTACGGTCGGCGTCGCCGCTGCCGATCGGTTCGTCCCGGTCCTCGCCGTGCGTCGCCTCCACCACATTGCCGAGGACCTTCACCGTTTCGCGCCGGTAGCGGTATGCGAGATCGGCTGTCAGCGTCAGCTTCGTATGGACGTGGTCGCCCGGCAGCTGCGGATCGAGCGCCGGCTCGGCGGCCGCGACGACCACGACCTCGGTGGCCTCGACGCCCCCGCCCGAGGTGCCGGGGATGTCGCTGCGCCTGCCGCTGACGACGAGGGTGCGGCCGGGGCGCAGCCCGTCGTACAGCTCGGCGAGTTCCAGCTCGTTGCCGTGCACGTCCTCGCCGAGCGGCTCGTCCGCCAGGCGCAGCGGCTCGCCGGCGGCGTGCACGGTGGTGTCACGGATGTGCGAGAGCAGCACGTCCTTGTCGTCCAGCCAGGGGTCGGCGAGGACGAGTTCGGTGCCGCGGCCCGTGATGCCGTAATTGGTGTACGCGGCCGTGCGCACGGCCACGACCTTCGTGGTGACGAGCTTGAATCTCTTGTCACCGGGGTGGGCGTCGTCGTCCCCCTTGGCGGGCCGCTCGATCGCGACCCAGCTCCCGACGGTGATGCTGTCGTACACGGTGTCCAGCTGCACCACGCGACGGTTGGCAGGGGCCGGCTTGGTGGCGATGACGATCTCCACGTTGGGAGCGGTGGTGCCGACCGTGTACCGGAGGGCCACCTCGTACTCGCCGTGCGTGAAATGCGCCGGGACGCCCGGACGGAGGGGAACCTCCTCGGCCGTGCCGTTGTACACGCCGACGTTGATCACGCCGTGCGCGTCCGGGCGCGACACGAAGAGCGTCCGCTCGGGCAGGCCCGAGTGGAGGCGGGCGGTGACGCCCGGCTCCTGGGAGTCGGCGGGGCGGCGGCTGAGCCAGTTCAGCTCGCGGTCCTGGCCGCTGCGGGTGGAGAGCTCGACCTGACCGGGGCCGAGGGGGAGGTTCTCCGGCTGGGGGATGGGCAGAGTCCTGGCGCGCTGGTCGGAGCTGCTGCCCTCGACGTGCTGGAACTCGGCCGTCTGCGGGACCTTTCCCGCGGGGTCGAACACGACGCGCATGGTGGTGAGGACGGCGCCGGTCAGAGGCCAGTCCGCGGTACGGATCACCCGCCCGCGGTCGTCCTGGACCGGCTTCAGGGGAGCCGTTGCCCCGAAGGGAGCCGCTTGTGCACGCAGGGCGAGCAGCTCACGCAGGAGGCTCGGAGCGCCCGGGACCGCGGCCTGCCGCCAGGCGGGATAGAGGGTGCCGAGGGCCGGGTCGAGGGTTTTGAGCAGACGGGCCGTGTCCGCGCCCGGCGTGGCGGACCTCCCGCCCCTCGGGGCGGGAGCCTTTCCGCCCAGGGCGGGAAGGAGGGCGGTGAGCGCCTGCAGCGCGGCCTCCTCCGGGCGAAGGAGCGGGGCGCCCGTCCGGGCGGGCGACGACTCCCCCTCCGGCCGGGACGGGTCCTTCCCGGGTCGGGATGGCTCCGCCTCCGGTCGGGAAGGGGCCAAATCCCCCGACCGTTCCGCAAGTTCGGCCAGTACGGCTTCGAGCTGAGCGAACCACTCGGCCACGTCCTCGTACGGTGTCGCCAGGACCTGCGCCTCGGCGAGGCGGTCCATGGGCTCCATGAGGACGGCGGCGAACTGCTCCGGAGTCTTCACGCCGCCGAGGCCGTCCCGCAGCAAAGTGAGCACCTGGTCGTCGAAGTCGTCGATCAGACGGCTCACCGGACGCGGGTTGGGGACGTCGGGCGTGGGCGGCTCGTCGCCCGGCTCGCCCGGAGCCCGGGGCTCGGTGGTCCAGCGGCGAACCTCGTCGACGAGCTCCCCGAGCGTCGGCGGGGCCGAGCGCGGCAGGCTGATCGCCGTGATCCCGTCGTCCCGGTCGACGCGTACGTGCGAGACGGGAAGGAGCAGCCGCTCGCCACCCGCCTGCTCACCGAAGACGAAGAGCAGCTGATCACCCGTCCGAAGGGAGTTCGCCGTGCCCTCGACGAAGATTTCGGAGCGGCGGGTGAGGTCCTCAGGAATGATCAGGCAGGGGCGCCGGCGGCGGAGAGCCAGTTCGTTCCAGTCCCAGCGGGCCGTCAGGTCCCGGCTGGTCTCGAACGTCTGCGACTCCTCGTCGGCCGATGCGGGGACGCTGTTGCTGCGCGCTCCGCTGGGGATGACCACGGGGAGGGTCTCCGCCCGCGGGTCACGGTCGAGGGTGTACGCGAGATGCGTGGTCGCGGCGACGCCGGGACGTGGCCGGTGACCGACCAGGCGGCCGAGCAGCACCAGCGAGCGGTGCTCGCCGGCGGTGCGCAGATAGGCCTCGTCGGCGATCCGCTCGGAGTGGAACGTCAGCAGGTCACCGAGGACGGCGGTCGCGTCGAGGAGACCGATCGCCGGGTCGTCGGGGGTGCGGACGGTCAGCCTGTCGAGCGCCGGACAGGCGGGGGACGCAAGCCGGTCGAGCAGGGCGGAAAGGAAGGAGCCGTACTCGCCGACGCGGTAGTCGAGGGCATTGCGGCCCGGCGGGTTGTGCGGCGCGGCGGGGGGCACCCGCTCGTCGTGGCCGCCCGCGCAGGTACCGGTACAGCCGCAGTCGGGGGTGGGCTCGTCGCTCATCGGGCACCTCCAGGGTTTGCCGCCGCGGGCCGGTGGCGGTGGTCGCGGGCGGCGCGCAGGGTGGGGCGCGGTGCGGCGCACCGGCCCGCACCCGGCGTGGCGCGGCCGTCGGGTGAGCTTTGTCCGGCCGTGCTCATCGGGCACCCCCAAGGGATATCGCCAGATGGCCGTTCTCCGGCCGGTCCGGGTCGTTGTCGCAGGTGGCGATCTCCAGCGGGCCGAGCCGCAGCACGCCGTCCTCCCTCTCTCCTCGGTCCTCCTCGAAAAGCCGCCGCAGCCGGGTGACATGAACGCTTTCCACGCCCTGGACGGCCGCCGCGGCCGCGACCAGCCGGCTGAGCCTGACCGGCTCGCCGAACGTCAGCGCGTCAGGGTGGAAGAAGCCGAGCCGCCCGCCCTCGAGCCGGCCATTGCCGAGCACGCGGTACAGCTCGGCCAGGATCTGCCCCTGCTGGTGCCCGGGCTTCGCGCACACCGACAGTGCGATGTCGAGCGGTACGAGACGCGCGGGCCCCACCACCACGTCGTGACCGATGCGCCGGTAGGCCTCCAGCGACTGGGCCACCGAGTCGAGGAGCGCCGGCGCCGGGGCCCCGGCGCCTTCGGCGTCGATCGCGATGTGCGCCTCCTGGACGCTGCCCGTCCAGCGCAGCTCCGCCGCCGCCCTCTGTACCCCGGGCAGGTCCGTGGCGAGGGCTGCGTAGTCGTCGGCGGTCACGGCGCGCAGCCGGGTGCGGCGCAGGTCGAGCGGTGCCAACTGGCGTACCTGCTCGACGGGTTCGGGCTCGGTGCCGCCCACGGCGGGGAGCGGGTTGCGTACCCCGGTCACCAGCGGCTCTTCGACCCTGTCCACGTCGTCACCATCGCGACGGAGCACCAGGTGGTTGATGGCCTCCGCGCCCACGTTGCCCGCGAGGCCGCCGCCCAGCCTGTAGCGGAGTTCCAGGCGCGAGCCGGGGGCCGGCTTCGCGCCGTGCCGCCCGTCGCCGAACCGCAGCGCGAGCCGCCCGTCGTCCTCCAGCTCACCCACGAAGTGCAGGTCGCGGGGACCGCTTTCGAGCAGATCGCGGCGCGGCGCCCAGCGCAGCCCGCCCTCGTGGATGCGCACGGCGGGAAGGGCGCGGCGCGCGTCCTGCACGAGCCCTGTCGTGGCGGAACCCCGCAGGACCGGCTCGTCGGGGTGGAGTCCCTCCGCATACGCCGGGCCCCAGCTGTGTGCGATCTCCCAGGCGATGTGCCCGTCGAGGACCGCCCCGGCGCGGGCGCGCGCGGTCAGCACATCGATGCGGCGCAGTTTGGAGTCGAGCAACCGGTCACTGCGGTGAAGGAGTTCGCGGAGCGCGCGGACCGGGTGCAACCGCAGTTCGAGACGATCGAGGACCCGCAGGCCGTAGATCACGGCCAGTTCTGCGATCTCCTCTTCACCGAGCCCGTCGCGGTCGCGGACGCTGCGCCACAGCTCCACCAGACGCTGTTTCACCCGGCCCGGGATGGCGCCGATCCGCTCGGCCTGCCCCGCAGAAACGGCCCCGGGGTCGGGGAACGGCACGGCCTGCACCACCGGGGAGCGGCCGAGCAGCGGCCGGAAGCGGGGTGCGATGCCCGGGTAGACGGACTGTGCGAGCAGCGTGCGCAGCGCCGCGGCCTGTGCGTACGCCGTGCCGGGCACGACGCGCTCCTGCCGCTGCCCGGCCGGCTCCAGGCCGAGCCCGGCGCGTACGATCGCGTCCTCGCCCACCACGTCGAACAGCTCGCGGATGTCGTCGGCGGTGAGTTCCGCGCCGCACTCCGCCTTGTCCGTGTGGGAGTTGATGAGCTTCGCCGTCGCGTTGCCCTCGTCGGGGTCCCAGCAGCCGAACGCGGGAGGGCCGCAGGGGACCAGGGTGGCGGGCGCGGGCGGCACGGTCGACGTCTCAGGCAGTGTCTCCCCGCACCAGCGCAGCGTACGGCCATGGTCGACGAGGACCACGTTGCCGCGCGCCAAGCCGACGTCCTCGACGGGTGCGCAGCCGCGTCCGCCGCGCGTGGTCAGGCAGAGCGGGAAGCGCAGCGCGTCCTCGGCCGCCCAGGTGACCTCCAGGACCGGCTGATCCTCGATGCGGTCGACGCCCGGGGTGACGGACGTGAGACGCACGGCCTGGCGGTGCGTCGGGTCGGCATCGCCCGGTGTTCCGCTGCGCGGCCCCCTGACCTCCTCCAGGACCAGCAAGTCGCCTGGTCGCAGGTCGAGTTGGCGCGCCCCGCAGGTCTCCGCGTCACGCCACTCGTCGCGCAGCGTGGCCGACGTGGCCCCCGTCGGCAGGGAGCACACGTCGCCGCCCCAGGTCCAAAACCGTATCGCGTTGTGCGCGGGGCGCAGCTCAAGGGATTCACCGGCCGCGACCGGCTCGAAGACCTCCACGGAGCCCTGCTCGGCGAGGTCGGCGAGGTCCCGGTCGTCGACGACCGTTCCGGGCGCGGGTCGGTCGTGCGGATCGAGGACGCGTACGTCGACCGATGCGAAGCGGAACGTACCCGCCGGCAGCGTGTGCTCACCGGCCGCCTCCACGGTCACGTACGCACGGGAGGTGCAGCCGTCGTGCATCGCATAGTCGATGAGCCGCACATGACGGCGTACGGAAACCCGGCGTCGCGCGGTGTCGAGATACGCCTCCGTGGCGACCGCGTCCTGCTGATAGCTGATCTGGTCGCCGGTGTACGCGAGCAGCTCGACGAGAGTCATGCCCAGATCGGCCGGGTTGCGCTCGACCCAGTCGGGTGTGGTGAGGGCCAGGCGGTCCAGGAGGAGCTTGCGGATGGTGTCGTAGTCGCGGGCCGTGTAGTCGACGACCGGGGTACGGGGGAAGGAGGGTTCCTCCGTCGTCTTGTCCGCGCAGTCGAACGGCGTGGGACAGTCGGGACGGAAGCGGAACACCGCGCTGTGGTAGCGCCGGTCGAAGCCGCGGAAGGGCTCCGTGCCCGGCCGCCCGTACGGGTCGGTCTCGACCAGGCCGAGCCGGTAGCGGGAGGTGTCGCCGGCCTTGTCGAGCGTGACGTACAGACGGTCGTCGAGCTCGGGGTCCTCCTCGCGCTCCACACTGACGTCCACGGCCTCGATGCCGGTGATCCGCCGGCCGCCGTCGATGCGCACGTTCTGTGCGCGCAGGCCGTGCGGGGCCTTGCCGAGGAAGGAGACGGTGAGCAGGAGCCCGTCGTCACTCACCTCGACGGCGTCGACTCCATTGAGTTGCGCCGCCCTCACCTTGGCCCGTCGAGTGGATACGGGACTGCTCATGCCTCGGCCCTCCCTTCGAAGACGTCGTCACGACGGCTCGCCGTGGAGCGCACGGTGTACGACACATACACGCGGACGACGTTCTCCTCGCTCACCACGTCCAGGGCCGCGACCTCGATGAGGTCACCGAGCCAGCGCTGCAGTGCAGCCTGAACCGAGAGCTCCAACGCACTCGCCAGCTCAGGGCTGTTGGGGGTGAAGACCAGATCGAGCAGGCCGCAGCCGAAGTCGGGGCGCATCACGCGCTCGCCGGGGCTGGTGAAGAGCAGCTGCTCGATCAGGTCGCGGACATGCTCGTCGCGGTCGGCGTGAGCGGTGCGCCCCCGCCGGTCGGCCCGGAACGGAAAGGCGAGATCGCTGCGGACCCGGGTGCGGGGGTTCACCGGACGGTCACCTCTCGCTGCGCGGACTGGACGAAGGGCGGGCCCTGCGGCACGAACGCCGCCGTGACGCACTGGGCCGCGGAGGTGTCGAGCAGCACCGGCGTGCCGTCGACCGTGATGCCGGTGGCGTCCGCGGACCAGCGCACGGCGGCACACGGCTCGGGCACGCCGCCGACGGTGTGGGGGCAGCCGGCCACGGCGTAACTGTGGGCAGCCGTCGCGACGGGCGCGCCATTGATGAGCACGGCCCGGCCCGACGAGCCGGCCGTCGGGGTGGCGCGACCGCCGTGCGGGCAACTGATCACGGCACCGGAGCCACCGCCGGAGCCGGCGGTGAGCAGATTCCCGGAAATCCCGGACATCCTGTTGATCCCCCGTCTTCTATCGCTTGGCGGCCAGGTTCAACTGGCCCTTGTTGATGGTCACTTCCTTGCCGCGCAAAATGATCTCGGCTCCGTCGCCGGTTGCGATGACCACGGCTTCCTTGGTGATCCGGATGTAGGCGCCGTCCTGTGCCTGGAGCAGAATCCCTTGCTCGGGCGCGTCATTCATCACGATCTTGTGATTGCCCGGCGTCTGGACGACGACCGGTTTGTTCGGCGAGTTCTGCTGCACGGCGGTGCGCGCGTCCGGTGGCAGCTCGGCCTCGGCCCCGTACCAGCACCCCGTCCACACCGGGAAGCTCGGATCGCCCTGCTCGAACTCGACCCACACGCCCGCGCCCGGCGGCGGCACCACGAACTGGCCCGCCTGCGGTCCGGTGAAGGGCAGACAGGGCAGCGCCCACGTCGACGGCTCGTCGCCCAGTACGTCCGGGACCTCGGCCGTGACCCGGCCGATGTGCAGCGGGTCGTTGTTGTCCACGACTCGGCCACGGAACTTGCCGAGGTAACGATTGTTGGGTGCCGCCATACTGAACTGCTCCTGGTCTGTGGGATGTTGCCCGGTGGTGCGTCAGGGCCGGACGTAGCCGCTGCGTGCTTCGAGCCCTTCTCGCGACAGGGTGAAGTTCTGCTGGAAGGAGCCCGGCCGCAGGTTGTGCGTCACGGACTTGACGTAGTAGTCGCCGTCGTATGCACGGCCGGAGCCGCGCACGCCGACCAGCCGGCGCGGCTGCAGGATGTAGCCGTGCCGGTTGACATCGAGCGATCCCGATCCGGAGATGACATCGGCGGACACGGCCGCGCGCGCGAGCAGCTCGGCCTCGGCCGCCTCGCGTTGCTGTTTGGCGGTGCCGGAGAGCGTCCTGCGCTTGAGCGCGGGGGTGGCCCGCTTGCCGAGGGGCGGGCGCAAGGGGCTGATGACCGGCTGGGGGAGCAGGGTGGACTGCCGGGTCCTCGGGTCCTGCCAGCGCGCCTGAGGCTCCTCGCGGGCGGTTCCGTCGTACGCGAACGTCAGCTGGTCGACCGTGGAGCTGGCGTCCATGTTGACGTTCAGGGCGTGCTGGCGGATGCCGAGGCGGACCTCGGGGCCCCAGCGGGCCGACGACTGACCGGGGGTGGGGCCCGGATCCAGATAGAAGGTGTAGCCGTTGGCCCGGGCCAGATCGGTCACGTACTGCAGATCGGTGCCCGTCTGGTAGTGCACGCGCAGATTCTGGTGCGGAGGCTGGGAGATCTTTTCCGTGTACACGTCCGGCCGGATGCCGTAGTCCGAGTAGCGGCGCAGGATCGCGAGCACACGCTCGGACGGCGGCAGGTTGGGATACCGCTCCGTGCGCTCCTCCAGATCCATGAGCAGCGTCAGGTCCTCGCCGGTGACGGTCAGGGTGGAGTGTCCCGGCTGGTTGCTGGTTCCCACTTCCTGACGCACGATCAGCCCGTCGAAGAGGACCTCGGGGGTTCCCTTGACCGTGACGGTGACGATGACGCGGGTCTTCGGATCGAAGAATCCCTCGGGGAGCAGAGTGCGGCTGATGAGCCCGTTCTTGGTCAGATCGAAGGCCAGCTGGAACCCGCTCCGCTCACCCGCGGTCGCGGTGATCTGCGCCGAGAGAAGCGCCTCGGCCACCTCGGCGGGGACCGGCCGGGCCAGCTGGGGTCCCATGGAGAGGGTGATGTGGACAGGGCCCTGGCCCACGGGCAGTTCAGACACGCCTCTCTCCCCGCGGGAAGTTGCCGGCGAGCGGTATGTCGATCTCGCTGCCGGGTTCGGCGGTGAGTTCGCGCGGGTCGAGGACGGGGTTGGCGTCGGCGATCTGCCACCACTGGCCGGGGTCGCCGAAGTAGCGCCGGCCGAGGAGGTCGGGGCGCTCGCCGGTGCTGACGGTGTGCGGCTGCGTTTCTTCGGGGTCGTCTGCGATCGGGGGCAGCAACCGGCGCTTGGTGTAACGGACTTCGGTGCCGTCCGGCTGCCGGTGTAAGCCGATCTCGGCGTCGTGGTAGCGGCTGGAGCGGGGGTAGGGATGGGCGCCGGGTATCGCGTCCAGGGCGTTCTCGTACGGTTCCGTGCCGGCCATGGTGTCCGGTCAGCCCCTTCCCATGCCGATGTCGCCGGGGGTCAGCCCGAGCGTGCCGAGACTTCCCGCCCGGGCGGCGCCGGCCAGCCGCTCTTTCTGCGCGAGGTGCGCGAAGTACAGTTCGGCGCCGCGGTGTCCGGCCGGCAGGTCGCTGACCGTGAGGACCTTCAGGCCGATGCTCAGCGAGGCCCGGATCGGGTTCAGATTCACGTCGAAGGCGGATTCATTGATGGACAGTTCGGTCAGGCGCACGGGCATGACGCGCTTGCTGCCCCACGTGAAGAGGGTCAGCGGCATCTCGATCGGGCTGATCTCGATGGTTCCCTTCTTGGACAGGCGTCTGGCTTCGCTCAGTTGGGCCGAGGTCGGCTGCACGAGCATTTCGAGGACGGCCAGTTGGGGGTGAATACCATCCGGCGCGGCGATCTCGAACTGGTCGGTGGCGTCGATCTCTGCGGTGAACTTCCAGGTCTCCTGCGCCGGGCCCTTGAGTCGCAGGGCCTCGTTGCGGTCCCCACTTCCGCTGCCGCCTCCGCCGGAGTCTCCACTGCCGCCTGCGGACTGGGGAGAGAGGCTGCGTTCCAGGGTGTCCGGGTTGAACTGGAGCACGATGATGCGTTGGGGGGTGCCGCGTTCGGGGTCTACGAGGACTATTCCGGAGCGGATGGGTTTGGGGATGTCGGGGTAGCGGGTCACAGGCGGGCCTCCAAGCGAGTGGCCAAGGGTGCGTAGTCGTAGTCAGGGAACTGCTCCGGGAATACCCGCAGCATCGTCCTGAGATTCTCCAGGATGTATCCGTACTCCCTTTCGCCGAGCGGTACGTCGGCGAACAGGTACTGCCAGCCGGTCGCGCCTTTCGTGATGAGCAGATTGTCGAGATAGTCGCGGTAGTCGAGCTCGAGCCGAACGTAGTCGTGGTACCTGTCGAGGAACCAGATCTCCGGATTCGTCACACCCGGATGGAACCGCATGGCGGCCAGACGCCCTTCGCCGCCCGAGGAAATGTCGTCCAGGATGCGGAGCTCCGAAAGGAGTGCGCGGTCGCTGTCCTGCCGGGTCAGGTCGTCGATCGGCAGCCTGATATCCGGTGTGACGTCGATGCTCACGACGTCGAATTCGCCGACGAGCGGGGTATCGGAGGCTGCGGCTCGCCACTGCAGTGCCATGTTCCGGTAGGGGAAGAAGCACTCCAGCAGCCTCGGTTCGAGTGGATAGCCGTCCTCGGCGAGAAGCTCGTACAACCCTGCCGTGTCCGCCCCTGGACCCCCCGGCCCCCGGTGCTGGTCGACGACGTCCAGGAGCGGCGACTCACGCACCTCGCGGAACACCTGTTCCAGACGGCGCTCATACGGAAACATCTGATTCATTCCTTACAGTTCCTCGTGCAGCGGGTTCCAGTCGACCTTTCCGGGTATGCCGTCGAGCGCCTCGAGCTTGACTATCGCCGCTTCGAGATCGGGCATCGCTCCGTTCCCCAGAGCGGCTTTCCTCGCTCGAAGAGCCTGCTTGAAACGCCTTATACCCCTGTAGGCCCCTCCGGGTTCCACTTCGCGCTGTTTCACGATGTGCTGGGCAAGGCTGGACTTGATCTTGAGCCGCTTACCGATGGTGGTAGCGCCGTAAGTGTTGATGTAGAGCTTCTTCTTTTCGTCCGTCTGGGGCGGTTGGAGGCTCAGTCCGACGGTTTCTTCGGCACCCGTCCTCTGCCAGTCGCTCCGCTTCCCTCCCGTTCCCCTCGTCTTCTTGTACTGACCGAAAGTCGAACGGATGTAGCTGGGAAAGTCATTGAAGGCGCCGGTGTATCCGAACTTCACTCGGGATTCGTACCAGATGGGCATCTTCCGGAAAGCGCGCCAGGCGGGCATCTCCACACCGAGCTCGAGGTCCTTGTTCACCCCGCGCCGGGCCGGAACAAGGTTGTTGCCGGTTGCCAGTCCGCCGAGCCTGGACGGGAGAAGGTGCGCCCTCACCCAGGCTCCGCCCCTCGCGAGCCTGCGTGACGGGTCCGTGATGTAGTTCCAGCCGTCCGGCTTACCACGGGGTGCGGCGCCGGCCTCGGTACCCCACGGGACGCGCGGCTCACTCAGGAACTCCGCGCTGATGACATCTGCTCGACCGTTGTGGAAGGCAGGGAGCTTCGGCTTCGGCAGGTCATCCGCCGCCGTCGGCGCCCCGGGCGGAACGCTGTAGGCGGAGGGCTCGGACCGGGGTTCCGAATAGTCGCCATCAAGTACAGGGAGTGACGGATTCAGGGATGCCACGACCGTGAACGGATCTCCTCCGACGGGTGCGAGTCCGGTCAGCCGGTAGTAGAGCTTCATCGACTTCAGGAGGCCGAGGAACCCTGAGCGGCGAATGCCGGGGCGCATCACCCTGGACAGCCGGGGCCGGATACGCGCCACGATCTTGCGGAGCCGTGCGTCCTTGGACTCCTTCGAGTTCTCGTCCTTCTTCTGTCTGTCCTTGTCCGGCTTGGACTTGGGTCGGCCAGGACGGCTCTTTTCGGGGCGTGGTTTGGGCTTGCCCGGGCCCTTACTGTCAGGCTTGGGGCGAGGCATGCCGGGACCGTCCTTGTCGGGCTCGGGCTTCGCCTTCTTGTCGTCGCCGTCCTTCGGCTTGGGCTGCTTGCCGTCCGGGTCCTTGTCCGACCTCGGCTTACCAGGGACGTTCTTGTCGTCCTTGGGCTTGGTGGGGCCCTGGTCCTTGCCGTCGTTCTTGGGCTTGTCCGCGCCGGGCGCGTCGTCCTTCGGCTTTTCCTGGGTTCCCTTGTCGTCCTTCGGTTTGCCCGGGGCCGTGTCCTTGGGCTTCGTATCCGGGCCGGCCTGCGGCTTCGGCCGGGGTTCCGGCTTCGGCTTGGGCTGCGATGCGGGAGTCGGGCGCGTGTCCGGCTTCGGGGGAGCGTCCTTGTCGCCCTTCGGCTGACTGTTCTTGCCGGTGCCCGTGGGCCTCTCGGGGGCGGTCTTCGTACCGGGCTTGCCGTCCGGCTTCGGCGCCGGCCTGGTGTCCGGCTTCGGCGCCGACGTCGGCTTGGTGCCCGGCTTGGGTGCAGTCGCCGTCGGGGTGGGAGCCGTCTTCGGGGCGCCCTTGTCGCCGCCCTTGTCGTCCGAGCCCTGGCCCGCAGGGCTCTTGCCGTCGCCCCTTCCGCCCTTGTCCCCCTTGCCCAGCTTGGCCGCCACCCCCTTCAGCCGCTTGCCCACCTTCGCCACGTACTTGCCGATGCCGCTGATCAGCGCCTGGTAGGCCAATTCGAGGAGCGCCACGATGCCCGACGCGACGGCCTTCGCGAAGAGGATGCCGGCGCCGCCGCTGCGCACGGCCTTCAGCCAGGAGATGACCGCGCCGATCGCGCGCAGGATCGCGCCGAGCGCGCCGATGGCCGTACGAATGGCGTCGATGACCGCCATGGCCCAGCCCGCGCCCGGGATCAGTTTGGCGACGACCTTGGTGATGACGATCTCGCCGATGATGAAGGGGAGTTGGGGGACCACGGCGTCCCACGTCTCCTTGACGATCTTGTCCAGGGTGTAACCGCCCTTGAACAACTTCTCCAGGATCGCCTTGGGGACGCCGATGATCTCCTCGATCTTGGACTGGAACCACTGCTTGACGGCCGCCTGCACCTCGCGGAACAGGTGATGCTTCGCACCGTCAACCGCCGAGTTCTTCGCACCGCTCAGCCAGCCGCCCGGGTCGTCCAGGAAGTCGACCGCGATGAGCATGAAGTCGCCCAGCGCGCTCAGCAGTTCGGAGGCGTACTCGAGGATCGTCTTGACCGCGTCGACGATCGCCTTGATCACGTCCTGAAGCATCTTCTTGAGGACGTTCAGGATGTCGCTCAGCATCTTCGCCATGGCGTTCAGCAGATCGCTGATGATCTGCTTCAGCATGAGGGCGAGCCGGTTGACGAGGGCGATCGCCGCCGCGATCAGCGAAGTGATCAACTTCCGGATGCGGTTGGCCAGTTCGATGACAGCCCGAACCATCGCCTTGGCGAATTCGATCAGATCATTGATGAGCGCCTTGATCGTGTCGACGACGAACTTGCGCGCCTCGTTGATCCAGCGCTCGACCGTCTCCTTGAAGTTCCTGATGAAGCCGATGACCGCGTCACGTGCCGCTTTGATGACGCGGACGATCGCGTTCTTGATCTCGATGACCTTCTTCTTGATCCAGTCGAAGGCCTTGGTGATCCAGTTGCCCGACTCCTGGACGCTGTTGTCGCGCTGCTTCTCGGCGTCCTGTTCGGCCTTGGTGTTCTCGTCCTGGATCCTCTTGTCGCCGTCGTCCTTCTCCTTGGTGACGTCCTTGTCGGTCTTCTCTTCTTTGTCCTTGACGTCCTTGCGGACCTTGTCGTGCCGCTCGGTCTTCTTCGTCCCGAGCTTCTTGAGCTCTTCGTCCTGCTCCGCACGCCAGTCGGTGCGCCGGCCGGTGACCTCGGTCAGGGCTTTTTCGCGTTCGCCCGTTTGGCTCCTGGTGTTCTTCGCGATCTCGGTGTCGACCTGCTGCTTGTGCTTCTGCTGGGAGTCGCGGAAGTCCCTGTCCTTTGTCTGCCGCCCCTCGGACATGCCCTTCTGGCCCTGGCTGAACGCTGCCTGGAACTGCGGACCGCGATCGTGCTCCGCCACCGCCGAGGCCGCCTCGGGGGGAACGGCACCAGTCGACGCGCCGCCATCGGGCACACCGCCCCTGCCGCCCTGCTGACCGGGCACCTTCCCCTTTATTTGCTCCTTGGGAGCATTGGGGTAGACCTGGTTCTCACCCATAGGGCGTCCGGCGTCGTCACGGGCCGTGGTGATGGTTTCCTGGCCCTTGGTGTCGACACTGTCGCTCTGTTCGCCAGCTGTCTGCTCGGCGGCGTCCTGCATCTGTACGCCCGGCGCGTTGCCGGCCCGGGCCTTCTTGAGCGCTTCGTCCTTGGTCGGAAGGCCCGCGAACTTGGCGGCCAGCTCCTGCTTGTCCACCTTGAAGCCGAGCTTGTTCGCGAGCCAGCCCAGACCGAAGCCCAGAGCCATCTTGAAGGTGTCCCAGCCGCCCGGCTCTTCCGCCTTCTCGGCCTCGATCTGGCCCTCAGGCTCCTTTGCGCCCTTGACTTCGGCCTTCTCGTCCTTGGGGGCTTCGGACTTCTGCGCGGGGTCCTGGGAGTACTGGGCCGATGCGTCGGACTTCGGCTTGCCCTCCAGCGTCCGGGGCGCGCCCGCCGGGCGCTGCATCGAGGGCGGCGCGGCGGCGAGCGCCTTGTGCTCGTCGCCGACGGTGCGGTCCACCGAGCCACTCACCCCGGACATGGCCTGAAGTGCCTTGTGGGGTTTGAGTTTCGAGGCCGTGGACAGGCCCGCTTCCGGCGACACCGTCGACAGGTTCGGAGCCGGCGCGGCGGCCTTCTTCCCCTTGGCCGACGGATCGGCCCCGCCGCCACCGCCTCCCGCGCCGCCCCCGCGCGATCCCTGAGCAGCGGGAGCCGGCTTCGACGCCGCGGCCTTCGGCGCGGGTGCCGTCTCAGGAGCGGGTGCCGCCTCCGGGGCAGGCATGACGGCCGGCGCCTCGGGGGCCTGGACGGGCTCCGGAGTGGCGCCCGCGGGAGCCTTCGCCGTCAGGGACTCCAATGGGGAACTGCCCGCGCCGCCGGGCGAATCCGCGTTGGACCGGCCGGTGACATGGCTGTCCCGTGCGGGCGAGGGTGACTTCGCGTCCGCCGTCGGCTCGCTCTTGGCCGCCGGAGCCGAGTCCGTCTTCTTCTGCTCGGCCTTGGCCGCCGCCTCCGGAGCGGCCCTGCCGCCCGTCGCCTGCGGGGAGGCCTTCTCCTGGGCACCACCCGACTTGCCGCCCGAGGCCGGAGTGCCCTTCTCCTCCTTGGCGGCCGCTTCGCCGATGGTGCCGCCCGCGGCCTTGCCCGGTGCCTCCTGCACCGTCCTCTGCGCGGCAACGGGCCCGGCCTTCGGGTCGGTGCCGCTCTTCGGGTCCCGGGACGTCGCCTCCGGTCCGGGCGGCGCCTCGGCGGCCTGTTCCAGGTCGAGACCGCCGATCTGCCCGTCGCCCGGACCGCTTTCGTCCGCCTGCGCCGACGGCTCAGTGTCGGCGCCGCCGTCCTCGAGGTCGGGTTCGGCTTCTGCAACCGCGTCCTCGGAGTCCTCCGCGTCCCGCTCGGCCTGCACCTTGTCGGCCTTGGTCACGGGGGGAGCGGGGAATGACGGGAGCGCGCCGGCTGCCGAGGAGGCATCCGTCTCCTCCACGGTCGGCACGGTGGACACATCAAGGTCCTGCGCGGGGAGGAAGTCATCAGGCTGGAGCTTGATGTCCCAGGCGCTCTTCTCCTCGCCCCCGACCTCGACCTCCGACCCACTGCCCGAGCCGGACGTCTCGTCGTCGGCCTCCTCCGCGAAACCGTCGAGATCCTGATTGCGTACGCCATCCAGCGTGCTGAGTGCGCCGGGCAGCTGCGTGTCCTTGCCGGACACCGTCGGCGAGCCCGTGGGCTCGTCCGCCCCGCGCTTGTCCTCCTGCACCAGCTGTCGGCCAGCCACCAGCGCGTCGACCGCGCCCGGACGGTTCCTGGCCGCGGACTCCTCCTTGCTCGCGACCGGAGCGCCCTGCTGGTCCTGTCCCTCCTTGGCCTCCTCAGGGCCCGCGGCCTTCTTCTCACCGTCCTGCTGCCCGCCGTCGGACTTCCCGCCCGGGGATGCGTCCTGGCCCGACGATTGCTGCTGAGGGGCGGCAGCCGGCGCTGCCGCAGCCGCCGGCTGCTGTCCCTCGGACGCCGAACTCCCGCTGCCACGACCCGAGTCAGCGCCCGGCTTATGCTTCTGCCTGCCACCCTGCGGCGCGCTCCCGCCCTGCGGAGTGGCCCTGTCCTCCCGGGTGCCACCGTTGCGCGGGGTACTGCCGACGGCGCCCTCCGCGCGGGCCTCGTCCTTCTCCGGGCCCGGCGCCCCTTCCAGCCTCTGCCCCTCTGCCCGCTCCTCCTCGGCCGACTGCCGCGCGGTCTCCCGCTCGAACCACAGCCCTTCGGCCGGATCGCTCTCGGTAACCGGGACGTCGAGCGAATTCTGCTCCAGATCGTCCACGTTCTCGATCTCGTCGACGAGATCGAGAACCCGCTCGTGCTCCGAGCTGAGCAGCCTGCTCTCCAGGTGCTCGAGCACACCGTCCAGCAACTCCTCGGGCAGCCTGGCCAGTTGCATGCGCGTGCGCTTCGACCGGTCCTCGGGGTCGCCGCGCAGCGAGCGCACGACCGAATTCGTCAGCCGGTCCACCAGGGTCGCCGGATCGATCTGCTCGATCCGGCTCCGGTCCGCGTCCACGGTGGCGTACCGCATCCAGCCGGGAGTGGCCTGCCCCTCGGTCACCTCTGAGGCCGCTTCGGACTGCTTGCCGACGGAAGGACGTACGAGATCCTGCGCGGCCGACTCCGCCTCGCGCTCGATCGCCTGCTGCGGCAGGCTCACCGCGCCCAGGTCGCGCCCGGCCCGCAGCGCACCGAGACCGTGCGGGTTCTGCACGGTGTGCAGGAGTTCGTGGGCGAGCAGCCGCTGCCCCTGTGCCGTGCCCGGCAGATAGGCGCCCTCGCCGAAGAAGATGTCCTGGCCGACTGCCACGGCGTCCGCGCCGAGCAAGTCGGTGAGCGCACCGGAGTCGCGGTCGGTGTGCAGGCGTACGCGGCTGAAATCGTGGCCGAGCTGTTCCTCCAACTCCCTGCGCACGCCGAGATCGAGGGGCTGCCCGGCACCGCTGACGATGTCCTTCGGCTCGGGCGCGCGGGACTTGGCGGCCCGCTCCCTGCGCTTGCGGCGCCGCTCGGCGGCCTGGTCGGCGTGGGCTTCCCGGGTCTGCGATGCGCTCAATGGGTCACCTCCCCGCGGCCCGAGAGACCCGCGTGAACCGCGCGCGCCAGCTCCTGTCCCAGACGACGCGCGGATACACCCGCGGGGAGCGGCGGCAGCGCGGAGAGCGTGTCCAGATTCCGGCCGCCGTCCGCGGCGATCGGGATGCCTCGTTCCCGTACGAGACGCGTCAACTCCCGCTCGAACGAGGCAGATACATGTTCCGGGTCCACGCCGAAGCCGTCGAGGACCAGCTCACCGATGTCCACCCGGATCGTGTGCGGCTGCCGCTGCTCCGCTGCGCGCACGCCCCGCTCTCCTGTCACACCCATCCGCGGACCTCCGAGGGAGTCAGGGAGCGTTCCAGCTTCACGTACTCGGTACGGGCCGCGGCGAGCATGTGACGCATCTGCAGCCGGTCGCCCTCCTCCGCGGCGAGGAACGCGCCCGACAGAGCGATGTTGCGGATCGAGCCGCCCGCGACCGTGAGCTGCGCGAGCAGCTCGGGGTCGATGCCCTTCGTCGGCGTCTGCGCCGGAAGCACACGGCGCCAGATCTCGGCGCGCTCATGCTCCGCGGGGAACGGGAAGTCGACGACGAAGCGGATACGGCGCATGAACGCCGTGTCCAGGGCCTTCTTCATGTTGGTGGTGAGGACGGCCAGGCCCCGGTAGGCCTCCATGCGCATCAGCAAGTAGCTGACTTCGAGGTTGGCGTACCGGTCGTGGCTGTCCTTCACCTCGCTGCGCTTGCCGAAGAGGGCATCCGCCTCGTCGAAGAGCAGGAGGGCACCGCCGCGTTCGGCGGCGTCGAAGACCTTGCGCAGGTTCTTCTCGGTCTCGCCGATGTATTTGCTGACGACCTGCGAGAGGTCGATGACGAACAGGTCGAGCCCCAGCTCCTTCGCCATGACCTCGGCGGCCAGAGTCTTTCCCGTACCGGACCCGCCCGCGAACAGGGCTGTGACGCCGAGACCGCGACGCAGAGTGGCGGCGAAGCCCCACTCCTGGTGGACGGTCGCACGCCGGCGCACGTGCGCGACGATCTCGCGCAGGGTGCTGGTCTGCCGCTCATGCAGCACCAGGTCGGGCCAGCCCGCCTCCGGCTCGATCCGCCGTCCGAGCCCGTCCATGCCGACACGGGCCTCGTCGAGCCCCGCCCGCCAGGCGAGCGAGGCGGCGTCGCGCTCGTCCTCGTCCGGCAGATCACGGCGTACTGCTTCGGCCGCGGAGCGTATGACGTGCGGCGGAAGCTGGAACTGCGCGACCAGTGAGCGCAGGTCGCCCTCGTGGATATCGGCGACGCCCTCGAACGCACCCGCCCAGAGTCCGAGCTGTTCCTCGTCGTCCAGGTGCGGCACGTTCACGCGCCGGCCGCGCGGACGCTCCGTCGGCCGGGGATCGGGACTCGATACGACGACGGGCACGGCGGCACCGGCCAGGAACGCCTCCGTCGCGGCGTGCTGATCACGGTCCAGTTCGCCCACCTCGACAAGAAGCGCTGCCGGCAGCAGAATCGCCTCGCGCTGCCACAGGCGGGCGAGGAGGTCGCGCTGCGCAGGGTCGGTGGGAATGTCCTCGGCGCTCATCGCGTACAGGCCGAGTCCGGCGCGTGCGGCCGCCGCCGCGGCGATGTCGGCCCGGCTGCGCAGATCCCCGCCGATGACTTCGACGAGCAACGGCGCGCCGGGCCGCGCCGTCGTCGTCCAGCCCGCGGTGACGCCGGACACCGCGAGGTCGTACGACGGCGGCAGCTCGTCCGGCACCGGAGTGCGCCGCAATTGGCCGTGCAGCCGGGTGTCCAGATACGGCGAACCGAGCAGGAAGTGCAGAATCCGCTCGTCGAGCCGCAGCCGGGACCGGGTGAGCCGCGTCTCGTCCTCCAGGTCGACCACCCGCCAACGGCGCAGCGGCGCGACCGGAGTCAGAGCGCTCCAGTGCGCCCCGCCCAGCGTGGCGAGCGCCAGCGAGAAGGTGGGGTACGCCCGATCGGGATCCCCGCAGGCAGCGGCGCAACGCGTGGCCGTGGTGGGGTCCAACTCGTAGGCGGCGGTGAGCAGTACGAGGTCCCGCTCGAACGGGGTGAGACCGAAACAGGCGGTGAGGGCGTCGAGGGGCGCGACACCGGGACCTGCGACCGCCGCGCCCGCGAGGTCAGGCTCGGTGCCGTGCGGGGGCTGCTCGTCGCCGGGAGCCGTCGAGGTGGACCCGTCGGCGGATCCGTCACCGGGCACGCCGTCGCGTGCCGCGCGTGCCGCGTGGGCGTCCACCAGGGCGAGGACGCGCCGCACCTCCGCGAGCAGTGCCGACCGCTCGTCCGGCGTGGCCGCCGTGCCCTTCTCGTACGCACCCATGTCCTCACCTGCCCCCGTCGCCCGCACCGCGCCTCAGCTCCCGTCGTCCTCGGAGCTGCCCGTGCCGGTGGCAGTTCCGTCGGAGGTGGTGCGCTTGGCGGCGGTGGACGCTGTCGACTTGCGGGTCCGGGCGGGCGTCTTGGCGGGTGCTTTGGCGACGGCCTTCGTGGACTTCCTGGCGACGCTCCTCGTGACGGGCTTGGTGTCGGTCTTCGCACCCGGCCCGGTGGCGTGCCTCCCTTCGGACCCGGCGCCTGCCGTCCCGGCCGGTTCGCCCCCGTCTCTACCGTCGCCGCCATCGGCCGCGCCGGGCGGAACCGGTGCCCCTGGAGCCCCGAACGGCAGCGCCCGAACCGTGCTGCGCTCCACCGGCTTCGCCGGCGCCGGCGTCTCGCGGCCCTCGATCAGGACCAGCGCCGCCTGGTACGTCACGGAGAGTGTGTACGGCGTCTGGTTGAGCATCCCCCACAGCTTCGACGTCTCGTCGATGTCCATGACCGTCGGCACGAACCGCACCCGCTGCGCCGCGGCGGCGAGATCGCTGTCGGCCAAGTAGGGCCTCTCACCGGCCTGTTCGATGATGTCGTGAGGCAGCACGGGAATCTCGTGGAGCGTGCGCACCACGCTTCCGATGAGCCGTTGCCCGACCAGCTCCGTCTCCTCTCCGTACGCGCTGATCACGAAGTTCAGGTCGAGTGCCGCCGCGGGCCGCTTGAGCAGCCTGCCGTCCGGTGCGCGGGTGGTCAGATCGTTGTTGCGCTGCGAAGTGTTGGGCGTGACCTGGTAGAGAAACACGGTGATGGTGGGCTCGGTGGGCGGGTCGGCGGGCGGCTTGCGGGTCTCGACCTTGACGGCCATGTCGATCTCGGGCTGCAGATTGGCCTCGATCAGCAGGGCGAGGGCCTGGGTGACGTGGGCGATGGCGAGTGCGTTGCTCATGGCGTCAGTTCCTCAGTCCCTGATCCCGTAGTCCCTGATCCTGTTGCGAACCGTCCGGCTGTCCTCGCGTCGTTCACTCGCGCCCCCGCGCCAAGTAGTCGTCCAGGTTCACGGTCGCCCCGGACCGCCGCGCCGGGGGCGACTGCGTCCGGCCGCCGCCGGAGGGCGCCGCCGCCGTAACCTCCAGCCGCCCGATCTGCACGTGCACCACCTGCTCCCCGCCCCGCCCCGACCGCCTGCCCGTCGCCTGCCGCACGGCGTCACGCGCTGCCGCCGTGTCCGCGGCGCTGGGCCGCAGGGGAGAGGGCGTGATGGCGGAAGCGGCGTTTGCACCCGGGGGGATGGGTACGGAGGCCGCGCTCCGGGATGTGGGTAGGTCCGCTCGGGTACGCACTGCTCGACGTTCCCGGTCCGGAGCGAGCCCGGGCCCGGGCGTCACCGCGGCGGCGGGCCGCAACAGCGGGACCACAGGGACCTCCCGCTCCGCCTCGCGAGATGCGGCGGGCCGCTCCGGTCGCGGCGCCCGATCGGCCCGTACGACGGTCCGTTCCCGTTCCGTACGGAGGTGGACCTCACGGGAGCCGGGTCGATCCGCCGACCCATCGTTGATGGACGGTACGCGGGGCGTGCTCGGCCACAGGGGCTCCGGTGTCTCCGGCTCCCCGGCCCGGACCGCCTCGACCCGCTCGAAGGGGCCCGCGAGGCGTGGCCTCACCCGCACCACCCCGGGGCGCGGCGCGGCGCCCGGCGCGTGGCGGGCGAGCAGCCGGTCGAGGTGGTCGGGGGCCCCGGCGCCCTCGGACGCGCGCCCTGAGGAGTCAGACATCCGCACACAGCTCCAGGTAGTAGCGGCGCCTCAGCGGGCTGAGGGCCAGGATCTCGGGCTCGCTCCACCCGTACGCAGTGGCGAGCAGATGGACGTCGAGCAGCAAGTCCCTTGCCCAGGCGTCCAGTTCTGTCCACAGGTAGGATGCGATGTCCAGTTCCGCGCGGGTTGCCGCTCCGCAGTCGGGGCAGCTGACGTTGAGTGTCACGTCGGCCGCCGGATCGGCCCTCTCCGCCGCCTCGGCGATGCGCCGCTGGACGGCCGGAGGCAGTGCGCCGACCAGCGCGGCGATCTTGTCGGGCGAGTCGTCGGGTGCCCCGGCGGGCATGTCGCCCCCGTCACGTACGACGGAGACGACACACCGTTCGAGCAGCGCCCGGCGCGCGTCCGCATGCCGGGCTGCCGCCGTGAGGTCGGCGACGCTCGGCACCCGGAACTCCACCTCCCAGTCGTCCTCGCGGATTCGCACCGGCGACGCTTCGGGAAAATGCAGCGACCGGGCGAACTCTCCGGCATCCAGGTCGAATTCCATGTCGGTCGCGCATGCCCCGCACGCCAGGCGCACCTGCATCCGCTCGCCGAACAGCGCCCGGCGCAGCGCGAACAGATCGGCCTCGCGCGCGCCCACCGGCAGCGAGAGCAGCACCTCGCTGTCGCCGCCGGTGTCCGGGCGCGCCGCGCGGTGCAGCAGCAGGGCACGCCCGGAAGAGCCCCGGTCGAGCCCGGCCTCCCAGGTGGCAAGCAACTCGGTGGCCTGGGCGATCGCCATGTGTGCCCCCGTTCGTTCCGTTCGGCCTGCGTTGGTTCAACGTGCTGTCGCTCAGGCAGGGTTGAGGAACGACGGCTCCTCGGGCTCCGGCACCTCGTAGTCCCGCTCCCAGCCCTCGCATTCGAGCTTCAGGCTCTGGATGGCCACCGCGTTGGCGTTAGCATCGAGCTCGCCTAGTACCTGGTACTCGCTCGGCCAGGTCCGGTAGAGCTTGTGCGAGACAGCCACCTGGCCGGCCTCGTTCAGGACCTGGATGACGATGTCCTTGCGGAAGTCCGCGAGCGACACCTCGGAGCCGAGCCCCGCGCCGACCTGCCAGACCTTGTTGGCCCAGCGGTCGAACTCGGGGTCGTGCGTCACGCCGCGCTCCAGCGTGATGCCCTCGAACTCGGAGCGTCCCGGCGACTTGCGCGGGGAGCTCGGATCGCCGCCGTGCCGGTGCTTGACGACTTCGGTGGTCCGCTTGAGCGGACTGACCTTGCTGATGCCCGCCACCGTACGACCGTCCCACAGGACCAGGAACTTGAAGTTCTTGTACGGATCGAAACGATGGGCGTTGACCGTGAACTCAGCCATCGAATTTCCTCGGAATTCCTTAGAGCTCGAACTGCCCGGACGTCTGCTGGATCTTGACGATCACGAATTCGGCGGGCCTGACCGGTGCGATGCCGACCAGCACGTTCACGACGCCGTTCGCGATGTCCTCGTCCGTCGTGGTGTCCTTGTCGCACTTGACGAAGTACGCCTCGCGCGGCGTGCTGCCCTTGAAGGCCCCCTGACGGAACAGCGTGTGCAGATACGAGGAGGCGCTGAGGCGGATCTGCTGCCACAGGTTCTCGTCGTTCGGCTCGAAGACGACCCACTGCAGGCCGCGTTGCAGGCTCTCCTCCACATGCAGGGCGAGCCGCCGCACCGGTACGTACTTCCACTCGCTCATCCGGGCGTCGGAGCCCTCCAGCGTGCGTGCACCCCACACCAGCGGGCCCACCATCGGGAAGGTGCGCAGGCAGTTCACGCCCAGTGGGTTGAGCAGCCCGTTCTCACGGTCGGTCAGCTGCACCGTCAGAGAGCGCACGCCCGCGAGCCGTGCCTCCGTCCCGGCGGGCGCCTTCCACACACCGCGCTCGGAGTCCGTTCGCGCGAACACGCCCGCCACCGCGCCCGACGGCGGGAAGGAACGAAGCCGCCCGGTCAGCGGGTCGGTGAGCTGCAGATGCGGGAAGTACAGGCCCGCGTGGTTGCCGCGCACCGCGTCGAACGCGGACAGGCCCGCGCGCGCCGCGTCCACGCTTCCCCAGCTGCCGGGAGCATCGACCAGAAGGAAGATTCGCTGCTGCTCGCACAGGCGCTGCGCCGCCGAGACGACCGTGACCATGTCGTCGGTCGACTCGTATGCCGCGAGCTCCGGCAGGGCCAGCAGGTTGACGTCGGCGACATCGCGCAGCGCCTGGATGCCGGTCTTGTCCGCCTCGCTGCCGATCAGGTCGCGCGGGCCCGGCGCCTCACCGTCCTGGCCGCCGCCCAGCGGGAACACCGGCGGGTTGACCGAAGCCTCCAGTCCCAGGTCGTTGGCGCACTCGCCGACGAAGCGGACGACGTCCGCGCGGTCGGTGGAGCCTGCGACGACCTGAAGGCGCCGGCCGAACGCGGTGACTTCGGCACCGGCGAAGGCATGCCTGCCGGGCGCGTCGGGCAGTGCGCGCAGCTTGCGTTCGAGGAGCAGCGCCAGCTCGGTGACGGTGCACGGAGCCTCGCCGTCGCATGCGGGGTCGTACAGTGTGAACTCGCGCTCGACCTCGCCGATCTTCACAAGCAAGTCGACTGTCAGGTCAGGAAGTTCATGACCGAATGGCTTGGATACGGTGCCCGACGGGTCCGGGCGGCCCTCGCCGACGACGTCCACACGGATCAGGCGCGAGCCGGTGTTGACGACGGTCGGGGCGTAGCGCCCGTCGGCCGGATCCAGACAGAGGCCGGTGAAGGACTCGCGGGCCTCGCCCCTGGCGTCGTACACCCGCAGATTGAATGTCTCTTCCGGGTGCGGCGTGTCGTGGTCGACGGCGATGCGCAGGCCGTTGCCCCACACGCCGGGCTCCTTGGCGTGCACTTCGAGGACCGCACACTCGCTGTGACCCTCGGTGGACTTCAGGGCCGCACAGGCGGCCTTGCCGGTGCCCGCCTTCGCGACCCGCACGATCACGGCGATGGTGCCGCCGTTGCCGAAGAACTGGTGCACCGCGTAGCCGACGGCGCTCTGCGCGCTCAGCCCGCCGAAGCGGCGCTCGAACTCGGTGAAGCTCGTGACCCGCACCGGCTCGTTGAGCGGGCCGCGCCGTGTGTGACCCACGAAGGCGGTCGCCGAGGTGGTCACGGCCGAGATGGTGCGGACACTGCTGGGAAGCTCTTCGACGTAGACGCCGGGATACGTCGGCTTGGCAGCGCTCACTGCATTCGTCGGCATTCCCCCTCCTATCCCTTCTCAGGCACCGGGTGAAGGCACCAAGAGACGGCAGGGGGAGACAGCTCTCGTCAGCGGGTCGGCCCGCTACGGCATGCGCGACCGCTGGGGCCCGTGGTCCGGGGACACCTCGATCGCACGCGCTTCATCAGTTTCCCCCGTCAGCCCCCGGGCGGTTGGCCGTCCGGGGCAAGCAGTCCGCTTGTGACTCCTGATGCATAGGTGCTCAAACCACTCTGGAACGCGTGGAGTTGGCAGGGCAAGGTCTGTTCAGGACACCCCGGGAGGAGGTCCTGTGAAGGGATTGTTCGCGGCGTGCGGGCCGCCGGGCACGTTGTGGGCATGGCCTACACCTTTGTGTCCTCCTTCATCGTGTCGGCGCACTTCTCGCCGGTCACCATGGTGGTGACGCACGGGTTGACGATGACGAGATCCGGCATCGCGGATCCGTCCGCCACCCGCAGGCCACGGATGCCCCGGACCCGCGGACGTGGGTCGAGCGGTGCCGTCGGACCGGCATCGGGGCCCATCTTCACGGTGGCCGAAGGGTGGTAGAGGGTGTTGCAGGTCCTGACGATGCAGTCCAGCAATTCGTCGTCGGACATGACATCGGGACCCGGCGCCGGCTCGGCGCCCGCCCAGTCGGCCGGTGCGGGCTGCGCGGCGATCTCGCGGGCCGGCCGCAGCCCGTGGAGCCCCTGCCGCCTGCCGCGCCGACGCGGTGGCCTTCGCGGACCGCGGGGAAGCGGAAACCCGCCTGACTCCGCCGCCCCGGTCGCCTATCGTCGACGTGATTCCTGGCGGAGGCCTCGGACCGTCCAGGGCGAGGACCATGATGTGGAGGCTGATTGTGCGCTACCGCGAGCTGGGACGCAGTGGAGTGTCCGTCTCCGAGATCGGATACGGCGCCTGGGGCATCGGTGAGTCCGCCTGGGTGGGTGCCACGGAGGACGATTCCGTACGCGCCCTGCACCGGGCCATCGACCTCGGCGTGAACTTCATCGACACCGCCCGCGGCTACGGCGAGAGCGAGCGAATCGTCGGCCGGGTCGTCCGCGAGCGGGCCGGCGACGAGGTGCTCGTCGCGACCAAGGTGCCGCCGAGGAACGGAATGTGGCCGGCGCCCGGCGGTCTGGACCCGGCCGAGACGTTTCCGGGCGAGCACATCCGCGCAAGCCTGGAGACCAGTCTGCGCATCAGCGGCCTGAACCATTTCGATGTAGTGCAGTTCCATGTCTGGAGCGACGACTGGGTCGGCCGTGGCGACTGGCTGGAGACGGTCGCCGAACTGAAGCAGGAGGGGAAGATCCGCCTGTTCGGCGTCTCCGTCAACGACCACCAGCCCGACAACGCACTCGCGCTCGTGCGCAGCGGTGCCGTGGACAGCGTGCAGGTCATCTACAACCTCTTCGACCAGGCGCCCGCCGACGCGCTGCTGCCGGCCTGTGAGGAGCACGGTGTCGGTGTCATCGTGCGGGTGGCGCTGGACGAGGGCGGCCTCACCGGCCGGATCACCGCCGGTACGACGTTCCCCGAGGGCGACTGGCGCAACCGCTACTTCCGCGACGACCGCCCGGCACAGGTCGAACAGCGGGTGGCTGCGATCGTCGCCGACCTCGGCATCGCACCCGATGAGATCGCTGAGAACGCGCTGCGGTTCGTACTGAGTTCGACGGCGGTTTCCACCGTCATCCCCGGCATGCGCACCGTAGGCAACGTCGAGCGCAACACGGCCCTGAGCGACGGGCGTGCGCTCACCGCCGACCAGCTCGCCGTGCTGGCCGGGCACCGGTGGCAGCGCAACTTCTACTCCTGATCCACGGGCGCCGTTTCCGGGGCCGGGCGGTACGCGGTTCACCCCCGCCGACCGCCCGGCTCGGTGCTGCCCGTGTTGAGCGGTATCAGCCCGGTGACGCCGCCGTCGGGGCGGAGCAGCTCGTACGGTGCGTTCTGCCGGTCATGCGCCCGCGCTCCCGTCCTCGGGTGCGGCCGTCACGCGGTTGCGGAGCGTGCCGATGTTCTCGACCTCGACCTCGACGACATCGCCCGGGCGCAGGTGGCGACCGGAGAAAACGCCGGCGCCGCGCGGTGTTCCGGTGAGGATCACGTCTCCGGGTTCGAGGGTCTGGTAGCGGGAGAGGTAGGAGATCAGCCCGGCCACGCCGTGGATGAAGCTGCTGGTGCGGTCGTCCTGGCGTACGTCACCGTTGACCAGGGTGCGCAGCCTCAGGTCGAGTGGGTCGGCGAACTCGTCCGGGGTGACCAGGCAGGGGCCGAGCGGCTTGAAGGTGTCGAAGCTCTTGGCCACGCCGATGGACGCGGTCGGATCGCCCGACATGGCGCGGTGCTGGATGTCGCGCGCGGAGACGTCGTTGGCGACGGTCAGGCCGGCGAGGTGGCTCTCCGCGTCGGCGGCGCAGACGGCGCTCGCGGGCCTGCCGATCACGGCGGCCACCTCGCCCTCGTAGTCGACCTGGCCGGCCGCGACGGCCGGCAGGCGGATGTCCCCGCCCGGCGCGGTGACCGCGGATCCGGCGACCACCTGGAAATTCGGCTCCGTCGGCAGGGTGATGCCGGGCCGTCCCATCGCGGCGAACATCTCCAGGGCCTCCTCCGCGTGGCTGCGGTAGTTGAGGCCGACAATCAGGATCTTCCCGGGCCGGACAACGGGGGCGTGCACCCGGACCTCGTCGAGAGCGATCCGCCGGACGACCGCCGCCGCGCGTGCGGCGTCGATACCCGGTCCGTGCAGGAGGGCGCCCAGGTCGGCGAAGGGGAGATCGAGTACGGAGAGCTCGCCGGGGCTCTCCTCCCTGGCGATGCCCAGGGCTGTGCTGTACAGGCGCATCACGGACTCCCGCGTGTTGAGGTCACCTTCTCTTGTTTCTGAGTCAAGAGCTTTCTTGTTTCGGAGTCAAGAGTTCATCGGCTGCCGGGTTACTGTTCTCCGATGCCGGGGATGGGGGCGAGGGTGCGCCGCCTAGGCTGGGTTGCTATGCCACGGAACCGTCAGCAGATCCCGAAAGCCGAGCGCGAGGCCGTCCTGGTCGACAGTGCTTGGGAGCTCTTCGCCGTCAAGGGGTACAAGGGGACCAGTCTGGCCGAGGTCGGCAAGGCGGCCGGCGTCGCGGCCAACGCCGTGCGCTGGTACTTCCCGACCAAGGACGACCTGTTCGCCGCCACCCTGGACCGCCTCTTCCTGCGTGAGCGGGAGCATGTCGAGGCGGACCCCGCGATCGGAGGTGATCCGCGGCGGCAGCTGGTGACGTTCCTTGCCGACCTGGAGCCGTATCGCGGGCTGCACCGGGAGGCGTACGACCGCATGGACGAGTCGCCGGCCCTCGCCGACGTCTACTCCCGCATGCGGGAGTGGCTGGAGGGCCGTCTTCTGGCGGCCGTCGCGAGCCGACTGTCCGAGGGGACCGATGTCGCACCCGTGGCGGACATGGCCCATGTGCTGTTCGAGGGGCTGCTGGTCAGTGCCCGGGAGCTGGACCGGTCGACCGAAGAGTTCATCGACCTCCTCGTGGAGGCGCTGGTGGCCGTCGCGGTGGCGCGCTGAACGCGATCTCTTGACTGCCATACAAGAGCCCGTCTAGGGTTCTCTTGTATGGCAGCCAAGAGGGCTGTCGTGCCCCCGATGAGGAGGTCGCTGTCCCATGGCTTCTCCAGGCAAACTCGCCCACATCGTCCTGCGTACCGGCCGTCTGCCGGTCATGACCGAGTGGTACATACGCGTTCTCGAAGGCCGCGTCACCTTCGCCAACGACGCCCTCGCCTTCCTGACCTACGACGACGAACACCACCGTGTCGCGCTGGTCGCCACCGGGGCGTCCGAACGCCCGACGGACGCGCACACCGGTCTGCACCACGCGGCATTCACCTACGCCACGATCGGCGAACTGCTCGGCACATACCAGCGGCTGAAGGGGGACGGCATCCTCCCCTTCTGGTGCATCAACCACGGTCCGACCACCTCGATGTACTTCGAGGATCCCGACGGCAATCACATCGAGCTCCAGATCGACAACTTCGCCACCGAGGAAGCCCTCGACGAGTGGTTCCGGTCCGGAGCCTTCGAAGCCAATCCGATCGGCGTCGAGTTCGACCCCGACGACCTGGTGCGCCGCTTCGATTCGGGTGAGTCCTTCGCCGAACTGGTCAGGCGCTCATGACCGCCATCGACACACCGGTCGTCGTCATCGGAGCCGGCCCCGTGGGGCTGGCCACCGCGCTGGTCCTCGGCCGGCACGGCGTCCGCAGCATGGTCTTCGAACAGTACGACGGGGTCAATCCGCACCCCCGGGCCCATGTCGTCAACACCCGGTCCATGGAACTGTTCCGCACCTGGGGCATCGCGGATGCCGTCCACGCGGACGCGGTCGACCCGGCGTGGGCCGGCACGATTCTGTGGAAACACACCCTCGCCGGGGAACCCCTGGGCCGGATCGACCTCGTCGAAGGGCCCGAGGACCAACTCCTGCGCCGGGTCCACGCCTCCGCCGAGCAGTTCACCTCCTGCGCCCAGGACCGTGTGCAGCAGCACCTCCTCGACGCCGTCCTCGCCCAGGGCATGGCCACCGTCCACTACAGCACCGCCGTCGTGGAGGTGACGGACCACGGCGATTCGGTCGACGTCACCGTGGAAGGCGTGGGCAAGCGGCAGATCCTGCGCACCTGCTACGTCGTGGCGGCGGACGGGGCGACCGGGGGCACGCGCGACAAGCTCGGCATCGCGATGGACGGCTCTCCGGTCCTCGGCCACCAGCTGAACATCTACTTCCACGCCGACCTGTCCCCATGGACGGGGCAAGATCCCGCCCTGCTGATCTGGCTGATCAACAGCGTCTCCCCGGGACTCCTCATCGGGATGGACGGCGTTCGCCGGTGGACCTTCCAGCGGAGCTTCGACCCGGCTGTCGAATCGCCGCGGGACTACCCGCCCGAACGGTGCGCCCAGATCATCCGGGACGCTGTCGGCACCACCGAACTCGACGTGGACATCCGCTCCGTGGGGCCATGGGCCATGACGGCCCGGACCGCCGAGACCTACCGCAGCGGCCGTGTCCTCCTCGTCGGCGACGCGGCGCACCAGTTCCCGCCGACGGGCGGCCTGGGTATGAACAGCGGCCTCGCCGACGCGGACAACCTCGGCTGGAAACTCGCCGCCGTGCTGGCGGGCTGCGCTTCCGACGCCCTGCTCGACAGTTACGAGCGTGAACGTCGCCCGGTCGCCGTCGACAACGCTCGCCACAGCGTGCTCAACGCCATCAGAATGGCCGAGGTCGGCATAGGGCCCGAGACGGCCAGGATCGCCGCACGCCTCGAAAGCCCGGACCCGTCAGTCGCCGCGGCGGAACGCCGGCGGATCGCGGAAGCCGTCCCTCTGCAGCGCCCGCACTTCGACGCGCTCAACCAGGAGATCGGATACATCTACGGGGCGAGCCGGCACGCCGGCGGCGTCGGCGGAGCCCCCCTCTCGGCCACCGACTACACACCGACTGCCGTCCCCGGAGCGCGACTTCCGCACGCCTGGGTCGAACGTGACGGGGAACGGGTGTCGACGCACGACCTCCTCATGCCGGGCTTCACCCTCATCACGGGGCCCGGGGGAGCCACCTGGGCCGATGCCTTCGCGGAGACCGGGGAAGGCGTGGCGAAACAGACTGTCGTGATCGGCCGGGATGTCACCAGCCCGGACGGCTGCTGTCCGCAGCTGCTCAGGATCGGTGAGGACGGAGCCCTCCTCGTCCGACCGGACGGCCACATCGCGTGGCACAGCGCCGAGGGATCATCCCCTGCGTCCGCGCTCGCCGCCCTGCTCGACACGGTCGGGCAGTCCGCCCGGAAGGCCGGTCCGGCCTGATCCGAAAGGCAGGCCCTGTTCCGGCGCGGACCGCGAGCGGAGCGCCGGGCCGCGAGCCCGGCGCTCCCGGCCCTCGCCCGGAGTCTCCTGACTGCGGCCTTCCGGCCCGGAAGGCCGAGTCCGGTCGCCCCGGTCGCGGCACGCCTGCCCCACGAATGCCGCAGCTCCGGCCGGTGCCGACCGGTATCGACCAGCGCCGACCGGTGTCGCCCGACGCCCGCCGCCCCGACCCACGCACCGCGGCTGCGCCCCGCCGACACGGCCGCCCCGGTCCCCGCTCCTGTCGTACGGGACCGACTCCTCGCCCGCACCGACGACCACACATGTCCCACCCGGAGGAACACAGTGGTGACCCCTCAGAAAGCAACCGGCCCCCGTCCCACGCTTCAGGATCGATACGTGCGCGAGGAGGGCACCGTCCACCTCACCGGCATCCAGGCGCTCGCCCGCCTGCCGCTCGACATCCGTCGCGCCGACCGTCGCGAGGGCCGCAGCACCGCGGGATTCATCTCCGGATACGAGGGTTCGCCGCTCGCCGGATACGACATGGAGCTCGCCCGCTGCCGCTCCCTCCTCGACGAGTACGACATCGTCTTCCGCCCCGGCGTCAACGAGGAACTCGCGGCGACGGCCGTCCAGGGCACCCAACTCGCCGCGACGCAGCCGGACAAGCGCGTCGACGGCATCGCTGCGATCTGGTACGGCAAGTCCCCGGGCCTCGACCGCGCCTCGGACGCCATCCGGCACAACAACCTGATGGGCACCCACCCCGACGGCGGTGCGCTCGCCCTGGTCGGCGACGACCCCGCCGCCAAGTCGTCGACCGTGCCCGGCGCCTCCGAACTGCTCCTCGCCGACCTGGGCCTGCCCACGCTCTACCCGTCCGACCCGCAGGAAGCGCTCGACTTCGGGCTGCACGGCGTGGCGATGTCCCGGGCAGCCGGCCTGTGGGTGGCGCTGAAAATCGTGACGGCGGTCGCTGACGGTTCCGGCACCGTCGACGTGAGCGCCGGACGGATCGCACCGGTCGTCCCGGACCTCACGGCCGACGGAGTGCCGTACCGCCACACCGTCGGTACCCGGATGCTGCAACCGGCCCTCGGGGACCTGGAACGCAGCCGGGACGGCGCCCGCCTCGAGATCGCCCGCCGCTACGCCGTCGCCAACAACCTCAACCGGATCACCAGGACGGCCCCCGGCGACCGCATAGGCATCGTCGCGGCAGGCAAGACGTTCCTCGACCTCCGCCAGGCCCTGCGCATCCTCGGACTCGACGACACCGAACTGGAGCGCCGCGGTGTGCGCCTGCTGCACCTCGGCATGATCCATCCGCTGGAACCCACGATCGTCGAACGGTTCGCGAGGGGGCTGCGTCACATTGTTGTCGTGGAGGAGAAGCGGCCACTCATCGAGACCGCACTCAAGGACCTGCTCTACGGGCGCGGCGACCAGCCGTCCGTCTCCGGTAAGCGCGCACCCGACGGTTCGGTCCTGTTCCCCCTCGACGGAGAACTCGATCCCGACACCGTCGCCGCCCGGCTTGCGCCCCGCCTGAACGCACTGGGCGAACTCCCCACCGTACAGAGCTGGTTGGACACCACTCGGGCAGCGGCCCGGCGCAAGGCGCTGCCACTCCTGCCTGTGCTGAGCCGCACCCCCTACTTCTGTTCCGGCTGCCCCCACAACCTCTCGACCAAGGCACCCGCGGGCGCCGCCGTCGGGGCGGGGATCGGCTGCCACGCCATGGTCACACTCATGGACCCTTCCCAGGCCGGGGACGTGATCGGCATGACCCAGATGGGAGGCGAGGGCGCCCAGTGGATCGGCATGCAGCCGTTCCTCGAACGCGACCACCTGATCCAGAATCTCGGCGACGGCACCTTCCACCACTCCGGAAGTCTCGCCATCCGGGCGGCGGTCTCGGCCGGGGTGAACGTCACGTACAAGCTGCTCCACAACTCGGCGGTGGCGATGACCGGCGGACAGCAGCCCGTCGGCGTCATGCCCGTGCCCGCGATCGCCCAAGGGCTGTTGGCGGAAGGGGTCGAGCGCATCATCGTCACCACCGAGGACGTCAAGCGCTACCGGAAGGTCACGCTTCCCAAGGGCGTGGTCGTCTGGCACCGCGACCGGCTGGCCGAGGCCCAGGAGGTGCTTGCCCGGACCCCCGGCGTCACCCTGCTCATTCACGACCAGGAATGCGCGACAGAACTCCGGCGCAAGCGCAAGCGTGGCCTTGTGCCCGAACCCACCGAGCGCGCGGTGATCAACGAGCGGGTGTGCGAGGGGTGCGGCGACTGCGGACAGCAGTCCAACTGCCTCTCCGTGCAGCCCGTCGAGACCGAGTACGGCCGCAAGACCCGGATCGATCAGTCCTCCTGCAACAAGGACTACGCCTGTCTGGCGGGGGACTGCCCCTCCTTCCTCACCGTCGTCCCCGCCAGGGGAAAGGCCGACTTCGCTCCCGCCCCGATGCCGGCTGGCGCGGTGCTGCCCGATCCGGCCCCCGTCGTACCGGCTTTCCACACCACCCGGATCACAGGCGTCGGAGGCTCCGGGGTGGTCACCCTCGCGCAGATCCTCAGCACCGCAGCCTCGCTCGCGGGCCTGCACGTCCGGGCCCTCGACCAGACAGGCATGGCCCAGAAGGGCGGCGCGGTCGTCTCCGACATCAAAATCACCAAGGAGGCGACGGAACAGGCCGGCAAGGCGGCCCTGGACGAGTGCGATCTCTATCTCGGCTGTGACCTGCTCGTCGCCGCGGATCCCGGACATCTGACCGCGGCCGCCCCGGCGCGAACGGTGGCGGTCGTCTCCACGGCAGAGGTCCCGACCGGACAGATGGTGATCGACCCGGGGGTGTCGTTCCCGCCTGCCGAACCTCTCAAGGAACGGATCAGGGCAGAGGCCAAGGACACGGTCTTCCTCGACGCGCGCCGACTCGCGAACGACCTGCTGGGCGAGGATCAGTTCGCCAATCTCCTGCTCACCGGCGCGGCCTACCAGACCGGCGGGCTGCCGCTGCCGGCCCACGCCATCGAGGAGGCGATCACTCTCAACGGCGTGAAGGCCGAAGCCAACATCAAGGCGTTCCGCCTCGGCCGCCAGGCCGTCGCCGACCCCGGGGCCTTCGCCGACCTCCTGGAGGGGCGTGTCACCCCGGCGAAGTCGGGGCGCGGCCTGTCCGCCGAGGCCCGGCACACCCTGGAACTGGTCGGGGCGGCCCCCGGGTCGGAGCTCGCCCGGCTCCTGGAGGTCCGGGTACCGGATCTCATCGCGTACCAGAACGCCGCCTACGCGACGAGGTACGCACGTTTCGTCGAACAGGTCCGCCGGACCGAGTGCGAGCGCGCCCCCGGCTCGACCGCACTCACCGAGGCAGTGGCCAGGTACCTGCACAAGCTGATGGCGTACAAGGACGAGTACGAGGTGGCCCGGCTCTCCCTCGACCCCGAGGTCGAGCGGGAGGTGAAGGCCCGCTTCGGGGACGGCGCACGGATGTCCTACCGTCTCCACCCGCCTGTCCTGCGGGCACTCGGCATGAACCGCAAGATCGAACTCGGCCCCTGGTTCAAACCGGCCTTCCAAGCCCTCGCCGCGATGCGCAGGCTCCGCGGCACGCGCCTGGACCCCTTCGGAGCGGCGCGCGTGCGGCGCACGGAACGGGCCCTGGTCGTCGAGTACGAGGCCACGATCACCGAGGTCTGCCGGAATCTCGACATGGATGCCCACGGCCTGGCCGTTGAGATCGCCTCACTGCCCGACATCGTGCGTGGCTACGAGGAGATCAAGATGGCATCCGTGACTCGGTACAGGACCCGGTCCGCGGAACTCGTCGGCCGGCTGTCCTCGGGCCGCGAACGTACTGGTGCCGACACAGCGGCGTCCTGGCAGACGCGTGGGTGACTGGAGGGCCGGTCGCTGTGCCGGTCGCGGACCCGGTCCCGTTCTGCGGGGGTGGGGAGGAACGCGTCGGCACCGCCGTGAACGGTGTCCTAGGCATGGAAGCCGTTGCACGCGACGGATGCGTACTTCGTGGGCCCGCCCTCGACGTGGTACAGCACCACGGTCCAGTCGCCCCTGTCGTCGCCGACCGGGATCGCCTCGACGGTCCGACTGCCGAAGTGGGCCCGGAAGTCTTCGGGGTACTTGAGTTTGATGGTTCCGCCCGAGGACCACCGTGAGTAGATGTCGACGGGCTTGCTGGTGAAGCCGATGCCCTTGCCGACGGACCGAAGGGGCCGGCCGGTGGCGCGGTCGGTCTCGTGCGGGGGCCGCACCCCCACAGAGATGTAGTACGGCGCGGGCCGCTTTCCCTGGCCGGCAGTCTTGGGACGCAGCTCCACCGAGGCGGTGTCCGAGCCGGTGGTGTGCGAGACGGAGGACAGCAGGTCCATCGGCGGTGAGGACCCGGAAAAGCTGGCCAGGTCGCAAAAGCCCATGCGCTGGGCGGCCTGTTTCGGATCGTCCGACAGGGTCCAGCGGTCCTGCGAGACACGGTCGTTCACGATGTGGTCCGGTGGCCGGCCCGCCGGACCCTTGGTGGCCGACCGGGACGCGGTGACGTCGGTCGTGGGTGCGGCTTTGGGGGTTTGGCTGTCCTGTTCGGGGAGCAGCCAGACCGTCGCCGGTACGACGAGCGCCACCACACATGCGGCGAGCCAGCCCCGGCGACGTGTGGTGCGGGCGGGATGCCGTTGATGATCCGGCGTGCCGTACGGCGTGGTGTCGGGCGTCCCCGGAGGTACGGTCTCGGCTGCCCGCTCACGCACCTGACCCTCGGGCTCGCGATCCGCCGGCCGTGCAACGGCCCCGGTCTCCGGTTCCGCCTCCGAAGGCGGCGTGCTCAAATGCGCGGGCGCGGGTTCGGCGTCGCGGGCCACGGAGCGGTAGTGGGCGTCCGTAGCCAGTGCCGAGTCCACCGCGCAGTGGGCGATCACGGCGGCCAGCTCGGGCCGCTCCGCCGGGTCCTTGGCGACGCACTGCCGGATCAGTGCGGCCAGCGCGGGCCGTACCCCCGCCAGGTCGATGTCCTCGTGCACGGCCCGGTAGCTCACCGCAGCCGCGTCGCCCGTGCCGTAAGGGGACCGGCCGGTCACCGTGTAGGCGATCGTCGCCCCCAGCGCGAAGACGTCCGCCGCCGGGCCGACCTCGTTGCGCAGGACGACCTCGGGCGCCGCGTACCCGGGCGTTCCCGGTGCCATTCCGTCCCGGGTGAGGATCGTCTGCTCAAGTCCCCGGGCAATGCCGAAGTCGATCAGTTGCGGTCCCTGCGGCGCGAGGATGACGTTCTGCGGCTTCAGGTCCCGGTGCGTGACCCCGTGGACATGGACCGCGGCCAGCCCCTCGGCGAGCGCGGCAAAAAGTCGCATGGCACTGTCCGGCGGGAACGGGCCGCTCGTGCCCACGGCGCCGCGCAGCGTGGGACCTGGCACGTACTCGTTGGCCAGCCAGTACGGGGACGAGTCGAGCGACGCCTCGATCAACTGGGCGGTGTAGGCGCTGCGTACGGCCTCCACGGTGGCGGCCTCCCGCCGGAACCGGGCCAGTGCCTCGGGGTGATCGTTGATCTCGTCGCGGATCATCTTCACGGCCACCAGCCGTCCGCCGGGCGACCGGCCGAGATATACCTGCCCCATGCCGCCCGCGCCCAGCCGGGCGAGAATCCGGTACGCGCCTATGTGCGCGGGGTCCTGAGGTCGCAGCTCTTCCACCGGCACGACTGTGCCATATCCGCTCACTCGGCGGACCGCAACCGACGCACAACCGCCCCTGGTACGCGGCGAGGTGTTCGCGGGCCGGGTGCTTCTTGCACCGAGCGCAGCCGCCATCCCTCCATCAGTCCTGTGCCGGTCACCGATGCGGAGTGCATAACGGCAGCGCCCATTGCCCGGGTTGAACAGTGACGCAGCGGCCCGGATCCTGAGTACGGCTCAGACCGGTACCCCATGCTCCGGCACGGACTGTCCGGTCGACCGGGACCATTGACGGCCGACGGCGCTGCACGAAAGCCCAGACATTGGCCGAACGCCCTACCGGCCGGACAGGCATGCGCGTCAGCGGTTGATCGGCTTCACCCCCTGCCCCCCGTACTTCAGAACTACGCGGAAGGTTCACTCCTGGGCGGGACGCGGACTACGAGGTGTGATTCATAGCTTCAGTACCGGAAGCACGAAAGACATCCGGTACGGAAGGAATCGTCTGTCATGGCGTCCCGCCCACGCAGAAGCCGCCTGTGCCGCGCCCTGCTCGCCGCATTCGTCGTCGCCTCGGTGGCCGTACCGGTGTCGGGCGCGGTCAGGGCCGCCGACGTACCGGCGCCCGCTCCGACAGTCCCGGGCCCGTTGCCCGCCGCCACCTCGAGCGCTCTCGCCGAGCGGTGGGCGGCAACCCGCGCGGACATCGCGGCGGCCGCGCGGACGGCCGACGGCCACGGCGACGGGAAGCGGGCCGACGCGCTGCGCATCCTGGCAGACCCTGCGCGCCACTTCATCACCTTCGACGGCCGGGACGGCGGCCGCACCGTCGAGGTCTTCGGCGACCTCGCCCGGGCCGACCGGATCGCCGTGCTGGTCCCGGGTGCGGGCACAAGTGTCGACAACTACTGGCGGCTGAAGGGCGGCGCCCAGGCGCTGCAGAGGGAGCTGGGCAACCGGTCCGCCGTCGTCGCCTGGCTCGGGTACGAGACGCCGGCCACTGTGAGCCTGTCGGCGGCCACCTCGGGGCGGGCCGACGATGCCGCTCGCGAACTGCGTGGCTTCCTGGGGGAGTTGACAGGTGTCAAGCCCGCCGCCCGGACCTCTCTGCTCTGCCACTCCTACGGTTCCGTCGTCTGCGCCCGGGCCGCGGCCGGAGTGGAGGTCGCGGACATCGTCCTGTACGGCAGCCCCGGTGTGGGAGTCGACGACGTGGCCGCGATGCACACCCGGGCCGCGGTCTGGGCGGGCCGGGGCGGCGACGACTGGATTGCCGACGTTCCGCACGTGCGGCTGGAACTCCCCACCGTGGACGTCGGATTCGGCGCGGATCCGGTGTCCGATGGCTTCGGCGCCCACACCTTCGACGCGGGCTCCGGCGGCCACAGCGACTACCTGAAGCCCGGTTCCGTACCCCTGAAGAACATCGCCCGGATCGTGGACGGACGGACCCCGGACGCCCCTCACGCGTGATCCGGTGCGGAGGACCGCAGCCGTTGCCCCGCCCGGTGTGGGACGGCAGCCCAAGAGGTGACCGGTTGTTGGCACGGAACGTTCGTTCCGGCGAGCTGCCGCGTCGTGTCCGGGGTGGTGCTCATGAAGAAGCCGGACATGGAGGAGCGCCTCGCCGGGGGCCCGCGGAGCGGAGGTACGGGTGGAGATCGATCAGTGCCCGTCCGCGGTCACCATTTGGGCCGCCAACACCGCGCCGACGCCCGCCCAGTCCTTGCCGGGCGTCGGCCACGGTCTGCCCGACATACGGGAGCGCGCTGCGATGCTGTGTGGCAGGCTGGCTTTCGGCGCCACCTCCGACGGAGGATACGAAGTGATCGCGAAGCCGCCCACGCAGCTTCCCGCCGTACCTGCCGACCTTGTGGAGGACAATCCGTGACGACCACCCGCGTGCTGATCGCCGACGATCAGATGATGGTCCGTCAGGGGTTCACGGTCCTGCTCGATGCCGAACCCGGCATCGAGGTCGTCGGCCAGGCCGTGGACGGCATCGACGCCGTCGCCAGGGTCGCCGAACTGACCCCCGACGTCGTACTGATGGACATAAGGATGCCCGGGGTCGGCGGCATCGAGGCGACGCGCCGCATCATGGCATCGCCCGCCGCCACCACCAAGGTCCTTGTCCTGACCACTTTCGACCTCGACGAGTATGTGTACGAGGCGCTGCGCGCTGGCGCGTCCGGGTTTCTGCTGAAGGACGCGTCGGCCACGGAACTCGCCCATGCGGTACGGGTGGTGGCGGCCGGCGAGGCCCTGCTCGCGCCGAACATCACCAAGCGTCTCATCGCCGAGTTCTCCCGGATGTCCGACGTCCCCCGCGGCCCGGTCAAGGGCCGCAGCGGCAACCTCACGGAGCGCGAGACGGAGGTTCTGTCCCTGATCGCGCAGGGCCTGTCGAACGCGGAGATCGCTCGGCGTCTGGTGGTGGCCGAACAGACCGTCAAGACGCATGTGAGCCGGATCCTGGTCAAGCTCAGCCTGCGCGACCGGACCCAGGCCGCGATCCACGCGTACGAGACGGGCCTGGTGCGCCCGGGCGGGTGCTGAGGAGACACCGCCACATCGAGCACGGCTTCGCACCTCGCCCACAGTCGTGGGCGGGGTGCGAAGCGATGATCTGCGCTCTTTCATGATGGTTTCATCGGTTGTGGGCCCAACCCTGAGATGTACATCTCAGGTCTGATGTGCCGGCCAATCTGCTTCTGGAGAAGGATGGGATCACCCCGCATCCGATGATGCGATGGAACGCCGATCGAGTGTGGTGTCGCTCCGGCAGCGGGAACCGTACGCTCAAGCAGGCTGAAAGGCATTTGATGAACGGCAGGTTGACGCGTCGGCCGGATCCCTCGGTTCCCCGGTCCGGCGGTCGCCCGCACCCGGGGCTGCGTGTGTCATCCGTCGCGCTCGCGCTTCGCTGGGCATCCTCGCGGTGGCCCTTTGTGGAAGAAGAAGTGGCCGGCCTGCGGCCGCTGGTGCGGCCGGGCGCTGTCTGCCTCGACATCGGGGCCGAGTACGGCCTCTACACCTGGAGCCTGTCCGCGCTGGCCGGACCGTCGGGGAAGGTGCACAGCGTCGAACCGCTGCACGGCCCCGCGAAGTGGCTGAGGGCCACGGCAGCCGCCCTCGGCTGCGACAACGTCACCGTGCACCGCATGGCTCTCGGCGCAAGGGCACACGAAGGAACGATGAGCCTGCCCCGGCGCCATCGGCTGCCCGTCCACGGACGCGCCTATCTCACCGAGGGCGCCTCGGGACCCGGACCCAACATCGAATTCCCCACCTCCCGCCCCGTGACCACACCGGTGCGGACGGTGGACGGTCTGTGCAACCACATGGGCCTCGATCGCGTCGACTTCATCAAGGCCGATGTCGAAGGGGCGGAGGCAGCCGTGCTGTCGGGGGCCCGGCGCACGCTGCTGCGCCACCGGCCCGCGCTCCTGCTCGAGATCGAGGACCGTCACCTCGAGAAGTACGACACGAAGCCGGGCGACCTCGTCAGCCGGCTCGGCGAGCTCGGTTACGACATGTACCACTGGCAAAACCGGGGTTGGGAGCGTATTGCCGACGTGACCGACGACTGCCGCAACTACCTCTTCTCGGCTCGCTCGACCGCATCCAGCTGAAGGATCCAACACTTTCATGGGCTCCACCCTTGTCATCACCAATGACTTCCCGCCGCGCCAGGGAGGCATAGAGACCTTCGTGCACGCCATGACCACGCGCATACCGGACGACGACGTGGTCGTGTACACCTCGCGCGAGCCGGGCGACACCGCGTACGACGCGGCCCTTCCGTTCCCTGTCGTACGGGACTCCAGCGGCATGCTGCTGCCGACCGGGCGGGTCACCCGGAGGGCCGTCGAGATAGCCAGGGCCCATGGCTGCGACCGGGTCTGGTTCGGGGCTGCCGCGCCGCTGGCCCTCATGGCGCCCGCCCTGCGCCGCAGTGGGATCCAGCGCATGGTGGCGACCACCCATGGCCATGAGATCTGGTGGGCCAGGACCCCGGGTCCGCGTCAGATGATGCGCCGTATCGGCGACGGCGTGGATGTCGTCACGTATCTCGGTCAGTACACGCGTGCCCGGATCGGGCCGTCCCTGGGCCCGCGTGCGCGCATGAGCCGGTTGGTGCCGGGGGTCGACGCGGAGGTGTACCGGCCCGACGCCGGTGCCGGATCCGACCTGCGTACGGAGCTCGGCCTGCACGGCAAGCGCGTGATCCTGTGCGTGGCCCGCCTGGTCCCGCGCAAGGGCCAGGACATGCTGATCCGGGCCCTGCCGCTGATCCGGCGGGAGGTGCCCGACGCGGTGCTCGTCGTGGTCGGCCGGGGACCGGACGAGGCACGGCTGCGCAAGCTGGCGCACCGGCACGCCGAGGGCTCGGTCCGTTTCGTGGGGGGAAAGTCGCACACCGAGACTCCGCAGTACTACGCGGCGGCGGATGTCTTCGCCATGCCGTGCCGTACCAGGAAGGCCGGTCTGGAGGCGGAAGGGCTTGGGATCGTGTTCCTGGAGGCGGCGGCGAGCGGACTGCCGGTGGTCGTCGGCGACTCGGGCGGCGCCCCGGACACGGTGCTCGACGGCAGGACCGGCCAGGTCGTGGACGGCACCGACACAGCGGCGATAGCGGGCGCGCTGACCCGGATACTGCTCGACGCGGACCAGGCCGCCGAGATGGGCGCCGCCGGCCGTAAGTGGGCCCAGGAGTCCTGGTCCTGGGACGCGTCGGCCCGCCATCTGACACAGCTGCTGAACCCCGAGGGCATCCCGGCGGTCGTGCCGGGGCAGGAGTAGGGGAGCCGCGACATACGACGCGCAGGGCCCGGACCTCCCACCCCAGGTGAGAAGTCCGGGCCCTGTGCCGCCTGGGCTGCTCCTCACGCGCGCGGCGCAGGCCCATGCGTGTCAGTGGGGTTCGAGGGCAAGGGCGGTTTCCCCCGTCGTCGGTCCGCGGGCCGGCCACCGCCCCGCTGTTGCACAGGGTGTTTCGTTTGGATCAGGCCGGGTTCGCGGGGTCCGGCCTGATCCAAATGAAAGACCCCAGCCGATGTCGCCACGGAAGTCGGCTCCGATGTCCGAGGACGATGCGACAATCGCCCCGCGACGTCATGTGGCGCGCTGTGCGACAAGGATTGCCACGAGGGGAGTGCAGTTGCTGGAGTCAGTCGAGCCGTGCCGGGCACAGCAGGTCCTGACCGGCCCCGGCCCCCGTGCCGCCACGGGAAGGGGCGGGGCATGACACATACCACCGTGGTCCGTGGATCCGCCGTCTGCCCGAGCCCGGTCGCCGACCCGTCCCTGCGCCTCTTTCTCTTCCACCACGCCGGTGGCTCGCATCTGCTCTACCGGGACTGGGTACCGGAGTTCCCGCCGGACTGGGAGCTGTGTCTGCTCAACGCCCCCGGGCGTGCGCACCGGCGCGATCAGCCCGCCGTCGATCGCGTCGAAGATCTGGTCGACCACTTCCATCAGGAGTTGCTGCCGCTGTTCGACCGGCCGTTCGCCTTCTTCGGGCACAGCATGGGCGGCCTGGCCGCGTACGAACTGACCCTGAGGCTCGCCGCGCAGGGCGGGCCGATGCCGGTCTGGCTCGGGCTCTCAGCCTTCGGTCCGCCCAGGGGCGCGGAGTACCGGCGCCGCCCAGGACGGCACGAGAGCTCCGACGCCGAACTGCGTGACTGGCTGCGGTCGATCGGCGGTACCCCCGCCGAGCTGCTCGACAACGACGATGTGTGGCGGTTGTTCGAGCCCGTGTTCCGCAGCGATTTCAAACTTGTCGACACGTGGGCGCGCGACCCCGCCACCGGCTCGCCGCCGCTGCCCTTCACCGTCTTCGGCGGTGACCAGGATCTTGTCGTGGAGCCCAGGAGGCTCAAGGCCTGGGCCGACCACTCCCCGTACCTCCAGGGCGTCCACCTCTACCCCGGCGGCCACTTCTATCTGCACGACCACCGTGCTGCCCTGATCCGCACGGTCACCGCGTCGGTGAGCGCGGCCCGCGCCGCCGTCGAACGCGACATCACGGCGCCCGGCGCCTCGTAACTCCCCTCGCCCGTCAGCGGGCGGCGGGCTGCGGTCAGCTGCTCAGCGTCTTCGAGGGAGCGAACGGTGTCCGGTTCGGGAGCGCCGCAGGCGTCCGGCGAGCCCTGGGCCTGCCGGAACGGGCGTCGTACTGCGTGGTGGCAGGCGAGGTCGGGCGGAACGGCGAGGACCCGCTGCCCGCCATCACCGCCCGGCTGGCGAACGCCGACGTGGCATCCGTCCGGACCACCGAGCTGGGCGAGCGGTTGGGCCTGGTCGCCCCGGCGGGCACGACGGCGAGGATCTCGGCGCCGGACATCACGACGTCCACGGGTGCCGCACCCCAAGGGCGGACATTCGCCAGTGTGACTTGGGTCAAGGGGGAAAATGGTATCCCGAATGAATTCGAGCTGTGATGCGGCACAAGGCCGGCTACGCCGATCATGGACCGCGCCGAGGCCGCATTCCGTCAGGAACCTTGAGGCCGCCTCCGACGTGCAGCGGCCGCGCTACGGCTGCTCGCCAGGTGCTTCACGACTAGTTGTTCGACTCGGTGAACGTCCCGCTCCGCGATCGCGGCGTACAGGGCCTCGTGCTCGTTCGCGACTGCCATGAGGTCGTCATGCTGCGCCAGCAGCCATCGCATCCTGCTTCGAAGCGTCCGCTCCAGCTCACTGAGCAGCTCATTGCCGGCCAACAAGGTCACTGTCTGGTGGAAGTCGGCGGCGGCCCGTCGAGCCCGCACGGCATCTCCCGTATGAGCGGCCTCCAGCTCGGCGTCGAGGTCCGAACGAAGCTTTTCGAGGCCCGGCCGCGTACGCCGCTGAGCAGCGAGCCGGAAGGTGAGCAGCTCAAGGGGTGTACGAATCTCGTCGAGATCCGCGATGTCCGTGGACGTGAACTCCCGGACGACCGCCCACGTCCGCGGCCGGGGAGTGACCAGGCCCTCTGTCACGAGCACCTTGAGCGCATCGCGGATGGGCAGTCTGCTCACCCCGAGCTCTGCGGCGAGTTCGCGTTCGACGAGCTTGCTGCCCGGCTGTCGAACACCATCAAGAATGTCGTCCCGCAGCTGCCGAGTGACGCGCTCCGACTCCGGCTCGAAAGCTTCAGACCCTGTCATACCGATCATTCTCCCAAACCCGCTTCCGAACGAGTGAAGCGATCGCGCTCCGTTCGGAGCGGGATCGATCCCACGTCCGTCGGCCCGCAACCGCAGGCGTCGAAGCGGAAGCGTTTCAGATCGTCTTCGAAGTCGACATGGAGCCATTCACACGTTGTGGCGCGAGCCTCGCGACCAGCGCCGTTCCGATTCCGGCGGCTCGGCGCTGCCGCAACTGCGCCGACTGCTCGGTCGACAGCCGCTCCGGTGCCGCTCCGGTGGCCGTGACCTCAGGGCGCCGCCGTCGCAACCGGGGGAGCGTTCGGTGCCGCACGGCGCCGACGGCACGCTCGGTGGGGTGCTGAGTCAGATGTTCCAGGACCGGAACCGCCGCTGCGAGAGCCGCCGTGCCGAGCAGAGCCGCAACCGCCTCCGCAGCGAGCCCCAACGGCTCGGCACGTCCGCCGACCAGCAGTCGCTCGTGCGGCGGAGCGATGAGGAACGCCTCCGCCGTCATCGCGAACTGCTCCAGCTCCTGCGGCGCGGCCGCTTCCGCCGCACGACGGGCGAGCCGCGTCGCCACAGCCCTGTCTGCCCCTGCGCCCGCCCCTGCATGACGAAGCCCCCCGATCGACTTCCGGTCGGTGACCGTGCGGCGAGCCCTTGTGCCGTCCCGGCCGCGCCGTCCGTCGCCGGCGCAGCACCGTCGAACGAGGCGCGAGCCGGCGCCGGGCCGTCACGCCGAGGGAGGGCCGAGGGACAAAGGTCAGGAACGCGGACCGTGGGACTGATCGGCGCGTGCTGCGTTCTTCTCCTTGATGCGAACCGCTTCCTTCCGGACCTCGGCCTGGGTGGCGCGTTCCTGCTGGAGCCAGTCGGGGCTGTCCTTCTTCAGCGCCTCGATCTGCTCCGTGGTGAGGGCGTCCGTGATTCCGCCACGGGCGAGACCCGAGATGGAGATGCCCAGCTTTGCCGCGACCACCGGCCGGGGGTGCGGGCCGTTGCGTCGCAGCTCCTGCAGCCACTCGGGCGGATCGGACTGCAGTGCGTTCAGCTCGGTGCGCGAGACGACACCCTCCTGGAACTCGGCGGGGGTGGCCTCGAGGTACACACCCAGCTTCTTTGCCGCGGTTGCGGGCTTCATTGTCTGGGTGGTCTTGTGCGACGCCATGGTGCCAAGGGTATCGAGCATGTGCGCTACCTCTGACCAGGGCCGGTAACCTGGCTGAGTGACAAGCTCGGAAGAAACCCCTTCGTTCCGGCTCGCGTACGTCCCGGGGGTGACGCCCACCAAGTGGGTGCGGATCTGGAACGAGCGGCTGCCCGACGTCCCGCTGACCCTCATCGGGGTGTCGGCCGCCGAGGCATCCGACGTGCTGCGGGGCGGCGGCGCCGACGCAGGTCTCGTGCGGCTGCCCATCGACCGCACGGGCCTCAGCGCGATCCCCCTCTACACCGAGACGACGGTGGTCGTGATCCCGAAGGACCACGTCGTGGCAGCGGTCGACGAGGTCTCCGCCGAGGATCTCGCCGACGACATCGTGCTGCATCCGCTCGACGACACCCTCGAATGGGAGCACCGGCCCGGACGGCCCGCGATCGAGCGGCCCGCCACTACGGCGGACGCGATCGAGCTCGTGGCGGCCGGAGTGGGCCTTCTGGTCGTCCCGCAGTCGCTCGCCCGCCTGCACCACCGCAAGGACCTCACGTACCGGCCGGTGTCGGACGCCCCCGAGTCGCGCGTCGCACTGTCGTGGCTGGAGGACGGGACGACAGACCTGGTGGAGGACTTCATCGGGATCGTCCGAGGGCGGACCGTCAACAGTTCACGGGGCCGCCCCAAGACCTCGGCGCAGCCGAAGGCCAAGCGCCCCGAAACAGGCGGCGCACGGCGGAAGCCCGCAGCCGGCAAGGCGGCCGGGAAGAGCGCGCGGAGCGGTTCCGGCGGCGCCAAGGGCGGCAAACGAGGAAAGCCTCGCCGCCGGTCATAGACCCGCAAGGTGCATGGGCCGCCGGTGCGGCCCGTGTCATCGCACCGCCTGGGCTCTCTCAGGGCTCCGTCACCGGACGCGGAGTACGGGGCCACGATCGACGGGTAGTACGGGACGCAGCGCTCCGGGGCCGGCCGGCAGGCTTTCCCCGGAGCGCTGTTCGTCCCTCCGGCCGGGAATCGCGGTTCAGCGCCTGCGTCGCACCTTCGGTTCCGGGACGAGACGCACGACGCCGTTGAGCAGATGGTCGATCAGGTCGTGCGAGGGCCTGTCCGTGAGGTTGGTCAGCAGCCGGGCCAGGGTGTTGAGCAGAAACGGCGACCCCATGACGTAACGGTTGAGGACCGGCTGGAAACCCGAACGGCTGAAGACGAGGTCGGCGGCCGTGTTCCCGAGACGGTAGTAGCGCCCCCAGCGGCGGTTCATCTCGACGGGGTAGCCCCGCAGTACCTGCTCCCGCCGGGCCCCCCGGGGGAGTGCGAGGGCGAGCGCGGTGGTCTCGGCCGCGACTTCGCCGGCTTCCATGGCCTGGCCGATGCCTTCGCCGTTCCAGGGGCTGATCATGCCTCCGGAGTCGCCGACGAGGAGGAGCCCGCGGGTGTAGAGGGGGTGACGGTTGAAGCCCAGCGGAAGGGCCGCGCTCCGGACAGGGCCCTCCGCGTTCTCCTCGCGCAGTCCCCAAGCGTGCGGGGTCCGCGCCAGCCACTCGTCCAACGTGGCGCGCAGGTCCGCCTTTCCGTGCCGCCGGTGGGGCAGAGCACCGAGACCGACATTGACGCGGCCGTCGCCCATGGGGAAGATCCAGCCGTATCCGGGCAGGTAGTGATCGCTCCCCGGGAAGCGGAGGTCGGCCCACAGCTCCAGGTACTCCTCCTGGGAACGCTCCGGACTTCGGTAGTAGCGGCGGGCGGCCGTCGCGATCTGCCTGCTCCTGTCCCGCTCCAGGCCCATGGCGAGAGCGAGGCGGGCGGAGGCGCCGTCGGCGGCGATGACGATCGGCGCGCGGAAGGCCAATGGCTCCTTCGCCGAGGTCGTGGCGGTGACACCGGTCATACGGCCGGCGCGGTCGGTCAGGGGCTGGGTCACCTTCACGCCGCTGCGCAGCCGGGCTCCGGCGGCGACGGCGTGCCGGGCCAGGATGTCGTCGAAGTCGTGCCGGCTGCGCGAGAGCCCGAAGTCCGGGTAGCGCCCGAGCGCGGGCCAGTCGATGTGCACCTGATGGTCCCCGGCCACCCATCGCATCCCGCGTGAACGCGTCCACCCCGGAGCCTTGATGTCGATGCCCATCCTGATGAGCTGGTGCACCGCTCGTGGCGTCAAACCGTCCCCGCACACCTTCTCCCGGGGAAAGCGGGACTTCTCCAGGAGCAGGACATCGACGCCCGCTCTGGCGAGGTGGAAGGCCGCGGCCGAGCCCGCCGGCCCCGCCCCCACCACGATCACCTGAGCTTCCTCGTCCGAGCCGTGGACGGACCGATCGTCCGACGGGGAATGGTCCGGCGTCGTTTCCCGCATGGGGAACCCCTTCCTGTTCCTGGGACAGGCGGTGCCGCACCGAGGACGGCAGCCCTGTGCATCATCATCGATCAGGGAGGGCCGGTGCGGAACCCGGCCCGGATGTCCGGCCCCCGCCCGATGCGGCATCGACGACTGCGTGAGGAACTTCGATCCTGGACGCTGTCGTCGTCCGGGCGGGCGACGGCCGCATGGTGAGCCCGAGCCCGAAGGGACCGGCGCGCCGGTGCCTACGACTCCAAGTAGCGCAGGACCGCCAGCACTCGTCTGCTGTATCCCGTGGTCCGCGCGAGATCGAGCTTGTCGAAGACGGAGTTGAGGTTCTTCTCGACCGAACTGAGCGAGATGTGCAGGTGCTGGGCGATGGCCGCGTTGGTGCGGCCCTGCGCCAGCTCCTGCAGGACGCTGCGCTCGCGGGGCGTCAGCCTGGCCAAGGGGTCGCTGTGCGTGGTCCGGACCACCAACTGCCGTACGACTTCCGCGTCGATGGACGCGCCGCCCGCGTGAATCCGCTCCAGCGAGTCCAGGAACTCGTCGACCTGCGCGACCCGGTCCTTGAGCAGATAGCCGACCCGCTCGGCGTTTGCGGACAGCAGCCGCACCGCGTAGTTGCGCTCCACATGCTGGGAGAGCACCAGCACACCGACCAGGGGCCAGCGCTCACGGATCTCCAGCGCGGCCCGCAGCCCCTCATCGGTGTGGGTGGGAGGCATCCGGATATCGACGACGACGAGGTCCGGCGGGTCCGCCTCGACCGCCCGTACGAGGGCCGTCCCGTCACCCACCGCGGCGAGGACTTCATGTCCCTCCTCGGCGAGCAGGCGGACCAGGCCCTCCCTCAGCAGGGTCGAGTCCTCGGCAAGCATTACGCGCACAGCAGCTCCGCGATGATGGTGGTGGGGCCCCCGGAAGGGCTGTCGACGTACAGCCGGCCGTCGAGTGCGTCCACCCGGCTGCGCAGCCCGGCCAGTCCGCTGCCCGTGGGATCGGCTCCGCCGGTGCCGTTGTCCCGGACGCATACGGACACTCCGCTCCCGTCGCCCTTGACGCTGACGGAGATGTGGGTCGCCCGGGAGTGCTTGGCCGCGTTGGTCACAGCCTCCGACACCACGAAGTAGGCGGCCGTCTCCACCGGCCGGGGCAACGGCAGCGCCAGGTCGAACTCCATGTGCAGGGGAATGCTGCAGCGCTGGGCCACCCCGCCGAGTGCCTCCTCCAGCCCGAGGTTGTCGAGCGCCGACGGATAGACGCGCCAGGCCACCTCCCGCAGCTCGGTGAGGACCTCCTGGGACTCCTTGTGCGCCTGCTCGAGCAGTAGATCGGCCTGCTCGGGCGTCCGGTTGCGGCGGGCCCGGCCCAGCAGCATGGCGAGTGCGACGAGCCGCTGCTGCACGCCGTCGTGCAGATCGCGTTCGATGCGCTTGCGCTCCACGTCGACCGCCCGGAGCACCCCGGCACGGCTGGCGGCCAGTTCCGCGATGCGCCGCTCCAGCAACTCCCGCTCGGACGGGCCGAAGTGTTCTCGTGCCAGCCGTGCGTCGAGGGCGTCCAGGGAGAAGAGCCCCTGGAGGTCGAGGAAGAGGAGGACGCCGCCGAGGACCCCTTGGGTCAGCAGTTCCTGCCAGCTCGTGGTGGCGCGTGCCACTCCGGCCGCCAGCAGCCCGGCCAGCACGACCCCGAACCCCAGCAGCGCAACCACGAATCCGGACAGCACCCCTGCGCAGGCGCGGGTGGCGAGGTAACGAAGGACTTTCCGGTCGGAGGCATGGTGAGTGGGGAACACGTCGCCGAAGAAGACGCTGCGACGGATCCGCTCCAGCTCCGTGAGCCGACGGGCCCCGGCACTCAGCACGGCCAGGGCGCGCCGACGCGTGCGGGGCCACAGAATGAACGGGCCCGACAGAGCGCCCGGCACGGCGAAGTACAGCAGGTCCAGCAGGGCGGTACAGCAGCCGAGCAGGACGCCCGTGACTCTGCGGGGCCAGGGGGAGGTGCGCGCCACCGAGGTGCCCCCTTCATCGCGCCTCGGGCCGAGTGGCCCCGGAAGATGACTGGTCGCACTGTCTGTGGAGTCCCCCTGCACGGATGCCGAGGCTAGTCGCGCGGCACCGTCACGGCAAGATCGTCCTTGGCGGGCGGGGGAGACCGGGAGAGCGCGGGGCAGCGGCTCGAAGCTCACGACGGACGACGGTGCTGCGCCCGCTCACGGGGACGGGGACGAGAGCGCAACCGCAGACTCACGTACACGATGACGGCCGCCAGGACCAGGACGAGAACGGCCTTGGAGAGGACCCCGACATAGGTCTCCACCAGATCCCACCGGTCGCCGAGCCAGTACCCGGCCATCACCAGCACCGAGTTCCACAGCAGGCTGCCCACAGCGGTCAGGGTCACGAAGAGCGGCAGCGACATGCGCTCCACACCGGCCGGCACGGAGATGAGACTCCGGAAGATCGGCACCATGCGCCCGAGGAGGACGGCCTTGGTGCCGTGCTCGGCGAACCACTGCTCCGTACGCTCCAGATCGGAGCTCCTCACCAGCGGAAGCCTCGCCCAGATCGCATGCATCCGGTCGCGGCCGAAGAGCATTCCGATCCAGTACAGAACCACCGCGCCCACCACCGAACCGAGCGTGGTCCAGAAGAGCGCGGAGGCCAGGCCGATGACGCCCTGCCCCGCCGCGAACCCGGTCAGCGGGAGAATGACCTCGCTGGGCAGCGGCGGAAAGAGATTCTCCAGGGCGATGGCGAGGCCGGCTCCCGGACCCCCCATGGTGTCGACGAGATCGGCTGCCCAGCCTGCGACGCCGCCCGCGGGTTCCTGGGGGAGTCCCAGAGTGACGAGATCCATGAACTGACTCCTGGCGTGGTGGAGAGGCACGAGAAGTCCGTCGCGCCTCACCGGCAACGCTAGGAAGTGCCGGCCGGCGCCGGTACGGGGATTGCCGTCGAACCGGGTGATGTTCTCCGCACCCGCCACCCTGCGGTTTTCCTCAACTTCCGTGGCCCGCGGCGATCACGCCGACGCCGCTCGCGTCACTTCGGCGCGAAGACGATCCGGACCTGGCTCGGAGCGGAGGTCATCTGCCTGCCGTCCCGGGTGGTGAAGGAGGTCCCCGACCCGGCCGTGCGCCGAGACCGTCCGACGTCGACCCCCTCGCCGTTGCGCAGAACGTCGTGGACGGAACAGTGCTGCTCGGACAGGGAACTGCTTCCCCGCCGCGCCGGCAGCCGCCGCTGCCGCGATGAACAGCGCCGGCATGGCCGACGATGCCGCAGCCGACTACTTCGTCCCGGATGCGTGCATGGCTGCCGCCCCTCCCGGGTCGGCCGACGCACCCGCCCCGGCTTCTGCCGTTCGCTGCGACGGCTCCCTGTCCGTCATCACGCAGATGGTTGCCCCAGGGGTTCGCGTCGGTCGCGGCGGGGGCGTGCTCAGTACGGCAGCGGGCGGCCGGACGGGGTTCGCAGATCGAGTGGCGGCGGCCGCGACGGCAGCTGCGGGCGTCGGACGATCTTGATGCGGCCCATTGCCACCACCTCCTGTCAGTCACCGGTCATATGCCCGGCGGGTTGCCCCTTCATGCAGCCTCGTCCGGCTCAACTGGCCGGCTGGGCGGCAGTGTTACGTAACCCAGCAGGGTGGTGGCAGGGGACGCTTCGACACCGCCGTGCACAGCGTTGGCCGGAGCGTGTGCGCGGGCAACTGCGCCTCGGCCGGGGGATGGTGTGGATCGTCGTCGGGCGAAGCTCGTTGTGGACGTGCTCCTCGCACTGTTCAGGGCGCACCGATCTCGACGTCCTGCTCGCACGGGCCCGCTCCCGGGTCTTCAGGCGGCTGACGGACGACGAACGCCGCAGCTTCCTGCCGCCAACGGCCCCCACCCCGGAACCACAGAGATGACACCGCTGGCGATACCGGGGCCGACGCCGGGAAGGCGCGGGAGGCGCGGGAAGGCGCCATCTTCCCGCGGCACCGGGGACACCACGCACACGCGCTCGCTATCCTCCCGGCTATGAGCCATGAGCGTGGCACGGGTGGGAGATCCGGCGGGGCTCCGCGGGGTTCCGGGTGACGGAGGGCGTGGGTCCTTCGCCGGATGTCCGAACCGCAGAGGCGTGGAGAGCCTTCGGAAGCCGGTTACGTCAGTGGCGCAGGCGCGCCGGACTCACCCAGGCTCAGGTGGGCGCCCGCGTCGGCTACGACCACACCGCCATCAGCAAGTTGGAGCACGGCACCCGCAAGACGCCGCTGCCGCTCGCCCGCAGGCTGGACGATCTGCTGACAGCCGGCGGCGACCTCCTCGACGCCTGCGAGGCGGCGGAGGCCGAGGGGCCGGGTGGTACGGGCGAGGGGAACGGGGGCGTACGTCCGGCCGCGACCACCGCACGGACGGGCCCCCTGCCCGGCGAGCCCGCGGGTGGCGCCCTGCTCTCGATGCTGCCGCCGGACACCGTCCTGCCCATGAGCCTGCCCACCTACGGGCTGGTGTGTCCGGTGCACGGCCGCGACGGCTGCACCGTTCCCGTACTCGCCGACGTCATCGCGCTGCATTCGGCCTTCTGCGCCCTGGGCCCGGCCACCGTCTCGTGTCCGCCGCTGGACATCGACACCGTGCATGCCCTGACGGCGCTGCTCGCCGTCTGCCAGCGGGCCGGCGAGGAGCGCGCCTGGCCGGGAGCGACCGTCGTGGTCGAGCGCACCCTGCACGCGATGCTTCGCTGGATGGCCCTGCCCGCAGCGCCGTACCAACGCCAACTCGCGCCACTCGCCGCCGAGTACGCACAGTCGGCCGGCTGTCTGCGGCTGCTGTGGGGCCGGAACGCGACAGCGATGGCCTGGCTCGACCGGTCGCTGGTCTGGGCCGGCCTGGCCGGTCACGTCGGAACGGAGGTGGCCGCGCTCAGCGACATGAGCACCCTGGCGCGGCTGGAGGGCGACGGCCCTTCCGCCCTAGCCTACGGCGGCGCGATCCGGCAGGCGGCCGCGGGCCGGCACTGGGCGGGCGCCATGAGCGATCTGTACGAGGCGCGCGGGCACGCGGTGCGGGGCGACGCGCGGCAGACCCTGGACCATATCGACCGTGCCTGGTCACAGATGGACCGGGCCGGCGAGCAGGACGAGACGGAGGCACCCTGGCTGTCCGTCGCCTCCGTGCGTCTGCGGGTGGAGTCGGGCGCCGCCGGGGCCCTGCGGGACCTCGCCGCGGCGACCGGTGACCGTCGACTGGCGCTGCGCGCGGTCGAGGCGACCCGTACCGCGCTGGGCCTGCTCCCTGTGGGGATGCACTCGACGCGGATGCTGTTCCTGGTTCGGATGGCCGACGCCCATGCCTGCGCTCAGGACCCGCTCGCCGCGATCGCCATCGCCGAACCCGTACTGGACACCACCGAGGTGACCGCATCCACGCTGCTCGGCCAGGAACTCCGCGGCCTGCACAGCCGGTTGGCGACCCGACACGGCAATCGGCCGGAGATCGACGACTTCACCCGCCGGCTGGCGGTCGTCGTCCGCTGAGACAGCGAGAGCGGGGCGTGTGCGGACACGCCCCGCCCTCGGTGGATATTCTGATGATCAATCAGCTCGCGTTCAGCGTCACGTCGTCCACGACGAAGCTGGTCTGCAGGTAGGCGTCCTCACTGCTGGTGAACCCGAGCGTGACCGTCTGACCGGCGAAGGCGCCGACGTCGAAAGTCTTCTGGACGTAGGAGCCCGCGGCGTCCGTGTTGGAGTACGTCGCAAGCGTCTTGGCGCCCAGCTTCACGGTGAATGTGTCGTACGCGGTCGGGTCGCCCGCCGACTCGTCCGTGTCGGTGCGCAGGTGGAACGAAAGCTTGTACGCCGAGCAGCCCGGGGGAATGGTCAGTGACTGCGAGGCGGTGTCGGTGTGAGTGGATCCCCAGCCGCCGAGCCAGGCCATGTACGCGCCGCTGTGCGCGGGCTTCTCCGACGTCCGGTTGCTGATCACGCCGTCGGTCTGGGTCCACGGCGCGACGCCCTCCTCGAAGCCGCCGTTGGCGACGACCTGTCGTGCCTGGCAGCTGCCGCCGCCACCGACGACGAGCGAGTACGTGCTGGCGTGCGTGGCCGAACCGGTCCCGGTCACCGTGATGGTGTACGTACCCGGCGCGGCCTGGGCCCCGGCGGAGACGGTCATGGCCGACGACGAACCCGACTGTACGGAGGCCGGGTCGAACACGACCGTGACACCGCTCGGCGCCCCGGAGGCCGTCAGCTTCACGGTCTGCGCGGAGCCACTGGTGGTCGCCGTCGACACACTCGCGCTGACCGAGCCGCCCGGCTGGACGTTGCCGGAGACCGGCTGCACCGCGACGGAGAAGTCATCGGCCGGCGCGGTGGTGCCGACGGACGTCTTCCACACCGTATGGGCGACACCGTCGGCGCTGCGGTCGAGCGCGGTCGCGTTGATGTTGCTCGTGGTGTCGCAGGACTGGTGGTAGCAGGAGTCGTAGGACCTGCCCGCCGTACCGCCCCACTTGGCGGCCTGCGCCGAGGACTTGGTGTCGCTCGCGCCCGTGGCGTAACCGGAGGTGGGAATGCCGCCCTGCTGGAAGGAGTAGTCGTCGGAGCGTCCCTGGCCCTCGACGTTCTCCTCCGGAGCGAGGTTCAGCGAATCCCAGTACTCCTTCATCGGGGCCGAGGCGGCCGAGTTCACGTTGTTGATGAAGTAGCCCGCGTTGGTCGAGGCGACCATGTCGAAGTTGTAGTACGCCTTGATGGCGCTGCGCTGGGCGGCGGTGAGCTGACCGACGTAGTATCCGGAACCCTGCAGGCCCTGTTCCTCGCCGTTCCACCAGGCGAAGCGGACATGCTTGGTCATCGTCGGGTTCTGCTGCGCCAGGGCGAGCGCGTTCTCCAGCAGGATGGCGGAACCCGAGCCGTTGTCATTTATCCCGGGGCCGGCCGCGACGCCGTCCAGGTGGGCGCCGAACATGACGGTCTGGTCGGACGGGCCGCCCGGCCAGTCGGCGATCAGGTTGTTGCCGCGGTACGTGCAGCTGGTGCAGGTCTGCTCGCTGACCGTGTAACCGGCCGCCTGCAGCTTGCCCTTCACATAGGCGACCGAGGCCGTGTAACCGGCGCTGCCGGCCCGGCGGTTGCCGCCGTTCTGCGAGGCGATGGTGTTCAGCTGCGCCAGATGGGACTGCACATTGGCGACACTGATGTCGGGCGCGCCGCCGCCCGGATTGCCGCCGTTGTCGACGGTCAGCGTGTACTGCGCGGTGTGGCTCTGGGTGCCGTCACCCTTCACCGTGAAGGTGTACGCGCCGGGCGCGGCGTTCGACGACGCGGACACGGTCATCGTCGAGGACGCTCCGGACTGCACCGACGACGGGCTGAACGACGCGGTGACACCGCTCGGCAGGCCGCTCGCCGTCAGGTTCACCGTCTGCGCACTCCCGGAGCTGACCGATGTCCGCACCGTGGCCGTCACCGAACTGCCCGGCCTCACCGAGCCGGACGCCGGGTCCAGAGACATGGTGAAGTCGTCGTTGCCGCTGGGGGCACAGGTCGGGTCGCCGCTCTGGGCGGGCACGCTGATGGCGTCCCACGCCGCCTTGGTCCGGTCGAAGAGCACACAACTGGAGTCGAGGTTCCTGGCGGCGGTGAGGGTGGTCGTGCGGTAGCGCTTGTAGGTCATGCCGCTCGTCTTGAGCAGCATGCCGCCGTAGAAGACCTTGCCGGCGCTCTGGATGCCGACACCGGTGACCGAGGAGCTGTTGCACGTCGGGCTGGACGGCTTGCCGCCGCCCGGGTTCGATCCCTCGGCCAGCAGATAGAACCAGTGGTTCAGCGGACCGGCCGCCGCGTGCTCCTCGGTGTTGGGTATGGAGGAGCTGTAGCAGTTCGGGTCGCCGATCTGCGACGGGTTGTACATGATCCGGATCGGCCCGTTGCCGACCAGGTTGACCTTCTCGCCGACGGTGTAGTCCGGGTCGTCGTACGGGGCGGGCTCATTGGTGTACGCCTCGGTCAGGGCGCCCATGATGTCGCCGGTGGCCTCGCCGAGACCGGACTCGTTGTTGGCGCCGCCGGGCGTGTACTGGTCGATGCCGTGGCCGAACTCATGGCCCACCACGTCCATCGCGCCGATCCACTGGTTGGCGTTGTTGTGGCCGATGGAGACCGAGGAGCCGTCCCAGTAGGCGTTGACGTCGTTCAGTCCGACCTTGACCGGCCAACTGCGGCCGTTGCCGTCGTGCCCGTTGCGGCCCAGCCAGTCCCGCAGCATGTTCCACTCGTGCTGCGCCGCCCACATGACGTCGACGCAACCGGTCTCCTTGCTGGAGGCGCTGCCGGTGCCCCAGGAGTCGCTCGACTTGCTGAAGACACTGCCCGTGCTGTAGTCGGCGCAGCTCAGGCCGGGCCGGTTCGGGTCGCGCAGCGAGTAGCTCCCGCCCGACGCGGTGGTGTCGATGGACAGCGGCGACGGACCGTTCCACTGGCTGTTGCCGGTGCCCGCCCTGACGTCGTCGTAGCTGTCGAGCACCTTGCCGGTGCCCGCGTCGACGAAGACATGTACATGGCTGGGGGACTTGGCGCCGCGCCCGGTGAGCACCGTCTCCCAGGCCAGCCGGGAGGTCCCGCCCGTGGCGCGCACGACCAGGCGGTGCGAGTCCACCCGTGTCACGGTGGTGAGTCTTTTGCGGGAGAGGGTTTCGGCCGCCTTGGCGGAAACGGTCGGTGTGGTCGGCACGTTGATCCGCCGGGACACCGCCGACTGCGTGGCGCGAACTCGGCCCTCGGAGTCGGCCACCACGACGGCGTCCCCGCCGACGACCGGCAGACCGCGGTAGGTGCGCTGGTAGGCGATGGAGTACATACCCTTGACCCAAGGCGTCACGCTCTGCCGCTCGTACTGCTCGTCGGGCCCCTTCGCCAGGGTGTCGAGACCACTGACGGCGGCCCGGTCGGCTGCCGACACCGCGGCCGAGAGCGCGGTCGGGGCGGGCGGAGACGGTTCGGCAGATGCTGGCTGGCCGCTGGTGACGACCAGCATTCCGGCGAGGACGGCCAGGGTTGTCCCGGCCGTCATCGGTCTGCGGTTCATCGAGGCTCCTTGAGTCGGGGGGGTCTCGATCAAGGGCAGCGGCGTACGATGACGCACTTGCTGCGGCCGTCGAAGGCCGGCCCCGTCGCCCGTGTCGCCGTCGTCCCTGATCGAGCGACCGAACACTCACATGTCGTCATGGCCTCGTCAATGAACTGCGAGGGCTGCCGAGTGACTTGGCAAGTCTGGTCAAGCCGCGATGGTGGGATCGCACAACAACACGGGCGTGCGGGGCGGTTACTCCAGGCCGGAGATCGTGAACACCGTACGGGCGGTCCGGCGGTCGATACGGTCGGCCAGCTGACGCAGCGCCGTCACTCCGCACCGCAGCGTCCCGCGTTTCACACAGCCGCGGGCGTCGTCGTCCAGCCGGTGCCACAGCGCCGGATTGGCGAGGAACACCTGGGGGTCGACCTCGACCCGGCCGCCGTCCGCGTCACGGAGCACCAGACGCTGGGAGACTCCGTCCGACCAGCGAACCGACACCAGCCGGTCGGTGCGCACGATCCGTTCGCGCACCAGGCCGCGGCAGGACAGCCACCCGGCACCCGCACGGACCCGTGGCGGCACCAGGATCACGAGCAGCAGGGCGGCCAGGCCCGTCCACAGCAGTGCGCGCAACCAGGTGAGGTGACCGGCCGTCGCATCGACGGCCAGGAGCAGCCCGAGGAGCGTCACGGCGCAGCGGACCGCGAACCGCAGGTCCCCGGTCCAGCCGTGGTCGTGGGCGGTCGTATCGGGCGGAGGGTGTGCTCGGCCGGTGTGCGGGCCGGGCACGGCTCGGATGTCACGTCGTCGCATGGCAGTGACGTTATGGAAGCCGGCCGGCCCGTCGGCGTCCGTTGATGAACCGCTGACGCCGTAACCTCCGGTCCTGACGGCTGCTTGACGGGTGGTGCCGCGGCCGGGGCGGTACGGTCATGGAGCCGGGGCGGCGGCCAGGGGAGAGCGGCTCAGTCCTGCTCGTCGTCCCCGTCGTCCGCGCTGTCCTGTGCCGGCTGGTCCTGTGCCGGCTGGTCCTGTGCCGGCTGGTCGGGGGCCGGTGAATCGGGTCCGGTGGATGCGGTGGGACCGGTGCCCGGGGTGTCGGCCGAGCCGGAATCCGGTGAGAACAGGCTCATCCCCAGGTACACGGCCGCGAGGAAGGCGACCGTACCGGCAATGGCGCTGGCCACTCTGGGCCGACGCCTGATCGCCTCGCGGGCGCTGGTGTGCCGCCGGACCGGCACGGACCGGTCCGACGGACGCCGTCTGTGGCCGCCGGCCTGCGGCAGGCGATATGTCGCCTGAGCGGAGGCGGAGGCCGGGGCTGTGCCGAACGCGGGGGCAGGCGCCTGGGCGTAAGGAGCACTGGGTGCTGCCTGAGGGGGCGTGGGGGCGTACATGGGCATGGGCTCCGGCTGTCCCCGCCACGCATCGTTCTGGAACCAGTCGGCGACCTGCTGGGCGCTCGGCCGGTCCTCGGGCTGCTTCGCGAGCAGTCCCAGCAGATAGGAGTCGAAGGCGGGAGACAGGTCGACTCCCCGCTGTCTGAGCGGCACGGGGGCCGTGTCGACATGCTGATAGAGCGTGGCGGTCGCAGTGTCGGAGCGGAACGGTGGCTCGCCCAGCAGGAGTTGGTAGATCACACAGCCGAGGGAGTACATGTCGGACGCCGCACCGGCCGTACGGCCCAGGGCCCGCTCCGGGGCGAGATAGAGACTGGTGCCGACGATCTGCCCCGTGGTGGTCAGCGCGGCGGAAGGGTCGTCGACGAACTGGGCGATGCCGAAGTCACCGATCTTGACGGTCCCTTCCGCGTCCAGCATCAGGTTTCCGGGCTTGATGTCACGGTGCACGATGCCCTGCCGATGGGCAGCGGCGAGCCCCGCGGCCGCCTGGCCCGCGATCCGGGCGACCTGCTCGGCGCCGAGCCTCTCCTCGGCCGCGAGCAGATCGCCCAGGCTTCTGCCCTCGACGAGTTCCATCACGAGGAAGAAGCGGTCCTCCCAGGCCCCGAAGTCGAACACGGCCACCAGATGAGGGTGGCTCAGGCGGGCCGCGGTCTGTGCCTCCAGACGGAACCGGGCGGTGGCCGACTCGTCCGCGCGGTCGCCGAGCAGTAGCTTCACGGCCACCGCCCTGCCGAGCACTTCGTCGGCGGCACGCCACACCTCACCCATGCCGCCGCGGCCTATGGGAGACAACAAGCGGTACCGACCAGCTACCAGCACCTGTGCACCAATCTCGAATTGTGGGCCGCTTCGAATGCCACGGCGGCGACCCGACCGGGATCGGGGCGGGGTGGGGCGCGCGGCATGATCAGGATATCGGGCCGCCGGACCTCGACGGCACGCCGAGCAGCCGAGACGGTGTCCGCAGACGCTGACCGCCGCTTCCCTGCACTAATGGGCGGTGGAGGCGATGGCCCCCGTACAAGGTCCCCGGCATCGAACTGGTCGAAGCCTTCCCGATGACCGCCACCGGAAAGATCAGGAAGACGGAACTGGCCGAACGGGCGCGGGCCGGGGTCCTGCCCCCGGGAACAGCCAGTCGTACGCGGCCTGCGCAGTGAACTCGCTCTGCCCCCGCGCGAAGAGCAGACCGGCCGCCGTGAACGCCGGATCGGAGGCCGTCGCGGCCACATAGGGAATCGCGATGCAGCGCATGCCCGCCGCATGCGCTGCGGCCGCGCCGGGCGCCGCGTCCTCCACGACGACACAGTCGGCGTGCGCCGCGCCGAGGCGGCGGGCGGTCTCCAGGAACACATCCGGTTCCGGCTTGCCGTGCGCCACCTCGTCGGCCGAGACATACGTGCTCAGATACGCGCCGAGTCCCGTGCCCGCGAGCACGGCCTCGATCGCCGCCCGGGACGAACCCGACGCCACCGCCATCCCGACGCCCTCCTGGTACAGCCGCCCCACGAACTTCCGCATCTCGGGAAAGACCTCGGTCGACGATCGCGCCAGCTCCAGGTACAGGGAGTCCTGACCTGCCACCAGTTCATCGACGGGCGCCGCGATCCCGTACTCGGCGCGCAGGGCCGCGAGCGTCTCGCGGACACCGATCCCGATGAAGCGGGTGTGGTGCTCCCAGGTGAAGCCGGGCGCGCCGTACCGTTCCAGAAGGCGGCGCGCCGCCTCGTAATAGTTCGGCTCGCTGTCCACCAGTGTGGCGTCGAGATCGAAGACGACGGTGGGGACGGGGATGCGCCGGGAGTTCATGCCATCCAGCATGCCAAGACGGTGATCACTTCGGGCTGCCGGCTGCCGTGCGGCCCACCGATTCGACCAGCGGCAGCAGCCGGTGCGGCACCCGCTCGCGCAGCGCCACCTCGGTACGCGTCCTGACCACACCGGGCAGTTGGATCAGCCGCTGGATCACATCCTCCAGATGCCCGTTGTCGCGGGCCACCACCCGGGCCAGCAGATCGCCGCCGCCCGTGGTCGAGAAGGCCTCGACGATCTCCGGCACCGAGGCGAGCGCCTGGCCGACCTCGTCCAGATGCCCCTGGGTGACTTCCAGATGAACGAAGGCCAGCACCGGGTGACCCAGCGCGGCGGGGGACAGGACCGGGCCGGTACCGGTGATCACACCGTCCCGCTCCAGCCGGTCGATACGGGCCTGGAGGGTGCCCCGGGCGACGGAGAGGATGCGTGCGTACTCGCGGACGCTGGTACGCGGCTGCTCGATGAGCAGTCGCAGGATGCGGGTGTCGAGGGCGTCCACCGCCATGGTCCGTTGGTCTCTTCCTGGTAGGCCGATCCGGGCTGCGACTGTACCAATGGCCCGGCAGCGGCCCCGCCGGAGTGATCCGGGGCACCCTCACTCGCATCTCATACCCGTAGTCCTATAGAGCTACAAAAAAGGTTCACACCCCGGTGGGACGCGGATTACAAGGCCCCCTCCATAGCTTCTGTACCCGATGCAGTGCAGCCGTCCGGTACGGAAGGAACAACCTGCCATGTCGTCCCATCCGCGCGACTTCATAGGGGAGTCGAGAAGGCTGAATCCTGCGGTCCGGACCTTCCTCGTCTGTCACTCCTACGGCTCCGTCGTCTGCGCCCGCGCCGCGCACGGACTGCGGGTCGCGGACATCGTCCTGTGCGAGAGCCCCGGCACCGGCTACGGAAACGCCGCCGACCTGCACACCCCGGCCACCGTCCGGGCGGGCCGCGGCAGCGACGACTGGATAGCCGATGTGCCGCACATGAAGCGTCAACCGCCTTTTGCGGACATCGGGTTCGCAACGGACCCGGTCTCGCCCGAGTTCGGCGCCGAGATCTTCGGGGCGGGCGACGGCAGCCACAGCGACTACCTGAAGCCCGGTTCCCTACCGCTGAAGAACATCGCCCGGATCGTGGCCGGAACGGCCAAGTCCGCAGAGCCCTCGGGAGAGCGTCATGCGTGACTTCGTCCGGCGGATGGACTCCGCCACGCCTGTCGAGCGTGACCGCGCGATCGACGCCCTGCGCGCCATCGCCATCCTCGGCGTGGTTCTCGGCCACTGGCTGGTGACCGCACTGGTCGTGGACAGCGGCACCATGCACGGCTCCAGCCCGCTCCAGTACATGCCCCGATTCACCCCGGTCTCCTGGGGGTTCCAGACCCTTGCCGTCTTCTTCCTGGTCGGCGGACAGGTCGGCGCGAAGAGTTACGCCTCCGCCCGTGCCCGTGGCGAGAACTACGGCCGGTGGCTCCGTACGCGGATGACCCGGCTGCTGCGGCCGGTGGTCGTCGTGCTGGTCGTATGGACCGTGGCGGCGTGCGCGATGCTCGCCTCCGGCGCGGACCAGGACACCGTGCGCGCGCTGTGCAAGCTCGTGTGGTCCCCGCTCTGGTTCCTGGTGGTCTTCGCGGCGCTGACGGCGGCGACCCCGCTGGTGGCGAAGCTGCATCCACTGTGGCCGTTCGCCGTTGTGCTGATCACCGACCTCTACCGGTTCGGCCTGGACGCGCCCGGCGGGTTCACCTCGGTCAACGTGATTGCCGGCTGGCTGGTTCCGTACTGCCTGGGCGCGGCCTGGGCCCGGGGTGACCTGCACAGTCGCAGGACCGGCTGGACGCTGCTGCTCGGCGGAGCCGCCGCCACCGCCGGACTCGTCCTCCGGGCCGGCTACCCGGCAGCCATGGTCGGGGTGCCCGGCCTGGCGATCTCCAACCTCGACCCGCCGACCCTCGCCGTGGTCACCTTCGGCCTCGCGCAGTGCGGAGCGGCACTGCTGCTGCTCGGCCCGCTGCGCCGGGTGCTGCAACGCCCGGCCGTCTGGGCGGTGGTGGCGATGGTGAACCTCTCCGCGATGACGATTTTCCTGTGGCACCAGACCGCGATGATCGCGGTCACCGCGACCGGCCTGTTGGCGGGCGGGACCCTGCCGGGCCTGCACACCGTCCCCGATGACCCCGGCTGGGTTCTCGCCCGGCTGTCCTGGCTGCCCGTGTTCGCCGTGGCGCTGCTGATCTGCTGGGTGGCGTTCCGTGGTTACGAGCAGGGGCGGCCGCGAAAGAAGAGCATGGTCGTCCGCAAGGGGCGTCCTGCCCGGTCGGCGCAGACGCGGCGCGCTTAAGGTGAGTTCTGTGAAGCAGGGGGACTTGGTAAGGCGGTCGGCGGAGGTCCTGCGGGCGTTGCCTCGTACCCTGCGCGAAGATCTGGTGACGTCGGTGGCCGACCCGACCCCGTATGGGCGGCGGCCGCGCTGGCTGGAGTGGCGGCCGGCTCTCGTGGTGCCGTTGGCGATGTTCGCGGTGGGCATTCTCGTCTTCAACACGAACCAGTACGCCTTCGGGTACGGGATGGGCATACAGCTCGGCATTCTGTTCGCCGGTATCCAGTCGGCCGCGCTGGTCGCCGCACTGTTCCACCCCGTCCTGGCCTGGTGGGTGACGGTGCTCGTCATGGTCGTGCTCACGCCGTTCGCCGCGAACGCCGGCCCTTTCGGCGCGACGTTCCCCTGGAACGGAACCATGATCGGGCTGCAGGCCGCCATGCTGTTCCTGCTCGCGCTGCGGGTCCGGCCCCGGACCGCCGCCCAGGCGCTGACGATCAGTCTCGTGGCCGGACTCGTCTGCGGCACGATCAACCCCTGGCGTCAGGGCGGCGTCGGCATCGCCGTCGCGGTTCTCGTCGTCGCCGTGGTGGTCGGCGCCGCACTGCGTGGCATCGGGGCGGCGCGTACCCAGCTGGTCGCACAGGAGGAACTCACCGCCGAGGAGCGCTCCCGGCGCACTCTTCTGGAGGAGCGCAACCGGATCGCCCGTGAGCTGCACGACGTGGTCGCCCACCACATGTCGGTCATCTCCATCCAGGCGCAGGTCGCCCCGCACCTGGTCGAGAACCCGTCCGACGAGCTCAGGGAGAACCTCGCGGGCATCCGCGAGAATGCGGTCGGCGCGCTCACCGAACTGCGCAGGGTACTCGGCGTACTGCGCTCCGAGGACCCCCTGCCGCAGGCGGCGAGGCACGCCCCGCAGCCCACCCTCGACCGGCTGGACGATCTGATCGACAACGCGCGCGGCGCCGGGCTCTCGGCCACCGCCGAGACCACCGGGGAGCCGCGACCGCTGTCGCCGGGCGTCGAGCTGTCGGCGTTCCGCATCGTGCAGGAGGCGCTCAGCAACGCGATGCGTTACGCACCGGGCGCGAAGGTGCGGGTGGAGATCGGCCACCACCCGTCGGCCGTCACGGTCCGGGTCACCAACACCCCGCCGGAACGGTCCGCCCCGCCCTCGGTGGGCGCGGGCCACGGTCTGCTCGGCATGCGCGAGCGCACCACGATGCTGGGAGGCGAACTCGCCACCGGAGCCACCCCTGACGGCGGCTACGAAGTGACTGCGACGCTGCCCACTCAGCCCCCTGCCCATCACCGCTGACTTCCCGCCCACGTTGGGGCGGCATGAGACATTCGTCCACGCGACGGCCACACGGGTACCGGGGTGCCGCAGACGCCGTTCGGCCCCATTTCGGTCCGTTGGCCTAATTTCGGTCCGTTGGCCTACCCCTGGTGTACATCGGCGGTCATTGGCTGGGCCAATGGCCCAATGGTTTCCCTCTCGTTTGAGCCATGGGCCGCAAAGATGTTGTGATGTACCCGTCGATGGCGCTGCGGATCCCCGCGGCGCCTTTTTCATGCCGGTGTGCAGGGCCGGTGTGCCGAAGCGGGAGCATGCCGTGCTGAAGAGGATGTTCGTTTCCCCGGACCCGGGCCGACTGCGGCTGCGCAGCGGTCTCCGGGCCGTCCTCGGCATCGGGCTGGCCGTCGTGGTGTGCGGTCTGGCCGGTCACTCGCTCGTCGCGGCCGTCACCGGCGGGCTTGCCGCTCTGCTGGCCCTGTTCACGGTGCTGGACGCCACGGTGCGCGATCAGGCGATCACCACCGCGCTGCTGCCTGCCGTCGGTTTCCCCGTGCTCGCCCTCGCCGCAGGGCTTCACGATCATCCGTTGGCACGGGACGCGGCCTTTCTCGCGGTCATGGGCCTGGGCGTGTACGCCCGACGATGGGGGCCGCGCGGCCACTCACTGGGCGTGTTCGCCTTCATGGCCTTCTTCACCACGCAGTTCCTCCACACCCTGCCCGGGCAGTTGCCCGAGCTGTTCTCCGCGGTCGCCCTCTCCCTGCTCGCCTCGTCGACCGTCCGCTTCGGACTGTGGTGCTACGAGCGACGGCTGCCCGCCGCCGCCGTACCCACCCCGGCGACCGGCAAGGGGCTGGCCCGCGCGACCACGCGCCAGGCGATTCAGGCGACCGTCGGCGGAGCCCTCGCGCTCACGGCGGGGCTGCTCCTCTCCGAGCAGCGCTGGTACTGGGCCGTGGGCGCCACATGGTGGGTCTTCGTGAACACCGCCTCGCGCGGCGAGACGCTGGTACGGGGCTTCCGCAGGGTCCTGGGAACACTGATCGGCATCCCCATCGGCCTGGCCGTCGTCGTCCCGCTGCACGGTGCCGCCGTGCCCAGCGCGGTCGTCGTCGCGATCGGCGTCTTCGGGATCTTCTACTCCGCTGCGGTCTCGTACACCTGGATGGTGTTCTCCGTGACAGTGATGGCGGGGGCGCTCTACGGACTCCTCGGCGTGCTGGACCCGGCCCTGCTCATGCTGCGGCTCACCGAGACCGGTGCCGGAGCGCTCGGTGCGATGCTCGCGGTGCTCCTCGTGCTGCCGGTCACCACACACGCCACGACCGACGCATGGATCCAGCGGGCCCTGCGTTGCGTGCACGCCTGCACCGCGGAAGCCGCGGCGCGACTCTCCGGCTCGACGACCGCCGACCCGGCGCCCCGGATCGCCGAGCTGGAGGCGCTCCTCGGGCGGGTGCGGCTGTCCCTGGCCCCGCTGGTGCATCCGCTGAGCCCACTGCGCGCCCGAAAGGCCCGCGCAGGACAGGTGCTCGCTCTGCTGGACACATGCGCACGCGAGGTGCGCGGACTGGCCTGCGTCGCCGCGGACCCGGAAGCGTCCCACGACGCCCGCCTCGCTGCCGCCTGCTGGCGCGTCGAAGCCTCCGTGGAGGCGCTGACGGCCCCGGATCTGCAGCAGCGGGCGGACATGCCGGGCATCCCGCCGCACCAGACCGTCGCAGAGCCCGCGCTCGCCCACCTGCACGGTCTGGAGCGGGCACTCGCCGAGCTCGCCGCCCCGCTGCACAGCGATCCGCGTGCCCCGTTGATCGGTGTGTGAAGCGCCCCCGCGGAACCGGCCGGCAACCCGAGACCTTGGTCCAGACCTCGACGGGCCGACTGCTACCGTCGCCCCGGAAGATCACGACGCTACGAACGGTCGTGCTCAGTCGGCGGAGAGGGGCAGTGCGGTGGGCAGCGACAACTGCGCGGGACGGGCATTCATAGGGTCGTTCACCTCGGCGGGCGGGCGGGGAATCACCGCCGCCGCCGTGGATCGGGAGACCGGGGCCCTGACCGTCCTCGGCTCGACGGACACCGTGCCCGATCCCTCATATCTCGTCCTGGGCCACGGGCCGGGTCCGGGTGGCAGGGCGCTCTACACGGTCAGTGAGACCGAGCACGGTGCGGCCGCCGCACTCGACATCACCGGCGATGTGCCGCGGCCGGTCGGCGAGATCCGACCGGTGGAAGGCGATGGGCCGACCCATCTCGCGCTCGCGGGCGGTCATCTGCTCACTGCCAATTACGGCTCCGGCAGTGTCACAGCTCTGTCGGTGCGGGAGGACGGTTCCCTCGGCGCCGTCACCGCCGTGCTCAGGCACGAGGGCAGCGGTCCGGACGCCGACCGTCAGCGGGGCCCGCACGCACACCAGGTGCTGCCGGACCCGTCGGGGAACTGGGTGCTCAGTGTCGATCTCGGGACCGACTCCATACGGATCTGCGCGCTCGACACGACCACCGGGGCGTTGCGGCTGCACGGCGAGACGACCCTGCGGCCGGGCACGGGCCCGCGCCACCTGGCCTTCCACCCTGCGGGCAGCCACACCTACGTCCTGAACGAACTCGAACCGACCGTCACCATATGCAGGTGGGACGCCGCCGCGGGGGTCCTGGAACCGGTCGCTGAGACGTCCGTGCTGCCCGAGGAATCCGCGCGTGGCGGGGACACGGCGACCTACCCGTCCGAGGTGGTCGTCGCGCACGACGGACGGTTCCTCTGGACGGCCAACCGCGGGCACGACAGCATCTCCGTTCTCGCGCTCGACGGAACGGGCGAGAAGGCGACGCTGGTCACGACCGTGGGCTGCGGCGGGCACTGGCCGCGCGATCTCGCGCTCGACCCCACCGGCCGATGGCTGTACGCGGCCAATGAGCGGTCCGGGAACGTCAGCTGGTTCGCCGTCGACCCGGCGACCGGCATCCCGCGCCGCGCGGGTTCGCTGGAGGCCCCTGCCGCGTCCTGCGTGATCTTCGCCTGACATCACGCCACGCACAGCCGAATCGCCGGGCGGGCCAGAAAAGTCAAGCCCGCCCGGCGATCGATGACAGACCGCTGCCGGGCGCACCCGGCACCGGGTCAGTGCGTCTGAGCACCCTGCGGCGTCGCCGGCGCGATACCGAGCGCCGTCATGTACATCGACAGCACGAGCTTGCCGATCGCCGGATACGCGCCGAGCGGCTCGGCCGTCGCGCAGCCCGCCTCCTTCGCGGCGGCATCCAGCAGCCCTTCGGCCACCTCGGGGCCGACGAGGTACGGAGCCAGCGCGAGCTGCACCGAGCCGGAACTCGTGAGCTGCTCTGCGATCGACGCGACGGAACCCTCCACATCGAGTGCGGCGGCCATCACCGGTACCGCGAGCCGGGCAGCCAACAGCATGCCGGTGATCCCGGCGGCCTGCACGGCCTCTTCGCCACCCACCGTGGCCAGCACGATGCCGTCGGCGGCCGTGGCCACCGTGAAGAGCCTGGCACGGTCGGCGCGGGCCAGACCGGCCTCGGAGAGGCGTACGTGCAGCGCCTCGGCGAGCAGCGGGTGCGGGCCGAGTACATCGGTCAGCTCGACCTGCGTACCGCTGTCCATCACGGCCTGCCGTATCCGCCGGATCAGGGCGCTGTCCGGCCCCGCGAGCAGCGGCACCACGACGGCGGACGGACCCTCGGGCTCGGCGACCTCGCGGCCCGCGGCCTGCGCCTGCTCGAAGCGCGCGATGCGCTCGGCGGCGCTGTGGGTGAGTACGGACGAGAGCTTCGGGTACTCGGCATCGTCGCCGTCGAGGTAGCCGATCCGGGCATTGAGGCCGGGCAGCTCGGAACGGGCGATGCTGATCACCTCTTCGACCAGGCTGCGCGTGGCCGAAGAGGGGGTACCGGGAACGGCGAGAACGAGCGCGGCAGCGCCCTCAGGTGCGACCACGGGCTCCGGGCGGCGGTGCCGTCCGGACTGGCGAGGTCGCGGCATTCGTACAGGCAGGCCGGAAGCGGGCCCAGTGGGGGTGCTCATGGCGCCGCATGCTACTGGTTTTGGGTGCCCCTCTGTTCGGGGAGGGCCCGGCAGGGCGTCATCTGTCCGCTTTTATCCGATGAGAGGCTTACCGGTCGACTGTCCTGCTCTGTCGGTACCTAGCCGGGCTCCTGCTCAGGCCCATGACCGGGTACGCAGAGCAGCGTCGGATGGCGGGGCAGCCGCAGATCCCCGACGGCCAACGCCTGAGCGATGGACAGTGCACCCGTCAGCGGATCACCCGAACCGGGGACCGTCCGTGCCTGCGGGAGCTGCCGGGACAGTTCCTCCCGCAACGGTACGAGTAGTGGATCGCCCATCCGGAACAAGCCTCCCGTCAGGGCCACTTCGCACGGTTCGTCGTCGACCCCGGCCCTCGGACACACCGCCGCGGCCGCCTCCGCGATATGTCCGGCGGCCTCGCGCAGAATGCCCGCGGCGACCGGATCCTGCCCGGCGCACGCGGCGACCTCGGGCGCGAACGAGGCCAGCACGGCAGGCCGGTCGGTGCGCGGATACAGCAGTCCCGGCAGCTCCGGCGCCGGCCCGAACACCGCCTCCAGCCGAGCCAGCAGTGCGGCGGACCCACCGCGCCGCCCGTCATGGGCGCGCATGGCCGCATCGAGCCCGGCCCGCCCGATCCAGGCGCCGCCGCCGCTGTCACCCAGCAGATGACCCCAGCCGTCGGCCCGGCGCCAGCTCGTCAGATCCGTACCCAGCGCGATCATGCCCGTGCCGCCCGCGACAACCGCCCCCGGGTGCTGGCCGACCGCACCCGCGTAGGCGGTCACCGCGTCGGCGGCGAGAGCCAGCCGGCGCATCCCGAGCGCGCTCTCCAGGGCCGAAGGCAGCTCGGCGCGCAACTGTCCGCCGAGCGTCGCCATACCGGCGGCGCCGATCGCCACGGCGGCGATCCCGGTGCCGTCACCGCTGCCGTGCTGCTCCAGCAGCCGGCGGGCGGCGGGCAGCAGTTGCTCCAGCAGATGGCCCGCATCGATCCCCGCAGGTCCGGTGCGTACCGGCTCGGCGCAGACGGTCGTGCCCACCGGGGCGGACATGCCGACGCTGCCCAGCGCCACCCGCAATCCGGAACCGCCCGAGTCCACGCCGAGCACGAACGGCCCCGACGTACCCGTCGCGCCCGCCGATGCGTCCGTCTCCGTCTGCGCCGTCACGACAGCCTCCACCGGGCGCAACGAGTACCGCCGCTCTCCGGCGAACGCCTGCGTGACCTCATGGACCGGCTCCAGACAGAGAAAGAGGTGAGAAGAGGAATGACGGCGGCAGCCTATCCCGAGTCCCGGATGCGGGACTTCGGGGAGCAGGGGACCGGCTGCGGAAGCCGCCACAGCGGCGGGGAGCGGGTCCAGTACGCCGGTAGAGTGATGCTTCGTGGCACCACGACCGTTGAATGAAGTAGTCGAGCCCGGCTGGGCCGAGGCGCTGGCCCCTGTGGCCGGACGCGTCGCCGCGATGGGCGATTTCCTCCGTGCGGAGGTCGCAGCCGGCCGCACCTATCTGCCGGCCGGCGCGAACGTTCTGCGCGCATTCCAGCAACCCTTCGACGAGGTACGCGTCCTGATCGTCGGTCAGGACCCCTACCCGACACCCGGGATGGCCATGGGGCTGAGCTTCTCCGTGGCCCCCGAGGTGCGTCAGCTGCCCGGCAGTCTGGAGAACATCTTCCGGGAGCTGCACACGGACCTGGGGCTTCCGCGACCGTCCAACGGCGATCTGACGCCCTGGACGCGCCAGGGCGTGCTGCTGCTCAACAGGGCGCTCACCACGGCGCCCCGCAAACCGGGCGCGCACCGCGGCAAGGGCTGGGAAGAAGTGACCGAGCAGGCCATCCGGGCCCTGGCCGCGCGTGGCAAGCCCCTGGTGTCAGTGCTGTGGGGGCGCGACGCCCGTAATCTGCGGCCGTTCCTCGACGGTTTCCCGGCGATCGAGTCCGCACACCCCTCGCCCATGTCGGCGGACCGCGGCTTCTTCGGCTCGCGCCCGTTCAGCCGCACCAATGAACTCCTGCTCCGCCAGGGGGCCCAGCCGGTGGACTGGCAGCTGCCATGAGCCGAAGCCGCCGTCGGTGCGGGACCGGCGGCGGCGAAGCTCCCTCTCCGTCTGCCTGCCCCACTCCTCAGGCGTCCATGACGATGACCCGCTCGAGGGCCTTGCCGGTGGGCCCCTTCGGGAGCTGGTCCACCAGTTGGACGATTCGCGGGTACTTGTAGGGGGCCACTCGGGCCTTGGCAGGCCGCCGACCAGACTGGATTCGGTCTGATCGACCCCCAGGGCGCCGCTGCGCAGGGTCAGTTTGCCCCAGCGCCCACCGACTTCGGCGGATGGGGCCCGGGCAGCCTGTGGTCGATGGTATGTACGAGCGATTCGCGCCGTTCGCCCGCCGCACCCGACCGCGGGTCCCAGGTGAACAGCGGCAGGTGGACGCGGCCCCTGCTCCACCGCTGACGACCACACCGGTCAAGTGCCGATGACCGCCGCCCGGACGCACAGGACGTCCGGCAGGTGTGAGGCGAGCTGCTGCCAGCTGTCCCCGTCGTCCGCGCTCGCGTACACCTCGCCGTTGCGATTGCCGAAGTAGACGCCCGCAGGGTCGGCGTCGTCCGTACACAGCGCATCGCGCAGCACCGTGCCGTAATGCGTCTCCTCGGGCAGGCCCGCCGACAGCGGCTCCCAGGTGCTGCCCGCGTCGCCCGTGCGGAAGACCCGGCAGCGGTGCTCGGCCGGCACGCGGTCGGCATCGGCATTGATCGGGAAGAGGTACGCCGTGTCCGCGCGGTGCGGGTGCGCGGCTGCGGCGAATCCGAAATCGGAGGGCAGGCCCCGGCCGATGTCCGTCCAGTTGTCCCCGGAGTCGTCGCTCCGGAACACTCCCCAGTGGTTCTGGAGGTAGAGGCGGTCGGGATCGGCCGCGTCCCGGGCCACCTTGTGGACGCACTGACCGAACTCCGGATCCGGGTCGGGGAGGAAGACCGCCGACACTCCCTTGTTCGACGGAGCCCAGCTCGCGCCGCCGTCCTTGGTGCGGAACACCCCGGCCGTGGAGACCGCGACCGTCACGGCCCGGGCATCCCTGGGGTCCGTGAGGATCGTGTGCAGACCCTCACCGCCCCCGCCCGGCACCCACTTCGAACGCGTCGGATGCTCCCACAGCGGGCGGACCAGCTCGAAGGACACCCCGCCGTCCTGAGAACGGAACAGCGCCGCCGGCTCGGTCCCCGCGTACACGACATCAGGCGCCTCGGGGCCCGCCGGATGGAGCTGCCAGACCCGCTCCAGCGATGCCTCGGTGAACTGAGGGAACTTCACGGCCGGTTGCTGTGGTTCGACCCAGGTGCTGCCCAGGTCGTCGGAGCGGAAGACCGAAGGGCCCCAGTGCGCGCTGTCCCCGCCGACCAGCAGCCGGGGGACCTGCCTGCGGGTGTCGATGGCGATCGAATAGATCGCCTGGGCATTGAAATGCGGGCCGTCGAACTCCCACACGCCACCGCGCCTGCGGCCGATGAAGAGTCCCTTGCGGGTACCCACGGTGAGTAGTACGTCGGTCATGGCCGAACCTCCCGAAACGCCGTTGTGTCGGATACGGGCCAGTCTGCACCCCACCACTGACAGTGGCCCGCAGGGCAGCTCCGGTCACCGGACCCTGTTGCTTCCACGGTCGGCGAAGGTACGGTGCAGCGGGTATGGAAAGCGCTTGCCCCCGGCGCCGACGCAGAGAGACCGAGGAGTAGCTGTGCCGACCTTCGAAGGGCTGCCCGGTGCCGTCGCCGTTTCCCACCTGCGGGTGTACGACTGGCCCACCGCGGACGGCCTGCGCGGCGGGACGCCCCATCTCCACCTCACCTGCTCCGAGGGGTATGTGGTGGTCGGGGGCACGGGCTCGGTGCAGACCCTCACCGCGTCGGGGTTCCGGCAGACGCCGCTGGCCCCGGGAGCCCTGGTCTGGTTCACGCCGGGCACGATCCACCGCCTGGTCAACGAGGACGGGCTGCGCATCGTCGTCCTCATGGAGAACAGCGGGCTGCCCGAGGCCGGTGACGCCGTACTCACCCTGCCGTCCCGCCACCTCGCGGACCCCGACGCCTACCGGGCGGCGGTCGTCCTTCCCGTCGACGGCTCCGAAGAGGAACAGGAGCGGGCCGCTCGCGCCCGCCGTGATCTCGCCGTCGAGGGTTTTCTCGCCCTGCGCCGGGCCACCGAGGCGGGTGACCCCGAACCGCTCGCCGATTTCCACCGGGCCGCCGCCGCACTCGTACGCCCGAGGACCGAGGACTGGCGGGGGCGCTGGCAGAAGGGGGCCGCTGCCGCGTCCGAGGTGACCGGCGGACAGCTCGACGCTCTGGCGCGCGGTGACGGCGGATACCTCGCCGACGCCTGTGTGCACGCCGAACAGCCCTCCGCGTACGGAAAGTTCGGCATGTGCGGCCGTCTGGACGTCTACCTCGGCTGATTCGCCCCTGCGATGCCGGCGCAGGCGGAGCGCGTCAGGACCCGGGTCGTGCTGCCGTCCTCCTCCAACGTGTCCCGGACGTGCCGGAAGCCGATCCGGCCCAGCAGCGCCAGCGAAGCCGCGTTCTCGGCGGCCACTGTCGCATGCACCTCGGTGAGCCCGAGGACGTCGAACCCGTACGAAGTCAGTGTCTGCGCGATCTCGGTGCCGAACCCCTGTCCCCATGCGTCCGGAGCCAGGGCGTAGACGATCTCGTGGCCGTCCACATCCGGGGACGGGGAGGGCTTGATCTCCGCATGGCCGACCAGACGGCCGCCCTGTCGCACGGCCCATACGTCGAAGAGCTCCTGTGCGTACACCTTGCTGAAGACTCGCCCGAACAGGGCGCGGTCCTCGGCCTCGGTACAGGGTCCGTCACCCATCCACCGGGACACCCGGGCGTCCTGGAAGAGCGCCACGAAGCCGTCCTCGTCCGCGGGTGCGTACGGCTCCAGGAGCAGCCGCCCGGTGTGCAGGGTGGGGGTCGTCATGACGGGGGACGGTACGCGGCTCCCGTCCGGGCGGCAACGGAATAGAAGCGCAGGTCGGACCGGTGAGCGGGGTGAGGGCAGGAGGGATCGGCGCTGGGCTCCGCGGTGAACGTCATGGCGGTGACGGGTTGCGACGACGGCACGATGAACGTCCAGTGGGCCCGCAACACCTCGGACAACGTCAATGTCACCAGTACGGTGCACCGGATCGGCCGGCCCGGAGTCCATGTGCTGAAATTCTGGGTGGTCGACCCGACGGTGGTGCCGCAGAACCTGGTGGTCGACACCGGCGGCCTCAAGCCCAGCTATCTGGGCCCGCTGGAGAGCCTCCGGCTGCACTGAGCCGAAGGGTGCACCGGGCAAGGGGAGACAGAGCGATGACGAGTGGGATCGAGGACCGGGACGGACACGTTGCGACTCTGGAGGTGACCCCCGTTGGGGCGGGGGTCCAGGTCCGGGGCGTGGCACCGTCGGGAGAACTCGCTGTGATCTGCACCCCCGCCCGCGCCCGGGAACTGGCGGCGGCTCTCGCCCTCGCGGCGGACGAGGCCGAGAGTAAGCAGTCGGCGGAGCCCGTCACCGTCAAGGCGCGCGAACTGCGTCGAGGGGATGTACGCGACGGCGACCGGGCCATGACGGTGGAGGGCGTCAGGATCGACGGCACCACCGCCCATGTCACCTGGAAGTCGGACGCCGGACGCAGCTGGACCCAGGGTTACGACGCGGACGCCGACATCACACTGAGGCGTCGCGGATAGCCCGCATACGGCCGGTCGGCGGCGCGTGAGGCCCATTCCCGGCCGGAAACGGACCGGGAATGGGCCTCACGCATGTCCACGCCTTTGTACGAGGGGCGTCGTAATTTGACGAGTGCCGTAGTACGAGATGTATCGTACTAGCGATTCTTCCGTACCGTCGAAACGGAGTCCCACGTGAGTGCCCTCTTCGAGCCCTACACCTTGCGGTCGCTCGTCATTCCCAACCGGGTGTGGATGGCGCCCATGTGCCAGTACAGCGCCGAACCTGTGGGGCCGAACGCGGGCGTCGCGACCGACTGGCACTTCGCCCACCTCGCGGCGCGTGCCGTCGGCGGCACCGGACTCATCCTCACCGAGGCGACGGCCGTCAGCCCCGAGGGCCGGATCAGCCCGGCAGACCTCGGCATCTGGAACGACACCCAGGTGGCCGCCTTCCGCCGGATCACGGACTTCATCACGGGGCAGGGATCGGTTCCCGGCATCCAGCTCGCCCATGCCGGTCGCAAGGCGTCGACGGCTGCCCCCTGGCTGGGCGGTGGCCCCGTCGGGCCGGATGCGCACGGCTGGACGCCCGTCGCCCCCAGCCCGCTGCCGTTCGACGACGGTCACCCCGTGCCGCACGAGCTGACCGTGGACGAGATCCAGGGCGTCGTCGGCCGGTTTCGCGAGGCCGCCCGCCGCGCGCTCGACGCGGGCTTCCGGGTTGCCGAGGTGCACGGAGCCCACGGCTACCTCGTCGGACAGTTCCTCTCCCCGCACAGCAACCGGCGTGACGACGAGTACGGCGGCAGCTTCGAGAACCGCATCCGCTTCGCCCTGCAGGTCGTCGACGCGGTGCGGGAGGTCTGGCCGGAGGAACTGCCCGTCCTCTTCCGGATCTCCGCGACGGACTGGCTCACGGAGAACGACGAGGACGAGCGCGAGGGCTGGACCGTCGACGAGACCGTACGACTGGCCGAGGAGCTCCAGGCCCACGGCGTCGACCTGCTGGACGTTTCCAGCGGCGGGAACGCCCCGCGCGCCCGCATCGAGGCCGGGCCGGGCTACCAGGTTCCCTTCGCCGAGCGGGTCAAGGCGGGGACCTCGCTCCCCGTGGCGGCTGTGGGCCTGATCACCGACCCGCAGCAGGCCGAGAAGATCATCACAGAGGGCCGGGCGGACGCGGTTCTCCTCGGGCGCGAGCTGCTGCGGAGCCCGTCGTGGGCCCAGCACGCAGCCCGCGAACTCGGCGGCGAACTCCGCACGCCGGAGCAGTACCTCAGCGCGGTCTGACAGCCAGGCGCTGCACCCGGGCCTCCAGGCGATTCCGGCAAGGGCGACTTCATCGACCACCACGACTACCTCAACCGTGAGGCACCGCTCTCGGACGGCCGGGCCGCGATGGTCGGCGAGCGCGGCGGCTTCACCCTCCGTACCTCCGGGCACATGTGGCCGGGCGCCCCCGGGCCGTCTACAGCGGCGTCGCCGATTGCAGTGGACATGTTGTCGACGCCCAGGACCTTGCAGGAGTGCAGATCACGGATCCGGTATCAGCCGTCGGAGAGCCACTGTCCTGCGTCCGGATCGGCCGTCGGAAGGCCGTGATCCGCAGCCGCGTCGCACCCATGGGAATGAGCGTGACATCCTCCACCGGCTCGCTGCTGCACACCGGGCTGTCCTGGAGCGGGGCGAAGACATGCTCACTGCCCGCGCTCCACTCGGGAATCCGGCGGACGCGCGCGGTCATGGTCGGCGGGGTGCCGTCGAGGGTGAACAGGGGCACCGCCCGGGCGCGCGGCAGGTGAGGTCTGCCGCAGTAAATCCTTGGCTTGCCAAGGCAGTTGCCTTGAGGGGTGAAGCAGCTCACCGTGAGTTCTTCGCGGCGCCTTCGGGAGTGCAGAGGCACCGTGAAAGCGAAAGCGCGAGGCTGGGAACCGGGGCAGACCGAATGGGCCGGCACTCGCACTGGAAGGCGGTCTTGGTCGTCGGTGGTGAAGGTGCGGTAGGCGATGGTGCGGCACAACTCGCGCTGCCACTTGGCGGGGGCGAGGGCGAGCGGGCCGCCGACGCCGGCGGACCCGTTCTCGCTCCGGGTTCCGGCACTTTTTGGAAACGCGTCGGCAGCTCTCCTGCCGCCCGTGCCACGCCGCCTATATAACGTTGTAAACCGAGCCGCCGACAGGCCGCGCAGGCTCTCACGACCACCGGTTCGGCACTGTTTCGCGCAGCTCGGAGCGGGGTCGTGAGGAATGCAGTGACATCACCCGCCCAGCGGTCGATGCATCGAGGGCAGCACATGGGGCTTCGGCTACCCGATCCTGATCGCCCTCGTGCTGTCCGGCGGCGGTGGACTGCTCCTGCAGCGCACATCGTTCGGGCAGACCCTCTTCGCCGTCGGCGGCAGCAGCGACACGGCCACCCTGCTATTGGGGCGAGGAAGTTGCCTGGGCATGACAGGTGCGTAAAGAGCTGCGGCGTGGACAGTTGTGCGGGTGTGGGGGAATGGTGCAGTGCGCCGTGATGTTGAGACGTCCATGACCTTTTCTGTGGACGTGACCGTCCGGGGCTACGAACTCGACACGCAGGGACATCTGAACCAGGCCGTCTATTTGCAGTACGCCGAGCACGCACGCTGGGAACTGCTGCGCGCTGCCGGCCTGTCGCAGGAGAAGCTGCTGGCCAGCGGCGTTGGGCCAGTGGCCCTTGAGGCGACGGTGAAGTTCCTGCGGGAGCTCCGCGGCGGCGACCGGGTGCGGGTGACCTGCCAGTTCGTATACGGCGAGGGGAAGACGTTCAAGGTCGCGCAGAAGATCCTCAAAGAGGACGGCACGGTCGCGGCGCAGATCACGGGCGTGGCGGGGATGCTCGACCTGACGGCCCGCAAGCTGATCGCCGATCCGGCCGGGCATCTTGCCTCACTGGCCGAGAACGCGGACCTGCTCAGCGGCTGACCGGCCGCCCCGCGGCTATGCGGTGCCGGTGGTCGGGCCTGCCTGCTGATACAGCGTCATCAGTACGTCGTGCTCGGGCTGATCTCCGGCGTCCTCCTCGGCTTCGTCGACCAGTCCAGCGAGGGTCTCGCCGAGTTGTTGTGCCTTCGCGGGGCTGAGTCGAGGTGGCGCAACGGCAGGTGTGACTCGGCTGGGGAGCGGTCCAGCTCCTGGGCGATTTCGGCGAACATCGCCGCAGTGCCTGCTTCTTATCGAGGAGACAGCCCGGCTCCTGAATGAGCACTACGTCTTCCCGGAGATGGCCGAGCAGCTTGCCGGCCTGAGCGCTGCGAGCAGTCCTGGAGCCTGCCGCAGGTTCCCGGCGCGCGCTTCGGCGGCGACAAACCGTTGTACGTGCTGGCCGTGCCCGTACGTTTTCGGCACCGAGGAGCTGACGTACGACCTGCAACAGCTCGGCCGCGCCGTAGTTGTCGGCGAGCCGACCGGCGGTGGGGCACACCCGCGGGAGGGCTGGACGGTGCATCCGCACCTGGAGGCCACCATCCCGGCCGGCTGCCCGGTCAACCCCGTCTCCGGCACCAACTGGGAGGGCACCGGCGTGCAGCCGGACATCCTCCGCCCAACCGCCGATGCCCCCGAACGCGCCCACGCACCGGCCGTCGCCCGGCTGGCGGGCTGACGTCCTCGGCCGACCGGCCTGCTGCGACCGGCCGGTTCGGTCATGCCTCCTTGATGCCGATGTGCATGCGGTGGTGACCGGGGGCGTCGATCTCGTCGAGCAGGGCGATGGCGAAGTCGCCGTAGGAAATGCGGGCGGCGGCGTCGACCGTGGCCGTGGTGTAACGGCCGGAGCGCGTCCCCTCGTGGCCGAAGTCCCCGGCCGGACTGACGACCAGCCAGTCCAGTGCGGTGGCCGAGGTACGCAGCACCGCCGTTCCGGCTGCGTGGCCGTGGCTGAAGGGACGGTACTCCTGAGGGAAACCGGGGGCGTCCATCAACGGGGTTCCATCGGCGGTCTCCATGGTTGCCGACAGGCCGACGGAGATCAGCCGGGGCACACCGGCCCGCGTCAGTCCGTCGGTGAGAGCGCGGGCGGCAGCCGTGAAGAAGACATCGGGCAGGGCGCCACCGTCGTGGACGGCGGAGATCGCGGCATCGTGCCCGGATGCGAGGTCGGCAACAGCCCCCACTTCGGTGACATCGCCGGTCACGAGCCGGACGCCCGGACCTTCGAGCTCTCGGTACTTGGCCGGTTCGCGCACGACCGCGGTGACACGATGTCCGCGGCGAAGGGCCTCGCCGACGGCTGCCCGCCCCGCCCTGCCACCTGCGCCGAAGATGATGATCCTGCTCATGTGCCTACCTCGCCTCGCGTCCTGGAAACTCTGTGCCGACGTGCTCGGGCAAGGTAGCCGGAGCCGTGGTCACCTCCCGGATACCTCGCTAATGTGGCTCCGTGACCAAGCCGCTGGACCCGGAGATGTTCGACCCGGTCTGTCCGACCGGACTGATGCCGATCCGTGTGGGGGACAAATGGGCCGGAATGATCGTCCAGTGCCTTGAGGGCGGCCCGCGACGCTTCTCCGAGCTACGGATCCCGCTGCGTACGGTCACGCCCAAGGTCCTCACCCAGTCACTCCGGTCGCTGGAGCGTGACGGTTTCGTCGTCCGCACGGCCCGGGCCGGACCGGCCCGGTACGTCCAGTACGAACTGACCTCGCTCGGCCGGAGTCTCCTTGAGCTGCTGGACACCGTGCGCACCTGGGCGGAGATCCACATGGAAGAGGTCATCGACGCCCGTGAAGCGGCATCGCGCGCCGATCGCACCGGGTGATGCGCGGCCGGACCTGTCGTACGGTGAATCTCAAACTACGATGAGTCTCGTATCATGAGGGACCGGACCAAGCCAGGAAGTGGAGCCATCGTGACCCCAGCCAGCGCCCCTGCCACAAGCGCCGCTGCGGTCGGCGGCCGCTCGCTCGACCACCCCACGCGGGACGAGATCCGCATCGAGGCAGTGCTCCATGCACTCTCCGACCCGATGAGGCTGCGCGTGGTCCGCGAGCTGGCCGCCGCCGATGCCGAGATCACCTGCTCCCACTTCGACCTGCCGGTGTCCAAGTCGACGACCACGCACCACTTCCGGGTGCTGCGCGAGAGCGGGATCGTCCAGCAGATCTACCGCGGCACCGCCAAGATGAACGGACTGCGCCGCGACGATCTGGAGGCGCTGTTTCCCGGTCTTCTGGACAGCATTCTCGACGCCGCGAACCGGCAGGTGCAGCGCATCGGCGAGGACCGATAGCCTCACGATCCGACCCGGTCGCCACCCTCCGCGGCGCTCAGCAGCCCCGCCCAGTCCGGGATCTTCACCGGCCCCCGGCCGAGCGACCGTCCCAGCGCCGCCTCCGCCCGCTCGATGGACAGCCAGCCGTCCCACTCCACCGGGCGCAGTCCCCACGCCCGCAGCGCGGCCACGGGATCGGGCGCCGACGGGCGCCCCGCGAGCAGCGTGGCGTCATCGAGCAACGATGCCACCGTCTCCTTCGCGCACGACCGGTTCGAACCGATCACTCCGGTCGGCCCCCGCTTGATCCACCCGGCGACGTACTCCCCGGGTGACGGCACCCCGTCCCGCAGCACCCGCCCCGCCAGGTGCGGCACGGTCCCGCGCGCCGGGTCGAACGGCAGGCCGGGCAGCGGCAGCCCGTGATAGCCGACGGCCCGCAGCACGAGCTGGGCGTCGATGTCCTCGTACGTACCGGCGTCGCGCACGCCCCCGCTGCCGTTCGGCACGGTACGGGCGAACCGCACCCCGGCCACCCGCCCGTCCCGCTCCAGCAGTTCGACAGGGCGCAGAAAGAACCGCAGTCGGATCGTGCGCAGCGGGTCTCCCTCCGCGCCCGCACCTGCGGGGCCGGCTGCGGCCCATCCGCGCAGCACCTCGACATTGCGCCGCGCCGCCGCCGTCAGGGGTGGTGCGTTCGGTGGTGAGGGCAGGGCCGGCGCCGACCGGGGGGACGGATCGACGTACGCCGGGTCGAGGGCCAGCTCCGCCTCGTCCACCACCACCCGCGCCCGCGGCAGCGCGCCCAGCTCCCGCAGTTCCTTGGTGGTGAACCGGGCCTGGGAGGGTCCGCGCCTGCCCGCCATGTGGACCTCGCGCACCCGGCTTCCGGCCAGCGCGCCGAGCGCCCCGTGCGGTACGTCGGTGGGGCGCAGCTCCTCCGCGCTCCGGGCGAGAATCCGCGCCACGTCCACCGCCACATTGCCGACCCCGATCACCACGACCGAACGGGCCTGCAGCGCAAAGCTGTTGTACGCGGCGTCGGGGTGTGCGCTGTACCAGGAGACGAACTCGGTCGCGGAGCAACTGCCGGGCAGATCCTCGCCGGGGACGGCGAGGCCGCGGTCGGTCGCCGCCCCGACGCAGTACACGACTGCCTGGTAGAGCTCGCCGAGACGTTCGGACGGGATCCCGCCGCCGCCCACCTCGACATTGCCGAGGAAGGTGATCCGCTCGTGCTCCAGGACGGTCCGCAGACTGTTCTGCAGCGATTTGATCTTCTCGTGGTCGGGGGCGACGCCGTAGCGCACCAGGCCGTACGGGCAGGGGAGCCGGTCCAGCACATGGACCCGGACACCGGGCACCCGGTCCTGCTCGACCAGGGCCTGGGCGGCATAGACCCCACTGGGTCCGGAGCCGACGACGGCGACACGGAGCACGGCGCACCTCTTCCCGCAGGATGCCTCCAGCATGGCACCGGTGGGCGGAGCAGGGGAGAGGCGCGCCCGGGGCGCGGTCAGGACGACATCGCGCGCATTCTGTCGATCTCCACCGTCTGCTGGGCGACGACGTCCCCGGCCATCTCCTCGACCTGCACGTTGTTCCCCTGCGAGAGCACCTCCGTCGCCATCGTGATCGCTCCCTGATGGTGGGTGATCATCAGCTTCAGAAAGAGCTTGTCGAAGGCCGCGCCGTCCGCCGTCCGCAGCTGATCCAACTGCGCCGGGGCCGCCATTCCGGGCATCGCCGAGTGATCGTGGCCGCTCTTGCGCTTCTCTCCGCCATTGTGTTTGAGCCATCCCTCCATGGCACCGATCTCCGGCTTCTGGCCTGCGGTGATGCGCTCGGCGAGCCGCTTGACCGCGGTGGAGTCGGAGCGGGCAGGGACGAGACCGGTCAACTCCAGCGCCTGAGAGTGGTGTTGGATCATCATCTGCACATATCGGAAGTCGGCCGAGTTGGGGGTGTCGTCCCCGGCGGCCTTCGCGGCCTCCTCGGCGGACAGGGTCCGCGCGGGTTCTCCCGGTTTCCCGGGCGCCACAACCGAAGTCCCCCCGCCCGCCCGCGACTTCGTACGGTTGTCACCGCCTCCCTCATCGCATGCGCCCAGGGTGAGAACGGCGGACATGACGGCCACGGCGAGAACGGATCTGCGTACACACATGGTCCGACGGCGGATCAACAAGTGGACCTCCATTGCCATATGGGGCGGTTGCGAACCGTCCTGACACGCTTCCGCACCACAGCGATCAGAAACTTTCATTACGTCTCTGTTGCCATCTGTTGGGATACCTGTGGGGAGGACGATACTGCCGGTGTCCGTGAACTGTTCAACTACGTACGGATGCATGGGAGGACGCAGTGATTTCGTTGCACACGAGCCCGGCGCGGCGCAGACGTCTGGGTGTGGCCGTGGCAGCCGCCGGGCTGCTGGCCACGCTGCTGACGGCCGGACCGGCGGCCGCGACGCCCGACCCCGGTGATACGGCCACCGCCCGTACCGGTGTCTCCGCCGCGCAGGAGGCCGAAGCCGCGGCCGCCATCAGCAGCGGCGAGATACCCGGCGTGGACGAGATCGTCCACAGCAGCAACATCACCCATCTGGCCAACGTCCCGAAGGACGCACTCAAGGGGCTGAACACGGACCTGGCCTTCCAGGGGAAGTACGCCTTCGCAGGAAACTACGACGGCTTCCGGATCTACGACATCAGCAATCCGAAGTCCCCGAAGACGGTCGCCCAGGTCCTCTGCCCCGGATCGCAGAACGACATCTCGGTCTCCGGAAACCTGCTCTTCCTGTCCACCGACTCCTCGCGCAGCGACAACTCCTGCACAAGCACCACCCAGCCCGCCACCGAGAAGTCCTCCTGGGAGGGCATGAAGGTCTTCGACATCAGCGACAAGCGCAACCCGAAGTATGTCGCCGCTGTCGAGACCGCCTGTGGGTCGCACACCCACACGCTGGTCCCCGAACGCAAGAACGTATACGTGTACGTCTCCTCGTACTCGCCGAGCGAGACGTTCCCGGACTGCCAGCCGCCGCACGACGGGATCTCCGTCATCAAGGTGCCGCGCAACGCCCCCGAGAAGGCCGCGGTCGTGAATTTCCCGGTGCTCTTCCCGGACGGCGGCAACCCGGGCGCCCCGACCAACCCGGGCGTCTCCAAGACGACCGGCTGCCACGACATCACGGTGCTGCCCTCGAAGGACCTGGCCGCCGGTGCCTGCATGGGCGACGGTCTGCTGTTCTCCATCAAGGACCCGGAGAACCCGAAGATCATCGACCGGGTGCAGGACAACGTGAACTTCGCGTTCTGGCACTCCGCGACGTTCAACCAGAAGGCCGACAAGGTCGTCTTCACCGATGAACTCGGCGGTGGTGGCGCAGCCACCTGCAACGAGGAGATCGGCCCGAAGCGCGGCGCCGACGGTATATACGACATCGTCGGCAGGGGAGACCACCGCAAGCTGGTCTTCCGCAGCTACTTCAAGATCGACCGTCCGCAGGCCGACACGGAGGTCTGTGTCGCCCACAACGGTTCGATCATCCCGGTCAAGGGCCGCGACCTGATGGTTCAGGCCTGGTACCAGGGTGGAGTCTCGGTTTGGGACTTCACCGACTCCTCGAAGCCGAAGGAGATCGGCTACTTCGAGCGCGGCCCCGTCAGCACGGACGCGGTCACCACGGCCGGCCCCTGGTCGGCGTACTACTACAACGGCTACATCTACTCCAACGACATCGCCAAGGGCTTCGACGTCCTGAAGCTCGACGACCGGCGGACCGACCCGGCGAAGCGGGTGCGGCTGGACGAGCTCAATGTTCAGACGCAGCCGGACTACTTCGACCACTGATCCGGCCGGTTCACCCGATCGGCCGCCACCATCCTGCTCCACCGCGCACCGAGCGCGTCCCGCCGGGCGGATCCCCCGCCCGGCGGGACGCCGCAGTCGACGTCCGCGTCAGGCGGCCGTCCTGGCGCTCCCGCCGGTCGCCGCGGCCCATTCCACGAGCAGCCGCTGGTACTGCTCCTCGTCCTCCGGGGACAGGCAGCCGCCGGAGCGCTGCCACAGGTCACGAATCTCTTTGTTCACCACGGCGGCAGTACGCACGGAATCGGAGGAGCACGGAGAACGGGACATGCATACAGGCTAAGGCCCTGATGTGACAATCCGACCCATTGGGCGTCAGGGACATCTCTCACATGTCTCTCAGGCAACGCCCGGCGTCAGTCCCAGCATCCGCAGCCCATCGGGCCGCTCCTCCACCGGAAGATGCTCCACAAAGCGAACGTCACAGCCCAGCGCCGCCGCCCCGCCGTCCGCGCGTCGGTCGTCGCCGACCATCACCACATCCGTCGGGTCCTGCTCTATAAGTGTGCAGGCCGTGTGGAAGAGCCGTGTGTCCGGCTTCTGGACGCCGTGCTCGTACGACAGGACGTAGGCGTCGATCAGGGCGTCCAGGCCGTGTGCCCGGAAGACCGGCCGCAGGTCCCAGCCGATGTTGCTGACCACACCGATACGGGTGCCGCTGTCGCGCAGCGCACCGAGCACCTCCGCCGCGTCCGGGTAGGGCTGCCAAGCGGCAGGTGACCTGTGCCGCTCGTACAGTGCGTCGTACAGCCCCGGATCCGGCAGGGCCACCTGACGGGCCAGTCCCGTATATGCCTCCCGGTGGAGTTCCGCGCTCTCGTCGCGGGTGGCCCACACGGAGGCGAGGCGGGCAGGAACGTGCTGGGGAAGCGGGCCGCCCGGCAACGCACCGGCGGCCTCGAGCCCCCGCGCGTATCGCTCGAAGGCGGCCGCTGTCACTGTCACCTCCCGCTCGGCGAGGACCGCACGCAACCAGGACCGGACCGATTCGATACGGAAGAGGGTCCCGGAGAAGTCGAAGAGCACACCCTTGATCTGCATGGAGGCGATCCTTCCCGGTTCAGGAGCGCCGCGGCAAGGCCGGTCCGCTGCGCGCCTCGTACCTGGCGAACCCGGCGACGGAGAACCCGACCAGGGCCGCCCCCAGCAGCCAGCCGCCCAGGATGTCGCTCATCCAGTGCACCCCCAGGTAGAGCCGGGTGAGGCCCACCCCGACCACCGAGACCCATGCCGCCACCAGCGCCGTCCGCCATATCCGGGATCCCGTACCGTGCCGTCGCAGCAGCCAGAGCAGCAGACCGCAGGCCACCGTCGCCGTCATCGCGTGACCGGAGGGGAACGCCGCGTAGTGGGCGGAATCCACCGGGTCCGGCCACCGCGGCCGCTCCCGGCCGACCGCGGACTTCAGTCCCTGCTGCAGGAGAGTCGACAGCGCGCTCGTCACTGCCACCCACATCGCGAGCGCCCGCGCCCCGCGCCACCACAGCACCACCACGGCCACCGCGATCAGGGCACGCATGGTCCATGGGTCCCACACCCAGTCGGTCAGGATCCGGTTCGCGTGGACGAGCCCGGGTTCGGTGACCGCCCTTCGGTGCAGGGCGTCCGCGACCGTACGGTCCAGCGTCATGAGTGGCGACCAGCGCACGGCGACCAGGATCAGCAGGACCAGGGCAGCAGACGCGCAGACCACGGCTGTGCGAAAAGGTGTGACGCCGGAACGGGTGCGGGCCTGTGGGGCGAGTGGCGGGGATGGCATGGGGTGATCTTCGCGGACGATCCGCACACCCGGCTATCCCAGTGCGCTGAGTCCCGGAATGAATGCCACCAGAAGCGGAACCACCGGTACCAGGGCGGCCGCCGCGGTCAGCCGGAGCCGACGGCCCGCAGTGAGCCGCTCCACCGGGGTCAGCAGCCGGTTCACCCGCAGCGGCAGCTGGGCGTCCGGCGCCGGGCACGGGCCGAACACGCCACGGTCCTCGTTGAGTTCCACCAGGGCCAGAGCGATCGTCAGCCGTCCGAAGCGCCTGGATGCCACATCGTCCGCGGCCAGTTCGACCAGCCGGTGCATCTCGTCGCGGAAGGCCGCGAACACCGGAACCTGCGGGAACCCGATCGCGAGTGCGCCGGAACAGTGCAGCAGCCAGTCGTGCCGGGCCCTCGCGTGTCCCTGCTCATGGGCCAGCACAGCATCCAGCTGACGGCCTTTCAGGCGGCCAAGTGCCGCCGTGGTGATGACCAGTTGAGGTGCAGCGCCCGGCAGCCACCAGGCACCCGGACGCTCTCCCTCCAGTACGACGAGCCGACCGCTGCCGGGTTCCTCGCCGGGCATCAGCGGGGAACGCACCAGCAATTCGGCGCGCCGTCGCCTGCGACGCACCTGGGCTCGGTGGATCTCCCGGGTCAGCATCGCCGCGGTCCACACCCCTCCGAGCGCCAGCAGCACGGCCATGGCCGCAGACCACCGCCCGTGCCCGCCCAGTGCATACGCCTCCACCACGGCACGCGGCGCCGGTGCGAACACATGCCCGCGCACCGCCTGCCAAGCCGCAGCCGCACTGAACGTCATGGAGAGCGCGAAGGAGAGCAGAACCCCGGCCACCACGCACTGCCAGACCCACAGCGCAACGACGGGCTCACGCTCCGGCCAATCCGCCCGCGCCATCAGACGTGGGGTCACGACGGCGGCCAGTGCACCGAGCAGCAGCAGCGCGAGGGAGACCAACATGGCGTCAGCCTATGAGCGGTGCGGTAGCCGCGGGTATGGCTGTGCACGGCAAGTGATGCACGCCACGGTTTGGCCTGCTCCCTGTCTCACAGAGTGAGCAGCATCGCGAACATGGCTATCCCCATCGTCAGCCGACAGGCGAGAGCCAGCTCGGGCCATGCGCTCCAGCCGCTCCCGACCGGCCCGCCACCGCCCCCCGCCGTGGTGGCCACCGGTATCAACCGGGCTCCCGAACGCAGCACATACACCGCGTAGTAGGCCAGCAGCAGTCCGGTCAGCAGAGGTATGCCCCCGGCCGTCACCGCGACATCATGGCCCGTGTGTCCGCTGTGCGCCCCTCCACCGCCCGGTGCCATCGTCAGCGCCATGTAGACCATCGCCGACGACCCGACCAGATGGTGCAGATGGTGCGTGCTGCGCCGGGAGAACCACAGCGCGCGCAACGAGGCCGCGCCGAACAGCACCGCGTACACCGCCCACCCCCACACCGGTGGTGTCACGACGGCGGCCGGCACGGCCATGGCGGCCATGCCGAAGCCCATCAGCGCCTCCGCACGCGCCGTCCTGCGCCCCTCTCCGGTCTCTCTGCGCGTGCGCAGCAGGCAGTACGCGCCCGTCACCCCGCACAACGCCGTCAGCAGCCAGCCGGACATCGCCGGTCCGTGCACAGCGCACCTCCCCCTGGACGTACGACGTCGGTCCCTCCTAGTCGATGCCCGGGCCCAGGCCGTCGTACGCGGCGCACTGAGGTACACGGGAGCGCGCGGAGGAGGTGTTCCCTGCCGCGCAGTGTGCTCCCGCCGGCTTGGTCAGCCGGTCGTGAAGGACTTGAAGACGCGTGCCCGGTCGGTGATGGCGTGTTCGGCGGGAGCCATTCACGCTGTCTGCGGATATTGCCTATGGCGACAATGCCGCCGCACCGGCTCCCTCGACGACCGGCTGCCGCCCGCCGCCGGCGCCGCCATCGGCCCCCTCTCGGAGTTCTTCCGGGGCGCCCTCCGGCCGGGCTGGATACGCGCCTCCACCACCGTCATCCGCCGTCTGGCCGACATCAAGAGGTCCGTCGGCCTGTCATGCCCGGTGGTGGAGCAGCTGCCGGCCGTGGAGCTGTTCCACCGACTGCCCGGCCGTGCTCGTCGACTGCGCGGAGAGAAGCCGCGCCGCGCACGGACGGCGCACCGGCACTGCTACGGGCGGTAGCGCAGTGGATGGTCCTCCGGTACTTCCACCACGACGATCCGGTGCCCGTCCGGATCGCGGATCCACATCTCGACAAGCCCCCACGGCTCGCGCACCGGCGGCCGCAGCACCTCGACGCCACGGGCCGACACCTCCTCGTGCGCCGCCCGGACGTCCGCGACCTGCAGCCACAGTTCGAGGCCGGGCACCGGAGGTGCAGTGGCGCGCCCGGAGACCTCCAGGAAGCCGCCGCCGAGGAAATAGACCGTGCCCCGCTCGGGGCCCGTGCCGAACTCCCGGTAGACGGGCAGCCCGAGGGACTGACTGTAGAAGATCCGTGACCGCTCGGGATCGGCCGGACGCAACAGGATCCGGCTGCTCAGCACATGAACCATGCGCCAGACTCTAGGTCCGGAACACGCGGGTTACGCTGCTTCGGCACGGCCACAGCAGAGAAACGGAGAGCCACCACCATGGACATAGCCCCTGCCGAGGACTCGGGACAGCTGACCTTCCGCGACGCGGCCGACGCCGATGTGCCCGCACTCGTGACGCTGATCGAGTCGGCGTACCGCGGGGACTCCAGCCGGGCCGGATGGACCACCGAGGCGGACATCCTGCAGGGGCAGCGGACCGACCCGGACGGCGTCCGCGAGGTCGTCGAAGCGCCCGGCAGCCGATTGCTCGTGGTGGAGCGCGACGGTGCGCTCATCGCCTGCTGCCAGCTCGAACACCGCGGTGACGCCGCCTACTTCGGGATGTTCGCGGTCCGTCCCGAGCTGCAGGGAGCCGGTCTCGGCAAGGTGATCATCGCCGAGGCCGAGCGCACCGTCCACAAGAGCTGGGGGGTGACCGAGATGCACATGACCGTGATCTCGGTGCGCGAGGAGCTGATCGCCTGGTACGAGCGCCGCGGCTACCGCCGTACGGGAAAGCTCAGCCCGTTCCCGTACGGCGACGATCGTTTCGGCATCCCGCAGCGCGACGATCTCACGTTCGAGCTGCTGATCAAGGACCTGGTCTGACCGGGCAGGCGATCAGGCGGTGAAGCGGCCGGCGCGGCGGATCTCCGGGTAGTCGGTGGTCGCGCCGTCCAGTCGCAGGGCGCGTACCAGCCGCAGATGGTCCTGGGTGTTCACCACCCAGCCGATGACCTTCAGCCCTTCGGCGTGCGCCTGCTCGACCACCTCCAGGGTGAGGCGGCGGATGTTCAGCGCCAGCGTCGCCGCACCCACCGCCTTCGCCCGGTCCACCACATCGCTGCGCCAGCGGCTCGCGATGAGTACCGTCCGTACTCCCGGCACCAGTTGGGCGATCTCGGCGACCGCCTCGTCGTGGAACGACGACACCTCGACCCGGTCGACGAGACCGCGTCGCAGCATCACTTCTGCCAGGGCGCGGGCCGCGGCCGCATCTTTGATCTCTGCCTGAACGGGGGACCGTACGGCGTCGAGCACCTCCTCGAAGACCGGCACGCGCTCGCCCTGTCCGGCATCGAGTTCGCGCAGCTCCGACAGGGTCTTCTCGGCGATCGGACCGCTGCCGTCCGTCGTACGGTCCACATCGGGGTCGTGCATGACGGCCAGCGCGCCGTCCTTGCTCAGATGAAGGTCCAGTTCGATGGCGTCCATCCCGGCGTGCTCCGCATGGACGAACGACCGCAGGGTGTTCTCCGGCTCGACACCCATCACTCCGCGATGACCGATGGTGAGAAAAGACAAGGCAACTCGCTTCCGTCGACGGCGTCTTCCCGCGTGCGGCTCCTACCCGCGAGGCACTACGGCATTACGTCAATTCGGCAGCCTAATGGCCCGCCCCGAGAGAGAACCGCTTGGACGAGGGGGAGTGGCGCCGTGTCCCCGGACGTCGGCGGCACCGAGCAGGAACCCGGTGATGACGGCTGCGACGGGAACGGCACGGATACTCACGCGGTGCGGCTCCACAGGTGGCGCGAAGGGCGGATGCCGTCCGTCCTGCCGGCGGACGGCCGTGCCGGGCGAGCTGTGTCACTCATGCGTGGGCGCGCCCTGCATGGCCTGACCGCTCAGGTGCGCGAGGCCGGGCGAACAGCCTCCGCGAGGGGCCGGCCGACGGAAGCGTTCGCAGGGAAGGTTCAATGCAGGAAGAATCGCGGTGACCATGGGGGGTCGGCAGGATAATTTTCTGAGGCCCACTTGTCCGAAGGAACTGCGGATGGATACGGTTGCTTGACGCGAGGTTCTCCTGTGGAGGAAGTGTTATGACGGAAATTCTTGTGCACGACGTTGCCGCAGGTGACATACCTACGGACCAGCGGGTGGTTGATCACCCCGCCTGGCCCGCGCTCAAGAATGCCGTGGAGGAGATCCGCCCCTGGCAGTCGAAGGACGGTTCCATCGACTTCGACGCCGAGGGTGCGCCGTCCCGGGCGGCTGCGCGGGCGACGCTGGATCGCGTGATCGTCGCGATCGAGGAGCTCTCCCCGCTGCTTCCGCATGACGACGCCTACCACCGTGCCCTTGTCGTGGACCTGCGTCGCTGGGCCACGGACGGCTTCGCCGTGCCGGACTTCCTCGACTCGCTGCTCGCCTTCCAGCCGGCCAGGGGCCGCACCGACGGGCTCCAGCACCTCGTCGTCTTCGCGATGTACACACAGAACGGCAACCCGGACCGCAACCTCGAAGCGGTCGTGCTGCGGATGGTCTGGCCCGAGTGGCTGGCCGAGCTCGAAGCCACCCGCTACGACAACCCGTTGTTCTGCGGCATCACCTTCGAGGGCTTCACCTCGGGATACGACACCAACTCCGCCGTGCTCTTCCCGGAGACCGTCGCCGTGCGCGAGGCCCCCGAACGCTTCAGCTGGGGCGGAATCTTCTGCGACCGCGAGGCCGCCCGCTTCCGCCGTGTCACCGAGGCGTCGGTCGATCTGCTCGGCGTCGAGCTGCCCGATGACATCCACGAGATGATCGGTGACCAGCAGCGCTGCGAGCAGGCCTTCGTGCTCTGGGACATGGTCCACGACCGGACGCACAGCCACGGCGACCTGCCGTTCGACCCCTTCATGATCAAGCAGCGCCAGCCGTTCTGGATGTACGGGCTCGAAGAGCTGCGCTGCGACCTCACCGCCTTCAAGGAGGCCGTGAAGCTGGAGGCCGACGGCTTCCCGCAGGGCCGCGATGTGCAGTACGCCGTGCTGTTCGACCGGATGTTCCGCTTCCCCGTCACCGGCGAGCGCGTCCGCAACTACGACGGCCTCGGCGGCCAGCTGCTCTTCGCGTACCTCCACAAGCACGACGTGATCCGCTGGACCGACAACACGCTGAGGATCGACTGGGACCGTGCCCCGCAGGTCACCAATCAGCTCTGCACCGAGATCGAGAAGCTCTACCGCGACGGCATCGACCGCCCCAAGCTCGTCCACTGGTTCGCCGCGTACGACCTGGTCTCGACCTACCTCGCCCCGCACCCGGGCTCCCGCTGGGCCAAGGGCCCGGACGCGCTGGATCTTTCCCAGCCGCCGCGGAAACTCGTCGACGACGTGCTTCCGGATGAGTTTCCCCTGAGCATGTTCTATGAGGCACTCTCCAAGAAGCTGAAGAACGTGATTGCCTCGACCAAGGGGATCACCGCCGCGGATGCCGAGCGGGCAGCCGCGTGAGCGCCGGGCATAAGGAGGCGGTGGCCATGAACGGAAACGGCAAGGGCAACGGGAGCGGTGCTCTCGAAGGCGCTGTGGTCGCGGTCGCCGGGGCCGCGGGCCCGGCCGGCCGGGCCACGCTGATGAGGCTCGCCGAGGCCGGTGCGACCGTCGTCGCCTCCGACGCCGATGCCACCCGCCTGGCCGAGGCGGTCGACGCCGCCCGCTACGCCCACGGCGGCGCCACGGTCACCGGTGACACCGTCGATCTGCTGGACCTCGGTGCCGCCCGCGAATGGGCGGACAAGACGGAGAAGGAATTCGGCCGGATCGACGGCCTGGTCCACCTCGTCGGCGGCTGGCGCGGCAGCGCCACCTTCGCCGAGACCGACCTCGCCGACTGGAACCTGCTCGAGAAGCTGCTGATCCGCACGGTCCAGCACACCTCGCTGGCCTTCCAGGAGGGTCTGCAGCGCAGCGACCGGGGTCGCTATGTGCTGATCAGCGCGGCCGGGGCGAGCAAGCCCACCGCGGGAAACGCAGCCTATGCCGCGTCGAAGGCGGCGGCCGAGGCCTGGACGCTCGCGCTCGCGGACTCCTTCCGCAAAGCGGGGGGCGACGAAGGGCCCAGGACCGCGGCTACGATCCTGATCGTCAAGGCACTGGTGCACGACGCGATGCGCGCCGAGCGCCCCAATGCGAAATTCGCGGGCTTCACCGACGTCAAGGAACTGGCCGATGCCATCGCCGGCGTCTGGGACCGGCCCGCCCCGGAAGTGAACGGAAAGCGCCTGTGGCTGACCCCACAACCGTAAGGACCGACGCGCGACGCCACCACGACCCGCAGGTACGCGGCTTCGCCAGTGACAACTACGCCGGCACGCACCCGGAGATCCTCGCGGCCATCGCCCTTGCCAACGGCGGTCACCAGATCGCCTACGGCGAGGACGACTACACCGAGCATCTCCAGCGCGTCATGCACAGTCACTTCGGCCCGACCGCCGAAGTCTTTCCGGTCTTCAACGGAACCGGCGCCAACGTCGTCTCCCTCCAGGCGATGACCGACCGCTGGGGCGCGGTGATCTGCGCCGAGTCCGCTCACATCAACGTCGACGAGGGCGGCGCCCCGGAGCGGGTGGGCGGCCTCAAGCTGCTCACCGTGCCCACCCCGGACGGCAAGCTCACGCCCGAGCTCATCGACCGGCAGGCGTACGGCTGGGACGACGAGCACCGCGCCATGCCGCAGGTCGTGTCGATCACCCAGAACACCGAACTGGGTACGGTCTACACACCCGGCGAGATCCGCGCCATCTGCGACCACGCCCACGGCCACGGCATGAAGGTCCACCTGGACGGGGCCCGGATAGCCAACGCCGCGGCTTCGCTGGACGTACCGATGCGTACGTTCACCAATACCGTCGGCGTCGACGTCCTCTCCTTCGGCGGCACGAAGAACGGGGCGATCTTCGGCGAGGCCGTGGTCGTCCTGAACCCGGACGCCGTCCGTGCCATGAAGCACCTGCGCAAGCTGTCGATGCAGCTCGCCTCGAAGATGCGCTTCGTCTCCGTACAGCTGGAGGCACTGCTCGCCGGAGACCTCTGGCTGCGCAACGCCCGGCACGCCAACGCCATGGCCCAGCGGCTCGCGGAGGGCGTGCGTGCGGTGGACGGGGTGGAGATCCTCCACCCCGTCCAGGCCAATGCCGTCTTCGCCCGGCTGCCGCACGAGGTCAGCGAGCGGCTGCAGAAGCGCTTCCGCTTCTATTTCTGGGACGAGGCCGCCGGTGATGTGCGCTGGATGTGCTCCTTCGACACCACGGAGGACGATGTCGACGCATTCGTCCTTGCCCTGAAGGAAGAGATGGCGAAGTAGCCATAGTTGAATAGGCATGCGGTCGATCGGAAAGATATTGACATCCGGTCGGCCGCTTACCTATGTTCGGCGGCCATGGAGCTGATCCGGCAAGTCCCGGAGCTTTCCACCTGTCTCGCCGCCGATGAGGCCATCGGCCGCGAGCATCCGCCGGTACGGGATACGGTCGCCGATCTCCGGAGCAATACCACCGACGCATACGCATACGCATACGCATACGCGGCCGCCGCTTACGCCTTCGTGCGTGACGCCATTCCGCACTCCGCCGATTCGGGTGACATGCGGGTCGCCTGGCGCGCCTCCGGCGTCCTCGCGACGCGCGACGGTATCTGCCACTCCGAGTCCCACGCTCGGGCCACCCTCCTCCGTGCGGCGGGCGTCCCGACCGCCCTCTGCTACCAGGGGCTCGGCGAGCAGAACGGGGATCCGGGCCCCGTGCACGGGCTGATCGCGGCTCGGCTGCCCGGTCGCGACCGCTGGACCGTCAGGACCCCGGGGCGGTAGGCCGGGCGTCGACGCCCACTTCTCGCCCGGCGAGGAGCGGCCGGCATGGCCCATCCGCCCGGAGTTCAATGAAGTGGACTATCCAGTACTCTATGCAGCACCGCATCCGGCGGTACTGCGCGGCCTCCGGTCCGCCGAGGACCGCCCGCAGCTGTGGCGCACTCTCCCCACTGCGCTCTGAGATCCCGTCCCGAGGCAAGGCAGCCGATGACCCTGACGTTCACTGTCTCCGACGACGTACGTACCCTCGCCCCCGGCTTCAGTCACCTCGCCGTCGAAGCGCGCGGCCTGGTCGGCGGGCCCAGCAACGGCGACAGCTCAGCCCTGCTGGACGAGGCGGCCCGCCGCCTGGCCGAGCGGCTCGACGGCCGGGCCCCGCACGAGGACCCCCACTTCGCCGCCTGGCGCGACATCTACACCGCCTTCGGCGCCAAGCCCTCCCGCACCCGCAACTCCGCCGAAGCCCTGGCCCGGCGCGCGCTCACCGCCGCCGGGCTGCCGCGCATCAATCTCCTGGTCGACCTCTACAACGCCATCAGCGTCGCCCATCTGATTCCGGTCGGCGGCGAGGACATCGACCGCATCAACGGCACCATGCAGCTCGTACGTTCCACCGGCCAGGAGCCTTTCGCCACCGTCGCGGGCGGCGAGGAGACCGTGGAGCACCCCGAGCCCGGCGAAGTCGTCTGGTGCGACGACGAGGGCGTCACCTGCCGTCGCTGGAACTGGCGACAGGGCGTGCGCACCCGGCTCACCGAGGAGTCCGTGAACGCCGTGTTCCTGCTGGAGCGTCTCGCGCCCATGACGATCGGCGAACTCGAAGCCGCAGGCGCCGAACTCGCCGAAGGGCTGGAGAAGCTGAGCCCCGGGGCGCGGATCACCGTCGGCGCTGCGGAGTGACATTTCGGTCGTGACCGTGAGCCGGCCGCGTCAGCTCTTCTCGCGCACCTCGGCGGGCGTCGGAGCCGTACCGCCGAGGTGCGAGGGAACCCACCAGGTGTCGCTCGCGTCCTTCGGGCGCACGGGATAGGCGCGCTGAGCCGCTTCGAGGAGCTCCTGGGCCCGCTCCCGCAGCCGCCGGGTGATGGCGCCCGCGTACTGGTCGGCGGGTGCCTCCACCGGCTCGCCGACCCGGATCGTCACCGGAATGTGGTTGCGCTTGAAATTGCGCGGCCGGCCCTTGGTCCACAATCGCTGCGTCCCCCACAGCGCCATCGGGACCAGCGGCACGCCGGCCTCCTGGGCCAGCCGGGCAGCGCCGGACTTGAAGCTCTTCAGCGTGAACGACTCCGAGATCGTGGCCTCGGGGAACACGCCGACGATCTCGCCGGAACGCAGCGAGGCAAGGGCGTGCGCATATGCGTCCTCACCCTGCTTGCGGTCGACGGGGATGTGCTTCATGCCGCGCATCAGCGGGCCCGAGACCTTGTGCCGGAAGACCGATTCCTTCGCCATGAAGCGGACAAGACGCTTCTGCGGCAGCGCCGCGAGCCCGGTGAAGATGAAGTCCAGATAGCTGATGTGGTTGCTGACCAGTACCGCGCCGCCGGTCTTCGGGATGTGCTCGGAACCCTGAGTGTCGATCTTCAGGTCGAGCGCCTTGAAAAACGTACGAGCGGCGCCGATGACCGGCCGATAGACGAGTTCTGCCATCTGGAGAAGACCCTTCTTCAGCGCCTGAGGAGGGTTCTCCCGGCGGAAGTTACGCAGCCGTAGGTTTGCGGCATTGCGCCGATCGTGCCCCATGCGCGACGCGGTGGCCAGTCTCCGAGGGCGTGGGCCGCGAGATTCTCGTCACGTGGAACCGCCGGGAATGTCTTGGTGTCCGGTGGTGCTGACCCCTTGCGAAGAGCTCTGACAGGAGGCCGAAGGTGGACGGGCAGACACAGGCGGGAACACTGGACGCGGCCCAACTCGGCGCGGAATTGGGGGAGCGGGCAACCCTTGTGCAGTTCTCCAGTGCGTTCTGTCAGCCCTGCCGGGCCACCCGCCGTACTCTCGTCGAGGTGGCGCGAATGGTGGACGGCGTCGCCCATGTCGAGATCGACGCCGAGGCGCATCTCACTCTCGTGCGCGAGCTGGAGATCAGCCGGACACCGACCGTGCTGATCCTCGATGCCACCGGCCGGATCGTCCGCCGGGCCGTCGGGCAGCCGCGTACCGTCGACGTCGTCGCCGCACTGGGACGGGCAATGTGACGGACCGTGATGCATCTCCCACATTGCGGAACGCTCTTGACTGCCCCCACCACGCATCGTCAGTCTGACGCTATGCCGCCAGAACCCCTTCTCTACGGCCGGGTCCATGTGGATCTCGCCCGCAACGCGAGTGCGCGCTGTCCGGATGCCTGAGCAACCACGGCCCCGTACGCCTCCCTCGCAGAAGGACACCTCCATGACGGCTTCGCCCGAGCTCGGCACCTCCCGCACGGCATCCCCCGAACTCCTCCGCTCGGTCTTCCGGCAGCACGCCGCCGGTGTGGCAGTGATCACCGCCGCAGGTGACCGGCCGGTCGGCTTCACCGCAACCTCTCTCAACTCCGTCGCCGCCGAGCCGCCGCTGATCTCCTTCGGTGTGGGGACCTCGTCCTCCAGTTGGCCGGTCGTGGCCGAGGCCGAACACATCGGCGTCCACATACTCGGTGAGCACCAGCAGGAGCTGGCTGCCACCTTTGCCCGCAGCGGCGCCGACCGGTTCGGCCCGTCCACCTATTGGCGCAGTGGGCCCGCAGGTGTGCCGGTGCTCGACGGTGTGCTGGCGTGGCTGGTCTGCCGCGTGGTGGCCCGGGTTCCGGCGGGGGACCACCGGATCGTGATCGCAAAGGCCGTGGTCGGCGACCCGGCCGGAGGCGGTCGCCCGCTGCTGTATCACCAGGGCCGTTTCACCGCTCTGCGGGACTGAGAACTCCCAAGCGGCACAAGGGCGCCGCACGTTGGCCAGATCACAGTTCCAAGCGCTTGCTCATGGGGGAAACACTGGGTGTACTGACTAGTAATATTTCCTTCGGAGCGTCGGTCGCCCGACCGGAAACCGCCCCATCAGGCGCCTATGCTGCGTGCAACAAGGCAGCCCAGAAATGACGATGCAGTAGGAGAGCCGGCGTGAGCTTGAGGATCGTTGTCTGTGTGAAGTACGTGCCCGACGCCACCGGCGACCGGCACTTCGCCGATGACCTGACGCTGGACCGTGAGGATGTCGACGGTCTGCTGTCGGAGCTCGACGAGTACGCGGTGGAGCAGGCGCTGCAGATCGCGGACGAGGCGGATGACGCGGAGATCACCGTCCTGACGGTGGGTCCGGAGGATGCCAAGGACGCGCTGCGCAAGGCGCTGTCGATGGGTGCCGACAAGGCCATCCACGTCGAGGACGACGACCTGCACGGCACGGACGCCATCGGTACGTCCCTCGTGCTGGCCAAGGCCATCGAGAAGGCCGGCTACGACCTCGTCAT